>NZ_SJPU01000002.1:22836-322836 GCF_007860105.1 Allorhodopirellula heiligendammensis
CCTGGAGTTGATGCGATGCCCCGTCGAGCTCGTGGTGAAGTCTTGCATTCGTCCGAAGCCCCAGTGGTCCATTGCATATAGAGATGTGTCCGAGGTGCCTTCCCCTGTGGTGATGATCCGCTGACGGAGAACTCTTACGAACTTCGGCGGGTTTGGTTTCGCGATCGACTGGAGTTCTTGGCCTCGGTTTTTGCCATCGATTGCCTGACTTTTTCGGTGTTGCACCACCACATTCACTTGGTCCTTCGCTGTCGGGCTCGCCAGCGCGCCGGCCGGATGAGCCCGATCGAGATTAATGAACGATCCGATGGGGGTTGGAAACTTACTCCGGCTTGGATACGCGAGTTTTCGGTTGTTAAGTGTTACGAACTCGAATCCAGAACTAGCCGAAATTGGGTGGCCCCTTCTAGCCTGTTAGAGCACGACCCGAAATCAATGGGCCGCCCGCTCGACAAAATCGTTCGAGTTCGCGACGATATTCGGCTTCCTCGATTCTCGAAAGTGATCCATGATTGACCGTATTCTTGTCACTGGCGGTGCCGGTTTTCTCGGTTCCCATCTCTGTGAGCGACTCGTCGAGGACGGCCACGACGTCATCTGTCTGGATAATTTCTTCACCAGTCAGAAAACCAACGTTGCGCACCTGCTCGGTCGCCCGAATTTCGAACTGATCCGCCACGATATCACGCTGCCCATTCATCTCGAAGTCGACAAGATTTACAACTTGGCCTGCCCCGCTGCACCAGGTCACTACCAGTACAATCCGATCAAGACGATTAAAACCAGCGTGCTTGGCTCGATCAACATGCTAGGGGTTGCCAAACGCTGCGGTGCACGGATTCTGCAGGCGAGCACGAGTGAAGTCTACGGCGATCCAGAAGAGCATCCGCAGACCGAATCCTACCGCGGTAATGTCAATCCAATTGGCATCCGGGCCTGCTACGATGAAGGCAAACGTGTCGCCGAGACGCTGTTCATGGACTATCACCGCAGTAACGGTGTCGACACTCGGATCGTGCGGATTTTCAATACCTACGGACCGCGAATGCATCCTTACGACGGGCGCGTCGTGTCGAATTTCATCCGCCAGGCACTCGCAGGAAAAGACATCACCTTGTTCGGCGACGGATCGCAGACACGATCGTTCTGCTACCGTAACGACCTCGTTGAGGCCATCATCCGAATGATGAACCAAGATGACTTCATTGGCCCGGTCAACATCGGTAATCCAGACGAGTTCACCATCCGTGAATTGGCGGAGAAAGTAATCGAGATTTTGGGATCGGCGAGTAAGCTCGTCCTCGCGCCTCTGCCCGAAGACGATCCCACCCGCCGCCGCCCGGATATCACTCTGGCCAAACGGCACTTGGACTGGCAGCCGACCGTGAAACTCGACGACGGCCTGAAGCACACGATTGAGTGGTTTCAATCGATCAACATGGGCGACTATCGCCCACCAACACCGAACTATTCTTAGAACGTATTTCTAAGAAGGCTTTCTGAAACCGTGTTACTGCGCCGCTGGCGACAGCGACTCCAGGTAATCCAGGAGGGAGGCAAACTCGTAAACGGTGAATTCGTTGAGTACGCCGGTGGGCATCACTGAGATATCGGACGTCTTGCGAAAGTCAATTTCCTCCTTCTCAATGGTCGTTTCTTTACCGGTCTGGTCGCGGAGCGTGACCTGCTCACTGCGCTCGTTCGTGACGAATCCAGTGATTACGTCACCGTCGAGCGTGAGAATCGTGTTCGTCACGAATCCCTGCGCGATCGTCTTGCTCGGCTGCACAATTGCAACGGCCAGATCTGGGCGTTTATAGGTTTTCGCAATGCTGCCGAGGAACGGCCCTTTCTGCACCTCGTCCTCCGAAACGGTGTGGCAGGCGACGCAGTTTGCCTTGGTGAACATGTACCGCCCCAGCTCCACATTGCCCTGCATGCTTATCGCTTGTGCGACTGCGTCGTCGATTTTCATCTCATTGATCTTCACCGCATCCTTCGGGATCAGCTCCTGGAGGACAGCGACCTCCTCGGGTGACCAGACGGGCGCGGCCGGCTGGGCTTCGGCATCCATGGTCTCGCCGGGATCAAAAATGCTCTTGTCCAGGTAATAGTGCCGACGGACCAAATCGGCCGCAACGACAGGATCCAGCTCCGGCAAGACAGTCCGCAATACGTTAGCAATTTTCTCCGACTCGCTCCAGGAAACCGGCTCGTAATAGGGCCCTCGAGTGTCGGGTCGGGTCCCCCACGAGTCACCTTTCCAGACAGCTTCCTGGCTGTGCAATCTGCACAACGCCGAGACGATGCCGAGTCTCAACTCGTCGTCGGCATCGGTTAATTTCGCGATCAAACCATCCACAACCTCCTGCGTATGCATCATCGCGAGAGCCCGCAGCAACCCATCGCGTGCGGCGGGACTGCTGCTGGCATCCAACGCATCCAGACAAACCGACGCAGCCCCGCGGGCGGCCAAGCAACGGATCGCAGTGTGCACAACAACAGGATCCTCATGCGTTATTGCTGACACACACTCGTGATCGGTGGCATCGGTTTGCAAGCGTAGTAAAAGATTGCGTGCGGGGGATCGGCCTGCGACGGCACGGGTCAGCAACTGCTCGAAGGCTGGATTGCCGCGTCGCATCAACTCCCGCTGCGCCTCGATACGGCGACGGTAACTGGGTGAATCCATCACCCTAATCAGCTCGTCATCACTCGCGGAGGCGAACTGGGGCATCGGTGGCGGCGTGAAGTCGTCGGGGCGGACACAAACAATGTACCCCACGTCAGGACCGTCCCAATTGAACGTCGCACCTCGCCAACTGGCGCAGTACACCCGGCTGTTCCCATCGACATCTGCATCCGTGGGGCGGGTCAGCTTGATAAACGACTCGGGCGGCGCCGACTCTTGATAGGTCGCCCCGTCGCGCGTGACGGTGTGGCGATAAAGTGATCCCGTCCCCCAGTCCGCTGTGAACGGGGCGTGGTTCCACTTGCCGAAACCTGGCTCATCAATGTACACCGCCCCGCAGCCCGAACCGCCACCGTAATCGGCCAGCGGTTGGACGCATTCATCGTTGAAGTTCTTGTAGAGGCGTGGGTAGCCGTGATTCTCCATCCCGGTGAAATGGTGCAACCGCACGTCCCAACCCCCGCCATCGTTCGTATTGTCTCGCGCAAACATTTCCATGTCGGGGCTGATCGCGACTTCAAGAATATTTCGCGTACCCTCGGAATAGATCTGGAGGTCCGATCCGTCGGGACGAACACGGATCACTCCCCCGCCCCGGTGGACGAGCTGCTTTCCGTCACTGCCCTCGGCTTCGAGAAAGCCAAAATCGCCGCCCGCGATATACAGCCAACCATCTGCACCAAGACTCAGACCGTTCGTCGTGTGATCGGCGGGGCGATCGGCATAATCAAAGGCAAGCCCCTTCACCAACGTTTTTTGTTCATCGGCGACACCGTCCCCATCATGATCGAAGAACACACTCAGGTTGGGCGGATGCATTAAGTACAAGCGATCGTGATCCCAAACCAGTCCGCGGGGAGCATCGATCTCACAAAATACTTTCGTTTCGTCGGCGCGACCGTCCCCATCGAGATCTCGCAGCCGAATTACTCGGCCCCGCTCAGGATTGCGGCCGAGCGAGCCGTTACCATCAGAACTGACATACAGAGTTCCATTGACGTCGGCGGCAACAAAGACGGGATAGTTGACTGCGGGCGGTGAGGCAAACACGGTGGCAGTGAAGCCATCGGGGACGCGGACATCTCGCAGAATCGCCGCTTCGGCTTGCGGCGTCAGTTTTTCAATTCGCGGCGGCACGTTGCCTCGGGTCTGATAGCGGTCTGCGGCCATGGGCACGAACTTGTCAGCCTTTGCCTGCACGTCAGCAGGCCACAACGTCCCGACCCCACCAGCGGTCAATTTGATTTCCCGAACACTGAACCATTTACCAGTCGCCCCCCCTAACCCAACGATCCGCAGAAATTTCAACGCATCGGCGCCCGCGAGCGACTGAGTCGATTGACGAGACCGGTCGTTCTCAGAGGAGTCCAGCAGGGTCGCCCACTCTTTCCCATCTGCAGAGCCTTCCATGCGATACTGGTAAGCGGCACCCTTATCCTCCCACACAATCTGAATCTGATCGAACTTGTGCGGCTCTTCAAATTCCAGTTGCAGCCATTGCGGGAATCCTCCTCCATCGGCACAGAACCGCGTTGCCCGTTTGCCATCGATGGCATGATACGCAGGGTGCCCGGCTTGCGTAGTGGAAGCGGTCACCTTCACCAATGTCGCATCCGCTGGAATGTTGCCGAGGTCGGTCGCTTCGGGAATCTGATACTTTTCTTTGCTGATGAACGTCGTGTCGTTTTCCCCTTGGTAAGGCTGCAGATATTCCTCGTTCAGCTTGCCACAGGACCACAGTAGCCCGCGCGTGACGAGTTCGAGGTATCGAGGATCTTCGACCGTTGCCGTATTGTGTCCAATGGTTGTGCTGAAACTCCGGGCCCCCTGCGTATCATTGGTCCAGGCGACAATCGCCTGTTCGGTTCGCGGGTGATTCCCGCCCACCTGCTGCGTGCCGATCGCCAACGGATGGGCACCGAGAACTTTCACGTTGTTGTACAATTCCTCGCCGATCGTGGTCCAATCTTGACTGGTCGCCGTGATCGGATGATCGGGATCGACAAACTCAATGTCGATGGGCTCTTGCGGGCCGTGACCACTCGATTGAAGCCCGAGATGTGAAAACCATGCGTCGGTACCGGTGCGAAAACTATGCATCGCGCAGTGCAAATGTACCGCTGGGACCTTTCGATGAATGGCCACAATGCGGTTCACCAACGCCTCGTCTTTGATGTCCGCTGCGCACTCGTCGTGAATGATGACGTCGTAATCCTCCGCCCAATTTAGTTTGCGATAGAGCGGCAGGACGGGAGTCGTCGTTGAATTGTCCGTCCAGTAGACGTCAACGCGAACATTCGCGCGAGCCTGGATCCCCTCGGCGATCACGGACTGCTGCGAGCCGTAATCGTGGCAACAGCCACCGGCAATCAATAACGCACGCAGAGGACGTGCAGCCGGTTCCTCCGCGGCAATCGCCGGGCCGCCCGTGCACAGAAACAGCGAAAGACTGGCAAGTTGGGCAAACCGGGTGGCAAACAGGGCCATCGTGAAAGTTCTCGTCATGCGGGCAATCAAGGGTCGATGGTGACAGCGGATCAGAATGCCTCCATCTCAAACCGGCGGTTTTCGAGGAGGACCAGGGGCGAGCTCAACTGTAATCAATCAATCCGAGTTGAGTATGGGGTGGTTTGACGCACCCAAGTGTCCGCCGCTTCGCCCAGCCTCGGGCCAAGCTGGTGCCCCCCAAATCTCCACCTATCCGAACCAGCTTGCCAAGCCGATTGTCATTGGCTGTAGCGGTTTGGCGAAAGAATCCCAAAAAAGCGATTCCGGACAAGTTTTCCACGGGGCGGTTTCACCCCTGCCAGGGATCTTGTAAGTCATCGTGGGACAGTACTTTACGACGACACACAGGGCACTCGAGCCAGTCAGAGCACCGGAGGGACTACGGCGTAAGTTCTACGCCAAGCATGAGTTAAGTCACTTCAAAAGTTTTGATTGACACAGCTTAGGAAATGCATAACATTCTCCTCGTCGTCCACATGTAGTGCCTCGAGGGCATGGAAGCCACTACCGGTAGTGCTAGCAAATGCGAATGTATCGAATTCGCCTATTCTGCTAAGCCGCCGGCACCAATGGCGTGCCCCCCTAATGCAGGGGAAATGAGAAGCTATGTCGTGTGCGTCGGCTGAATGATTTCGACGCTTGTCTAATGAATCGTTTTTTTCTCCGTCCGCTGCAACATTCGATTCTGCTGAAAGAAATCGCAAGGATGTTTGCCGCAAGGATGCCTTCTTTCCGGAGCCTGTGACCCCACCATGTCCACTGTTTTGCCGACCCAAACTGATCCAGCCGCTCGCAACCACCAAACCACCGAGGCGAAAAAGCACGCACAGGGTGCGAACAACACGCCCCACAACGACCCGGCGCTTGAGAAGGTCGATTCGCAACATGGCGTGGAGTACGCCCGTACCAAGTTCAATGCGGCACCGCGGGGCGAGCGAACCGGGTTGAAGTTCGAGGCCGAGTTTTGTCCTGAAGATGGGCGAACTCCCTTCGCAACGACCCAGTGGGACTTGCGCAGTGCGACGATCAAAGATGAGAGCGGCAAGGCGTTGTTCGAGCAGAACGACTGCGAGATTCCATCGAGCTGGAGCCAGTTGGCCACCAACGTCGTCGTCTCCAAGTATTTCTACGGCGATCCCAACACGCAGGGCGAGCGAGAACGTAGCGTGCGTCAACTCGTGCACCGAGTGACCCGTACGATTTCGGATTGGGGTTTGGCCGATGGATACTTCGATACGCCCGAGGACGGGGAGCGTTTTTATCGCGATCTGACCTGGTTGTGCCTGCATCAGCACGGTGCATTCAATAGCCCGGTATGGTTCAACGTTGGCCTGCATACGCAGTACGGGGTGAGCGGATCGAAATGCAATTGGCATTGGGACGCCACGCGACAAACGACCGACCAACCGGAAAACCCCTACGAGTTCCCACAGGGCTCGGCCTGTTTCATCCAAAGCGTCGATGACAACATGGAAGACATCATGCGGTTGGCGTGCAGTGAAGCGATGCTGTTCAAGTTCGGCAGCGGAACGGGAACGGACCTTTCGACCATCCGCAGCCAACGCGAGAAACTTTCTGGGGGTGGCACGCCTTCGGGCCCGCTGTCGTTCATGCGAGTGTACGACTCCATCGCAGGCGTGGTGAAATCGGGCGGCAAGACCCGCCGGGCTGCCAAGATGCAATCGCTCAAAGTCTGGCATGCGGATATCCTCGAGTTCATCGAATGCAAATGGGCTGAGGAGAAGAAGGCCCACGCATTGATCCGTGAAGGTTACGAATCGAACTTCAACGGCGAAGCCTATAGCAGCGTGTGCTTCCAGAACGCGAACCTGTCGGTGCGATTGACCGACGAGTTCATGGAGAGTGTCCGCAAGGGGGAACAGTGGCAGACTCGCTGGGTCACCGATAAGCCGACTCAAGCGGCCCCGCAGTATGATGCCAAGGAACTGCTCAACAAAATGGCCGAGTGCGCCTGGCATTGCGGTGACCCGGGTGTGCAATACGACACGACGATTAACAAATGGCACACCTGCCCCAACAGCGGTGCGATCAACGCATCCAACCCCTGCAGCGAGTACATGTTTCTCGATGATACAGCCTGCAATCTGTCGAGCATCAACTTGATGAAGTTCGTTGGCAAGGACGGCAGTTTCAACGTCGAGCGATTCCGCGCCGCCGCACGGACGTTCTTCATCGCCCAGGAAATTCTAGTTGATCACGCTAGCTACCCAACTGAACCAATCGCTCGGAACAGTCACCTGTATCGCCCACTGGGCCTCGGTTATTCGAACCTCGGCAGCGTCATCATGACATCGGGACTGGCCTACGACAGCGATGCCGCCCGGGGATTGTGCGGATCATTAACCGCGCTACTGCACGGCGAAGCCAATCGCACCAGCGCCGAAATGGCAGCAGTCGTGGGCTCGTTCGAAGGCTACACGGGGAACGAAGAACCCATGAATCGGGTCATGCAAATGCACCGAGACGCCTGCGACGAGATCAACGATGATGGACCACCAGAACTGAAGGTCGCCGCCACGGAACTGTGGGACGAGGTCACCGAGATCGGTAAGAAATACGGCTTCCGTAACGCACAGGCTACCGTGTTGGCCCCTACCGGCACGATCAGTTTCATGATGGATTGCGACACGACCGGCATCGAGCCGGATATCGCGCTGGTGAAGTACAAACAACTCGCCGGCGGCGGGATGCTCAAAATCGTGAATCAAACGGTCAAGCTGGGTCTCAAAACGCTCGGCTACGATCAAATTGCCATCGACGAAATCTTGAAGTACGTTGACGAGAATGACACGATCGAAGGTGCACCTGGTCTGAAGGACGAGCACCTCAGCGTATTCGATTGTGCGTTCAAACCAGCCGGCGGGATCCGCAGCATCAATTGGCGAGCGCACGTCACGATGATGGCAGCGGCGCAACCGTTCTTGTCGGGAGCGATTTCCAAGACCGTCAACATGCCCACCGACGTGACGCCGCAAGACATCGCCGACGCCTATTTCTGGGGTTGGGAATTGGGGCTCAAGGCGATTGCGATCTATCGCGATGGCAGTAAGCAATCCCAACCGCTCAATACCAAACAGAGCGACTCGAAGACAAACGGCGAAGTTCGCATTGAAACGAAGACGGTTGAAAAGATCGTCTACAAACCGAGCCGTGAACGCTTGCCCGACACCCGTCAAAGCCTGACGCACAAATTCTCCATCGCGGGCCACGAAGGTTACCTCTGCGTTGGTTTGTACCCAGACGGTCGGCCTGGCGAGATTTTCATCACGATGGCGAAAGAAGGTTCGACAATCGGCGGGATCATGGACAGCTTTGGCACCGCCCTGTCGATTGCGTTGCAGTACGGCGTACCGCTCGATGTGATTGTGAACAAGTTCAGTCACACTCGCTTTGAGCCGATGGGGCATACGACCAACAAAGACATTCGAATCGCCAAGAGTGTGGTCGATTACATCGCCCGTTGGCTGGGGATCACGTTCATGTCAGGGCACGATCATGTCGCTCAAGCATCGCCGGGTAACGGTCCTGAGCTGGCCACAGGCAGTGACTTGTTAAGTGGAGCGAAGGTGGAGAATGGTGTCGCTGCTCCTGTGGTAGCTAAATCGGCGATCAAGCAGGAAACCAATTCGGTGATGCGTGACCTGAAGAATGACGCCAGCGCGGCGGTCGCGATTGCGGAACGTGCGATCCTGATGGCCACCATGGGCGGCAGTAACGGATCGCAGGTGAGTGTGGCTCCCACCAATGGATCCGCCGAAGTTCACTTGGGCGGTCAGGCCGACCAGTTTTCCAGGTTCCAAACCGATGCACCGAGCTGCGATAACTGTGGCAGCATCACGGTCCGCAACGGCAACTGCTACCTCTGCCACAATTGCGGCAATTCAATGGGCTGCAGCTAAACTTTGAAACCACTGAATTGAACGTCACCTTACTCGTCGGCTCGCAACGTCAGCTGGCCGACGGGTTGCCCTGGTTGCACCGATTTGCCAGCGTCCTGAACTGTGTTCCCAATGCAGTTGTACTGGGAGTGGAGCACCGTGCGTTGGCGCGGCAGGTCGAATCCGCCATGCAACAGGGAAACGAATCGGTCACTGTCGATCGAGTGGCTGCGGACGTCGACGCCGTGGTGGCCAAGATGGATACCACGAAGTGTCGGCTGTTAGTCATGGTGGACGATGTCGACGACGACCGACTGCAAGCAGCCGTGTTCGAGCGGTGCGGTGTGGAAACGGTATGGTTGAGCGTCAAGGCGCCGCCTCCCGAGCGTGAAGATCACATATTCTCGCTCGACGATCCGTTGCACGCCATGACGACCACCGTATCGCGTCGATTACTTGGTATCTCGCCAATGTTGCAACTCGACCATGATTGGTTGCAACAAGACGGGGGACCACCCGACGCGGACGTCGAGCAAGCTCTGCGGCTGGAGCAACAGCGGTGCGATGAAGGGGATCTGATATGGATTCCATTTCCTGAATCCCCCTCCCATCAATCGCAGTACGGCGTAGCGAGGGCTTTACTCCACCAGTCATCGAAAGCGTCCATTGCGTTGGTCCATGCCAAACAGGGGTGGGATCGATCCCTGTTAACGCAAGTTCGTTATTGGGCCAGTCATGTCGCTGAACCGATGGATCGTGACGCGCGTCTCGAGCTCGCACAGTCACTCTCGGAAGGCTCTCAGCCGAACTGGGAATTTCTTGGTCTGATTTCAGCGGCGGCGATGCTGGCGGCGTTTGGCTTGTTGCAAAACTCCGCTGCCGTGATCATTGGTGCGATGCTGATCGCCCCCCTGATGACCCCAATCATGGGCGCGGGCCTATCACTCGCCCAGGGCAACCGACCGCTGTTCCAAACTTCTTGCCTGACCATTGGAATTGGTTTTGCCGGTGGATTTTTCTCGAGCTTTCTGTTTGGATTGCTGGTTCGCGCTGTGCAGACCCCGGTGGTGACGGCGGAGATGTGGAGTCGCTGCAATCCTTCACCCCTGGATTTTTGCGTGGGGTTAGTCGGGGGCATGGCCGCTTCTTACGCGCGGACGCGCAGCCACCTTTCATCTGCCCTCGCCGGGGCCGCCATCGCGGCGGCACTCGTCCCGCCAATCGCAACGGCAGGGCTGCAAGCCGCCTTCGGAGTCTGGGAGGTAACCGATCACGGTTGGCCAGTGTTCGGACCGTTACTACTGGTGAGCGTGAACGTGTTGACCATCATGATCGGCACGTCGTTTGTCCTCTACGCAAGAGGCCTGCGTGTCGTCTCATCCGCTTCTGGACGCACCGAAGGCGGGGTGGCCAAGGTAAAGGACAACAAGTGGGCCACGCGAACGACTGTATTGTTGTTAACAGTGGTGCTCATGGTATTCGTGTGGATGCTGCATCTCGAGCGACTGTTTCTCTAGCTGTTCGCCGCATGTCATTACTCAGGTGGCAGGTTACTCATCGAGTCAGCCGACACGCGTCGGCGGCAGTAGTTTCCGTAACCGCCCTTGTAAAAATGCACGCCGGCTCGGTGACTCCCTCGCGCCACCAAAGAGATACTGGAGCGCTCGAAAGGGGATGCGAACAGCAGCCAGCGACAACCGCTTGAACCGGTTCCATTGAGCGCTCACATCCGTTGCCTGGGGAGACGCGGGAACGCGTTCACGATTCCTCATCGACGTCATTCTGGGGCTGCGCCGCCTCGGAGGCGGCGCCCACTTCATCGGCAGACTTATTTTTGGGGCACCACATCGAGTGGCGGTAGCATCGGTACCGACTCGACGCTCACGCCTTGATCGAGAGCTGCCGACGGTGCATGACACTGGGTACAGTTGGCCAAATACTGATGCGACATGACACTCGCCCGCAATCCCGCCATTTCGACACCACTGCCATGGCACGCATAGCACGCAGCGTCGGTCGTATTCTCGACCGGATGCGGGATGATCGCAGGGGCACCATGGACATGGAACAAGCGACTACAACTTACACGGGCTTAGTACCGAAAGACGACAAGTTCTATTTACCGGTGCAGTGCCAGCAGTGTGACGAGCCACCGTGCGTCGACGTCTGCCCGGTCAAGGCGACCTGGAAAGAGGAGGATGGTATCGTCGTCGTTGACTACAACTGGTGCATCGGTTGCCGGTACTGCGAAGCGGCCTGCCCCTATCATGCCCGGCGGTTCAACTGGAAGGAACCTGAAATTCCTGCCGACGAAATCAATCCTGACCAGAGTTATCTCAGTAACCGCGTGCGCCCCGTCGGAGTTGTCGAAAAATGCACGTACTGCTTGCATCGAACGCGGCGGGGAAGACTACCAGCCTGCCTTGAAGCGTGCCCGACGGGAGCCCGCGTGTTTGGCAATATCCTAGATCCGGACTCGAACATCCGGTGGATTCTCGAAAATAAACGCGCCTACATCCTGAAAGAGGAACTTGGCACCAAGCCGGCATTTTTCTACTACTTCGATTAAAAATCTGGCTAACGATGAGTAGTATTCCCGCCAATGAGTCACACATTTCGAGCTATCCCAGATTCCTTGGGCGTTCGCTGTGGCTGGCCACCGAGGGCTCATTCGGGTTTTATGCCTGGATGACGATGTTGACCGCAATCTTCCTAGTCGGTGCCAATGCCTGGGCCAATCAAGTCGCCGGCGGCATGCTGGGCACGAACATGACCGACCAGGTCAGCTGGGGTTTATACATCGCCAACTTTACGTTCATGGTGGGGCTGGCCGCAGGCGGCGTGATGATGGTGATTCCGGCCTATCTGTATCACGATCAGAAGATGCACGATGTCGTCATCGTTGGTGAATTGCTCGCGATCGCGGCGATCGTGATGTGCTTGATGTTTGTCGTCGCCGACCTTGGGACGCACCCCCAACCCCGTCTGGTACGTGCCATTTGTGATGATCTCAATCGTGTGGGCGATCTCGATTCACACGGTCACGGCGTTTCTCTACTGCGGATTGGGCGGTCGCCCATTCTGGAACACAGCGCTGTTGGCACCGCGGTTCCTTACGTCCGCATTTGTTTCAGGGCCCGCGTTCATCATTGTTTCGATGGTCATTATCAAACGCTTGTCGGGGATCACGGGGCTCGACCAACCTATCGCGACGCTGACCAAAATTGTCCGCGTCACGATCTTGATCAACCTCTTGATGGTAATCTCGGAACTTTTCACTGAGTTCTACACCGGCAGTGCTCACGTCAGTGCCGCGAAATACGCGTACTTCGGGCTGCATGGCAAAACGGGGCTCGTTCCATGGACGTGGACCGCGATCGTGCTGAACCTCTTCGCGGCAGTGTTGTTCCTGTGGCCAGGACTATTGGCACTCAATCGCCGTCCCATGTTGGTCGCAGCGTGTTTGATGGCGTTCGTCGGTGCCTGGATTGAAAAGGGGATGGGCCTAATCATTCCGGGATTCATCCCTAGCACTTTGCACGAGATCGTTGAATACGCCCCCAGTCAACTCGAGTGGAAAGTCACCGTCGGTATTTGGGCGTTCGGCCTAATGGTTTTCACTATCGCTATCAAGGCCGCGCTGCCAACGCTGCGACAACCGATTTCGGATCATTCTTCCCATTGACTCCGTACAACTGATTCGTCTGACGGAGGCGCGCCTCGTGGTGACTGGAGTTCGTTCAGAATCGCGGGAGTGGATCACTGAAAATTGTGGCGATGCGGCAATGAACATTCGCGGGCACTTGCAGCGATAACTCGATTCTCAGCATTGGGGAACGTTCTTCAGAAAACGAACGACTTGCCGATCGTTGGGTGACCTCGGAACGGAGCGTTCACGAAGATCGGCAAACTTGGCGATCCGCTTTGGGGCTCGCATGTGAGCAATGGTGACGTCTGGCTACTGGCGCGGTCCATCCGAGGTGATGGATAACTCCCTCGGTCCATTGCTCATGGTAAACCGGTCGCGTTTGACTTTCGAGTATCTGGCGATGGATGTTGCTTGGGTTGAAGAGCGTCCGCAAACAGATGCGGTGGTAGCTCGGTGTAGTACATCGCGGCGGGGTCAATCCCTTCGGCGTCAAGTCGCTCGAGGTAGCGACGCGTGTGCGGAAGCGCGGTCAACCAAGGCAATGCGATGAGCCAAATTACAGCGAGTACCGCCGAGAAGACAAATAGCTTCCGGTATCCACGACGACGTGTCATCTGTCGCCAGCCGTTTTGTCATAGATCGGCAGGTGCCGGTAGTAGACTTCGAGATTGAGCAGGTTCATGGCGGAAACATACAGCCGGCCGCCGTGGGGTGACCAGCGGTCGGGAACGGGAAACTCAGGATCCCAACTGCCCGCTTGAGGACCGCGTTTGATCTGACTATCGATCAAGACGGGCGTTAGAAACCCGCTCCATTTCTCCCAATAATCGCCGCCCATATGGAACATCACCTGGGTGGCGTAGTACCAGTAATAGGTGTCTCGCAGTGGTTCTTGACGGGTGCCAATTCGCGGGGGGTATTCCAAGATATAGTCTGCTGCCGACTGCATCTCCGGAATCTCACGGCTCCATCCGGAGTACATTCTCATCAAGATGCCTACAGACGTCATTGTTGGAGTCGGCAGTCGGCCGTGGGCTTGCTGTGGCGTGTTGGGCGCGAAGGGATTGTAGACATAGCGATCGAGGTGGGCGGGACTGAGTTTGGCAAGACTCAGCCATCGATCCATTCCTTCGTAAACCTCAGGCGGTACATTCAATCCGGACAGCTCACCACTTTTGACGGCCATCATCATCCAGCCGGTCACGGAGGTATCGCTGCTCACCTGGGGCGTGTATCGCCATCCGCCGCGACGCCGGTGTTGAGTGCCTGCGATGTAGTGAATGCATCTCTGGGCGGGTTCCTTCAGTTCACGATCCTGCGTCATCCCATAGGCTTCGCAAAGCGCCAGGGAAGCGATTCCGTGCGAATAGAGCGCCACGTTCTGATTGCTGACAGGATCTTCGAGCCGATACAGATCGCCATTGGATTTTTGATTCTTGAGCAAAAACTTCAGTCCCTTGGCGACGACCGCGGCGTACTGATGTTGACGATGGGTGTAACCGGCCCCCTGAAAGGCCAGCAAGCACATCCCGGTGGCAGCGGTATCACTTCGTAAGACCACCTCTTCGCCGTGTCCCTGCAGCGACCAGCTACCATCCTCCCGCTGCATCGAGGCAAGGTAAGCGAGTCCCAGTTCGATTGCCTGTTCGGTTTCCGGACCGACCATGCCTGCGGGCGCTGGCGCAGCGCCACCTTGGGTGCGTTGGACCCGGCGGCTGAATTCCTCAACAGCGGCGATCGCGGTGCCTGCCGGGGTCACTGGGCCACCTACGTCACGGCGTTCACGCCGCTCCCTCGTCAGGTCCATCGATGCCATTTCACTGGGTTCGTCCGATGGCAATATGCCGGAAATCTCAGCAAGTTTATTCGCCAGGCCTACCTTGCCGTCGGGCGCCAAAATGTCAAAAACAGGCTCGGACGAGGCGGACAGGTTTGGCAACCCATCGGATTCGCCCTGCGCGGAACGAGGCTGCGGCGTGTTGCTCATGACGCGTTCGGCAGCGTCGCCAGTTCTCTCACCGGCGTCGCCCGTCTGAGCCTGGGCGTCGGCGAGCATTTTCGCGATCGCACCGACATTCGGAGCATCCGCTGCGGCTTGCCCCTGCCCCGACGGGCCGCGACGACGGGTCGAGCGGGGCCGGCTAAATTCTTGCATCGCAGCAGAGGGTTCAGGCAATCCAGCCATGGACGCCATTTCGCTGCGCTGCGGTAGATTGCCTCCCGCATCTTCTCGCTGAGTGATCGCCGCTGGAGCGGAGGAATCCGATGCGGCGGCCGATAGTTGAGCACCGACCGCATCGCTGCGTCGCCGAATTGGTGTATCAATCGGCGCCACCATCCGTTCGGCGCCCACGTCGAGCCGGGCGATGGAAACGGTCGGCGGGGCCGGAGCCGATCCAGCCGGAGGAGTCGGTGCGGGTTGCCTACGTTGGCTGCGTTCGCGTGCAAATCCTGAAGTTCCCACTTGCGGCGTCGCCTCGGCAAGTGGACGGATCGCAGGGGTGGGCGAGGGTAGCGAATCAATCTGTGGCAGGTCCGGGGCGGCTGCCGCCATCGCAACCGCTGAGCTGGACTGGTCTCGCTCCGTTCGACTCATCACGGTTGCTTTCTCAGCACTCACGGCATCGTCGCGCGGTTGCGGCGCCGTCTCAACTGTCGGCGCCTGAGGCGACGCTTCGGTGGGGACAGCAAGCGTCTCCCGTTGAACGCGTTGGCGGGCAAGTTTTGAAGGTGCGTCGGCGGGTTTCGGTTTCGAAGCTGCAGGTTCAGGCCGCGGCATTAAAAACTCTTGCGGTGTCGGCTGGGGTTGCTCGCTCGGACGCGGCATTTCCAATTGGGGCGACGAGCGAGCCAGCGGCGGCAATTGACGCTCCTCGCGTGGAATAACTCGCGAGGTGGTCTCGGCATCGACTGGCTGCGACCAATCAGGGGTGACCGCCTCAGTCTCCTCAGGCGTTTTAAACAAGTACTCCGGTACGGTCTTGCGTATCGGGGAACGCTCCGGTTTCACTCCCGCAAATGCCTCCGGGAAATAATGCGGAAAGATCACCAACTGAACGGCCAAGATCAATAGCAACAGGTGCACAATCGTACTGAAGAGGAACCCGACTTGGATCGATTTTTTGACGAACTGAGACGCGACAAAGTGTAGACCAATCGACAGGACAATCGTGATCACGGGCACCGCGATCAGATACGTCCAGCGATTATGGAACACTCGTGGGTCCTCAAACGAGAGATATTTCCACACGATGTAGAGCACGAGTCCCGCTAACGCCATCATGCCAATATCCAACGGCCACATCGGCTCGCTGACTTCGTCCTCATCCTCATCGATCAAGAAGACAGGACTCTGCGGCGACAATGAGTCGGGGTAGTGCGGCGCGGGATCGTTGGAAGGCACAGCGTTTTTAATACGTGTTCACGCAGAGGTAGAAACCTCTCGAGCAGTCAGTGAGAAAAGGATCGGTTCGTCGGGTCAATTACGGTGTCAGTCAATTACGGTGTCAGACACCCTATTACGTTCTTAACTGCGGGGAAGGTCTTTCGTGGTAACGGAGTAATCACTCACGCCGGTCCGATTGCAGACATCCATGACGTTGACCACGGGCTGGAAACTGGTCGCTTGGTCAGCGCGGATCACAACCGTTTGGCTCGTTGGATTGCTCGCAACCGCCTTCTTGAGCAAAGCTTCAAAATTGTCTAGCGACGTCACTTCTCCACGCAAGTAAATCGTCCCTTCGCTGTCGAGGTCCACGACGATCTCGCGTGGTTTGCTCGTCATGGGCACGGCGCTGGTCGCCGACGGCAAGACAATATCGAGCCGCCGTTCTTCGTCTTCAAATTCACTCGTGACGAGAAAGAAAATTAGCAGTAGGAACACCACATCGATCAACGGTGTCAGGCTGAGCGTGCCAGCAATGTTTGACTTTTTAAGTTCAATGGCCATCAATGGTTACCTTAAGATGGTGAGGTAACTGGAGGCGGGGTGGGCGTATTGCCTTTCGGGCGCAACTTCGATTGCTGCGGCGAATGGGTGCTAACCGGAGGTGGCGTGCTTTCGATCGGTCGCAAGAGCCCGTTGTAGTCCACTCGCGATCGGCCGACGAATCTCGTGAGCCCGGGGGCGACACCAAAGGCGAGTTCCTCGATGCGGTAGAAGAGCTTCGCAATTCGATTCTCCAGATACTGGGCAAAGATGGCAGCCGGTATCGCGACGATCAATCCAGCCAGGGTGGTCACCAACGCCGTATAAATCCCTTCCGACAACTGCTCGCTGCGGCTGCGATCCGCAGTCAATGTGCTCGATTCGTGAAACGCGACGATCATGCCCCACACCGTACCGAGCAAACCCATCAAAGGCGTTGCCGCAGCAGCGAGAGTGAGCCAACGGACGGGAGCAGCATATCGATTCGCTTCACGTTGAATGGTTTCACTTGCTGTCCGCTCGATCTCACCAAGCGGTTGCCCCGTCCGCATCAGCATCGCCGTAATCACACGAGCCGCTGGCGAGCGGTACTGATGACAGAGCTCCCATGCGTGCGTGGGTGAGAATTGATCTGGTGTCGCCGACAACTCGGCAAGCTGCCGCGTCAATCGCTTGGGAACAATCTTACTGGTCCGCAACGACAGCGTTCTTTCGACAGTGAGCGTGACGACGAGCATGCTCATTAACCCAATTGGCGCCATGAACCAACCTCCCCGAGTGATCAACGAATACAGATCAATCCCCGATGGGCCTTCGCTACTGTCGCCTACCGACGGTTGAGGAGCATCGCTCATAACCGATTCAATATCAGCGGCGTCAACGATGCCCATGTCTTGATCGCTATCCGTCGTCTGAGCGGCAACCGGTGAAAGGTTGAATGCCGGAAACGATGACGCCGCGACCAACCATCCCGTCAATGCTAGCGTCAGCACGTGCCCCCAGCGTCGGCTGATGCGAAATCGCTGTGCAGAATTGTGATCGAGCGAAAAGAAACGCATTCCAGAACTTTCAGTTTCGACGCGGGTTCATGGGAAGATTCAATCTTAGCAACCGACCTACCGAATTGTCGAATGGGTTAGCCCTGAATCGACTGCAACCGTTCCTGTGCCTTTTGCGCTAACTCGTGGTCGCCGTGCCGGTCAACCACGTACTGGTAAAACCGCTCTGCAAATCCGCGTGCCTTCGCTCGGGCCGACTCTGTCTTGGCGACGTCGACTAGAGATTCAGCGCATCGGCCGGCCTCAAACCCGCTCTTCGCCTGCCAGTTCTTGATATCGTTGGTGGCCTGCTCTGCACCAAATCCATACATCACTCGTTGGAACTCCGGAATCGCTTTGGAGTATTGCTTTTGAGCGAAGTAAATCTCCCCCATCATGAATCTCGCCCGCGCGGCCAACTCGTTGCGGTAACTCTCCGCCACTTGTTCGTACAACCGCAAGGCGCGCTCCTCATCGCCTGCTTGTTGATAGGCAAACCCGGACTCATAGAAAACCTGGGGGAGATAGGTAGTAGCAGGAAAGCGTTGGCGAAGTTCGTCATACCACTCGATCGCCGACGACCATTGTTTGAGCTGTGCCGCACTCTGACCACCGTGGAGCAGCGTCAGCTCGCGAACTTGCCGCTCTGCGTCATCGCGAATGGTTTTGGCGGAATCGTTATCGGCAACGATTTTTTCACGTGCTTTGTTGTATGCCTTCAGCGCCGTCTCGAATTGGTTTTGCTTGAACCTTGATTCGCCGATCATCATCATCGCGTCGAGACTCAGTGGGCCAGCAGGCACGTCGCGGTACTGTCGTCCGAAGGCTGCTTCGGCGCCCGCATAGTCACCATTTTTGAAACGTGACCACCCCAAGCGATAGAGCGACTTTTCCAGCAGTCCCTCGTCGCCGTCATCATTCTCGGCCCCAGCGGCCGCTGCAATCTCGAAAGATTTTGCCGCCTCGGCCCAGCGTTCGCTCTGGTACTGGTTCTGGCCGACAAAATAGGCCGCCTCTTGAACCATGTCGTTTTCCGGGTAATCCGCAATCAAGGATTGAAATTGCTTGATCGCTGCGTCCGTCTGGCCGGCCTCCTTGAGGGACCACCCCAGTTCGTAGAGCACCTTGTCCATGCCAGCGTAGTCGGGCACCTGTTGCACCAATTCATTCAGTCTTGCCGCGGACTGCGCAGGCTGATTCTGTTTTTGACGAACAAGTGCTAGTTCGTACAAGGCATGGCCGAGCCGGGTGCCGGTGGGCTGAGTTGCCAGGAACTGCGTCAGATCGCTGGCGGCCCCCTCATACTGGTTCAAGTTTCGCAAGCTGATCCCGCGTGCCAATAAAGCATCGTCGAGAATCGGATGTTGCGGAAACTCACTGATGACCTCGCTGAGCGTCTCCGCCGCGCTGGCGTAATCCTGCAACGACATCTGCGCCCATCCTTTCCCGTAGAGCGCAAAGGGTCGCAGTGCGGGATCGCGTCCCGATTGAATCACCGGTTCAAACTGTTCGATTGCCGCGGCATAATTACCGTCGTCACTAGCGAGTTGTCCGAGTTTGTAGCGTGCTTGGTCGGCAGTTTTTGACTGGGGAGATGTGTTGACCAGCTCCCGCCAAAGTTTCGCGGCCGCATCCTGGTCGCCAGCCTGCAGGTTGGCTTGCCCCGCTAACAGCAAGGCTTCGGCAACATCGGCATTCTTAGGATCTGCCGCTCGACTGGCCTGAAAAGATTTCGCTGCCGCCGCTGCATCACCTGTCTTCAACTGCGCCCGTCCCACCGACAGGTACGCTTGCGCGAGGTCGCTCGGCTTCTCGATGGAGCTCAGTTCTGCAGCGATCACGCTCGCTGCTACGCCAGGCTGATCGGCGGCCTGCAGCGCTGTTGCCGCCCGCAAGATCCACTGAACTCGTTGCGGATGATCGCGATTGGCTGAATCCGCAAGCAGCCGCTGATAGTCTTTCGCTGCCTCAGCCGATCTACCCGCGAGCAGTTTCGCTTCGGCACCGATGAAGGCAGCGTCCGGTGCGAGTGAGTTTCCAGCGTACCGTTTTGAGAAGTCGTTGGCGAGACGTTCGGCCTGATCGTGGCGTCCGAGTTGCAGGGCGGTGTAGGCCGCTAAATAGATCGCTCGCGGAGCAAGATGAGAATCAGGGTATTGAGCAGCGACCGCCTCAAAGCCAGCGACAGCGTCACTGAGACGATCCTTCTGAAACGAGAGTGCTTCGGCAGCATCGAGCTGCAGTGCGGCCGCATACTGACCCTCAGCGCCAGTCTCCAACTGACGTGCCGCGACGCGGTAGGCAGACTCGGCCGCAGCTTTCATCTCCGGCGAATTCTGTGGTGCCCCCGCGGCCTTAGCAATATCGATTCGAGCAAGCCAATGGGCCGCCTCGGTGGCATCGTCGAGACGCTCACCAGCGAGCACGATCCGGAATGCATCGGCGGACCTTTGCGTCTCACCCGCTTGGTAGAGTGACTGGGCGGCAGCTAAACGTGACGCCGCGACAAACCGCGAATCGGGATACTTGCCAAGCAACTGCTCGTACCGTTCTGCCGCTTCGAGAGGCTTACTAAGTTTCGCATAGCAAAACGCTTGCCGGAAAATCGCTAACGCGCGATCGTCAGCAGTGGCCAGCCCCGTGGATTCATCGATTACCTGTTGCAAGAGTTTGATCGCATCGTCGTAGTGCTGGCTAACGATCTCGAGATCGGCCAGACGCAACTGCACATCGACGACGAGGTCCGATTCGACGCATGCCTGCAAGAGTTGCTCGTAGGACTTTGCCGCCGCAGCGACGTCGTCACTTTCTTCCTGCGCGATCCCACGCGCGTACAAGGCGTCACACCGCAGAGGCGATTTCTCCCCACCCGACATCTGCAAAAGCTTACTGTAGTACTCAATCGCGGATTTTAGTTCGCCGAGCGTATATGCAGATTCACCACTGTAAAAGTACGCCCGGTCGCGGTACTGCGACTCCGGGAACTCCTTCAATAATTGCTGGTACGTTTTTAGCGATTCTTGCAGCAGTGACTTGTCAGGTTGGTCCCCTTTGGTCGCTGCGGCGTATAGGCACCAACCGCGATTGGCCAAACTCTCTTCGCGCAATTCGTAGGTCTGCGTTTTCAGCGCAATTCCAAACGCCGCAGCAGCTTTGGCGAGATCCGGTGGATCGGTGCTCATATAGCAAACACCGAGATAATGAGCCGCCTTGGGGGCGAGTTTGTCCTGGGGAAACTTTTTGAGAAACTCTCTCCAACTTTCAATCGCCAGGTCGAGTGCGCCGTTGGTCTGAAAATTGGCGGCGTCTGCGTATATCGCCAGCGCGGCTGAATCAAACTTGGCAGCCGCATCGCTCTGTTCCTGAGCAACCGCTGTGAAGGATGCCTGCCACATGGCGAGAATCAAAACGATAGGCGTCACGATGACGAGCGTTCGCGATCGATTGGGGTTCATGCGTCACTAGCTCATACAAGGTTAGGATCGCCCCATCGGGGCTAAATACTTGTCCACTTTTCAAGCGCTGCCGAAACTCGTGACGAGCTCCGTCGCAAAAACTCATTACCCCCGCAGGGGTCGTCACTTTCGTCTTGAGCCATGTGCCGGTGCTGTGCACCTCGCTCGATCACCGACACATCTCCGTCGTGCCCAAAGCGTCATCCGACATGTGGGTGTTAGGCGGGGTAGGTCCCTCAGCAGCCTTCATTGCCGCTGGTCGGCATGTCAGTTGCGATTGTTAACCTCGGACACCTACAAAGGCCATCCGCAAGGCGTGCAAGGTTTCCCGGAGCATCTTGGACTCGTCGTCACTCAGATTGCCCTTGGTCTTCGTTTCAAGCATTTCGAGCATGTCGATGCTGTGTTTAGCCATCGGTTTGTCCACGGTCGTTTTGCCGTCGATTGGATTAGGCATCTGGCCGAGTGCACTAATCGCCTGGGTAAATAGCATTGAGACCAAAATCTCAAAACTCGGTGCCGGCAGTGTTCGCTGCTCCGGCGCGCCACTCTTGGCAGTATCACCAACCACCGACGCCGGTTCGTCCGTATTCTGAACGCTCGCACCCGAGCCGTCGGCGTCCGAAACCGCCGCCTCTAAAACCGCTCCATCGGATTCCTGAGCCTGGTTCGCGGAACTATCTGCTGCGGCAGCGGCCGCCTTCTCCTTGGCGACCTGCTCCTTCCAATCGGAATCCACGATAATTTTGGGCGCTGCTTGGTCTTCCGGTTCTTTTTCGTGCTCGTGGGGGGTGTCTGTCATCTTAACGTGTTACCTCGGCTGCATGAACTTCGACTTCGTCGGCCACTCGCTTCTGACGCCGATGAATCGCAGCGGCGACGAAGTCCGCAAACAGCGGATGAGCAGCCAATGGTTTACTCTTGAATTCGGGGTGGAACTGGGCCGCGACGAACCAGGGATGGGTAGGGACTTCCACAATCTCAATCAATCCGCCATCCGGGCTTTTACCTGAGAACTGCATGCCCGCCGCTTCGAACGCTTCGCGGTATTTATTGTTGAACTCATATCGATGACGATGTCGCTCGGCAATCGCTTCGACTCCATAGGCGGCATGAGCATGCGATCCTGGAGTGAGTCGGGCGGGCTGGCTACCGAGCCTCATCGTGCCGCCGAGCTGGGTCACGTTCTGTTGTTCATCGAGCAAACAGATTACCGGATATGCCGTATCTTTATCAAACTCCGACGAGTGAGCACCGGCATGCCCCATGACGTTGCGTGCGTACTCGATCACGGCCAGCTGCATACCGAGACAGATACCGAAGAAGGGCACGCCACGTTCACGAGCAAATTGAATTGCCTGAACCTTGCCCTCAACACCGCGTTCACCGAAACCGCCGGGCACCAAGATACCGTGGTATCCGGACAGCAAGCGTTCAGCCCCCTCCCGTTCGATATCGCTGCTCTGGATGCGGCCAATGCGAATCTGAGCGTCATGCTGCATCCCAGCGTGATCGATTGATTCGTAAATCGACTTATAGGCGTCTTTGTGTTCGGCATATTTACCCACGACCGCGATCGCGAGTTCGTGACGCGGGTTACGCAGCCGGTGCAAGAGATCGGTCCACGGGGTGATATCAAGATTACCGGCCGTCAGGCCGAGTTTCTGCACGACCAGTTCATCCATCTTGTTATCGACCAACGAAATCGGCACCTCGTAGATCGAAAAATCCTTGTCCTTCTCCTCGATCACGGCCTCCGTCTTAACGTTACAGAACAACGCAATTTTCTCACGGTCGTCGCGGCTGATGCTCCGCTCGCAGCGGCAGACGAGAATGTCCGGCTGGATTCCAATCTCGCGGAGTTGACCGACCGAGTGCTGGGTGGGCTTGGTCTTCAACTCATCGGCGGCTTTGAGGTACGGCACCAAGGTCAGGTGCATGTACAAGCAGTTCTCACGACCGACGTCGAGCGAGAATTGGCGGATCGCTTCGAGGAATGGCAGACTCTCGATATCGCCAACGGTGCCCCCTATCTCCGTGATCACGACGTCGACATCATCGCCGCCCATCCGTTTGATAACGCGTTTGATCTCGTTCGTGATGTGTGGGATGACCTGGACGGTCTTTCCGAGAAATTGGCCCTTGCGTTCTTTCTCAATCACCGAAAGATAAATCTGACCGGTGGTGTAGTTGCAATCACGATCGAGTTTTCCCGATGTGAATCGCTCGTAATGGCCCAGGTCGAGGTCGGTCTCCGATCCGTCATCGAGCACGTACACCTCACCGTGTTGGTAAGGGCTCATCGTGCCCGGGTCGACATTAATGTAAGGATCGAGCTTTTGCATGCGGACGCGAAGTCCCCGGCGCTCGAGCAACATGCCGATTGAGGCGCTGGTCAGCCCCTTGCCGAGAGAACTGACGACGCCGCCGGTAACGAAGATGTGTTTGGTCATGGGAAGTGATGATACCGGACAACGGGAAACGCGAAAGTCTCATTGTCCTCCATACCACACACCTCGCAACCACTGGTGCCGTCGCAACCGTTGCAAAGCCTGCGGTGTGAAATTAGGCAACCCCGCCGAGGCCACATTGGCAATAACCTGCTGCGGGTCGCGCATCCCCACAATGACCGTACTGACGGCTTCATGGGAACCGGAAAACTTGATCGCGGCCGCCGGCAGCGAATAATCCTCGGCTAGTTCGAATTCTTCGAGATCTGCGGCAATTTCCTTCACTCGTGCAGCGGTTCGCTGCATCCGATCGCCGCCGAAATAGGTGCTGCGGAAATCGTCCGCAGGGAACTGATGATCGGCCCCATATTTCCCCGTTAATCCGCCCTCATCGAGCGACACCCGTACGATCACGCCTGTGCCCGTTTCCGCTGCGACAGGCAAGAGCTGCGCCGCAGGCTCCTGCTCAAACAAATTGAAAATTACCTGCACGACATCGACCAGCCCGTCGCGCATGAGCTGGACGACACAATTCTGGTCCTGTTCAGGCGTACAAATCCCAATTTTGCGAATTTTGCCTTCTTCCCGTAATTTCTGCAGCACGAGCAGCGGTTGAGGGTCGTCATTCCACGCCCGCGTCCAAGTATGTAATTGCAACAGGTCGAGACAATCCGTCCGGAGATTGCGCAGCCGCTCCTCGACGTTGGCACGAATGTACGCAGCCGAATAGCGATCCTGCCACCGACAATAGGGGCTCGGTGGCCACGGGCCAGCACTCGGTGGCGTTTTAGTTGCCACGTGAATCGTCTCGCGTACCGCCGGCGGAAGATTCGCCAACATCGTGGCGATCACGTTTTCGCTGCGTCCATCCCCGTATCCAGGAGCGGTATCAATGAAATTCACGCCTGATTCGATCGCCTTTTCCAACGCCGCAACTGACTGGGAGTCATCCTGCACGCCCCACTGTCCACCAAGGGCCCAGCCACCAAAACCAATCACCGAGACCGGAAACCCATCGCGACCAAGCTTTTTCTGGGGGAGCAAATTTTTCAGTGGAGCGGCAGACATGGCATTTGAGCGAGTGAAATTGGACGGGACGTGAGTGCAACCATTAAATTAACGGTTGCCGAGAGGCTGGCACAGTCCTCTGTGTTTTCACTGCAATAAGATCACGGGCATACCCCAACGTGGAGCTCTCCCGCATAGATCACCTCTGGGTGGCATTACACCACCCCTTTGTCGCTGGACCGTCGGATGGGACCATCGTCCCGTCCGAGACACCAATTCGGTCAACTGTCACCCCGTTCCGCGCTCGAGACAATGGCCCCAAGCTACGAACGCAGACTACCACCCTACAACCTCGCCGCGGCTCAGAGTTGCGAGCATGAACAACTTGAAAATGAACGAACGTTTGTCGAGGCGACCGCCCCAACAATCACACTTCTGCGACTGCTCTCGCCGGCGTCCAGCGAGCGATTAATGGCACGCAGAGAATTGCTCCTAGCCACGCGAGAGCCAGATCTTTCTGTGCGTCCCACATGTCGCCCTGCTGTCCATTGTAAGACTCAGCCATCGCTGGCGAGAACATCATTGAGATCTGCCACTCCAAGATTTCGTAGACTGCACCGATCGCCAATACACCCGACATCGCGAGCAGGGCTGCCGGGAGCGAACGAAGACCACAAAACAATTGCAAAGACTCTGACAGAATCGGGAGCCCCAATGCACCGGACGCAAAGTGGACTAAACGATCATAGTGATTACGTTGCCAGCCAAACGCTTCTGAGAGCGTGTGTCCGGTGATCATGCGGGCGAGTTCATCGTACGGCACGTAAGAATAAATCCACCTCGCACCGATGATGTGCAGCCACAGAAACGCCAGGCTGCAGTAGAACGAAACGGACGAGGGTCGGTACTTCAGTACCGCCACGAACAACATTGCCACACCGACTACCGTCGGGATGTGCTGCAGGACCAGCTCACGTGGATAGGGTGCGAAAACAAACGAGAGCGGCACCGCGAGTGCCGTCAAAACAATCAATACAATTCGCTGAATCATGAAATCAACAGTCGCTCTGCACGGTCCAGCTGCGAAGTGATCGCTCCACTCAGTTTGCTGATCTGAAAACGTTGTAGTGAGAGTCAAATCCCGTCCGCCCCCACTGGACTTCCCACACAACATTCGACTGATACTCAACCTGCGCGGTGACCACCGTCATGCGGGCAAAGCTCACAAACCAAAGCTCTTCACCGTCGGCGTTCTTCCTCGCTTCGACCAGCATGATCACTTCGGGATCGGTACCCTGAACAAAAGCGAACATCGCGCCATCGAGGACACCATGGGGGAGCTTTTCGATATCGAATCGGTACAGCGGAGTGGTTTGCAGTCTCAGCAACTTGTTGGGCTGGTCGCCAAACTTGAGAGACGCAGTGTAGAGCCCAGCGATCCGTCGCATCTGAACCAGCCGCATCGAGGGGGTTTTTCCCACCGGAATCTTATCGGACACCTGCTGCCACTGAATCGCATCACCTCGCGGCTCCCAAATCAGGCGCCCATTTAGCGTCCCGACCAACTCGTTGACCGACAATGACTGAAATTCGTGCTCGAAATTGCCGACCGCGTCCGTGGGGTACGTAGACATCACCATTTCAGGCCGCCCGTTGAGCGTCCACACGAACAAAGCTCCCGCGGGTGTCTTGCGCTCCGGATTGCTCCAATTCGAGACGGGCCGGTCTAGCAACTGCAGCTTTTCGCCGGAATTAGAAATCTCAAACGCAAATTCGCCCGCCGACTGTTGAAAACGATTGCGGATAGCTGAAATGTCCGGGTCCCTCGACGTGTCAACAGTCTGCGCCGCAACAAGGCACTGACAGCACATCAGGATCAATATCACCTTTGCAATGACCTGGAAAGTACGGACGCAATTTGCAATCTGAGTCATTGTATTTCCTGGCGTTGAAGATTTATCGTCGAGGCTAACACTCGAGATCACCATGAAGAATGAAGGAAGAACTCGCGGCGAGTTCACTCCCATCATACCGCAAGAGTTGGCATGGAGATGCGAAACACCATCAAAATCCGCTCCTATCCCTCGTGTTTTTTCTGGTCTGCTTGGTCGTCGTCTTCGAGCCAATCAAGTTGAAAATCATCAGGCTCAAGGTCGTGCGACTTAGCGTCCTGAGCTGTGACTGAATCGACGTTTTCATTACTTTCGTTGGTGATGGTGGAGTCTGACTTGAACCGATACTCACCCGTTAGCGGATCGGGCTTGAGTTGCAACGATTCGTCATCGGGCGAGAATGAGGTTTCACCGCGAAGCTGTTCGATATGAGGTACATACGACGCGTCGTCCGCAGCGTCTTCAGCCTCGTCATCGGACATCAGATCCCCCACATCGAGCGCAATCTCGTCGAGCGCCGATGCGATCGAGGCAGCATCGTGCACGGGCTCCTCAGACGGATCGACGAGTTCAACATCGTCGAGATCGAGTTCGTCGATTTCATCGTCCATCGGAAGCGGATCGATCGACACGGAAGTATCTGGTTCCACTGTCGCCCCTCCCTCAGTTAATTCGCGTCGCTCTGCTTCGCTGCCAAAACCCTCTCCATTTTCGAATGTTTCGGAACGCTGGTTCTCAGTATCTAACAGGTCGCTCTCCGAGGAACTCCTCACGGTATCTTCAACCACGGTCGGGGCCGAATCCTCGACATCGTCGGCGGCATCCCAATCATCGTCGTCCAGCGTGATGACATCGTCTTCCACGTCTGAGTCAAACAGCACGTCACTCTCCGGTACAACGATTGGATTCATCACCTCCGGAGTTGCAGGATTCGATTTTGATTCAGCGAAATTGGCTTGTTCAGCAGCCCGCTTTGGGAATATCTCTTCGGTGTTGCCTTTCAACACGGTGCGACCGAGTTCGACGGCACGTTCGACACTCCAACCGCGGTCGCGCACGAACTGGTCGGCCAAGACACCGGCGAGAACTTTGCGATACATATTGAATTTTGGCCATACAAACTCGAGTTTGTAGGCATCGCTGTAGTACCCAATCAACTTGCTCTGCGGGACCGCTTCGAGCCGCGCAGCGAGGTCGTGGGTGATCGTCGAAGGTGTATTGCTGTACCACCAGTGTCCATTGGGAATCACATTGGGGAAGATCCACGCGTAACTGACG
Organism: Allorhodopirellula heiligendammensis; assembly: GCF_007860105.1. NCBI lineage: Bacteria > Pseudomonadati > Planctomycetota > Planctomycetia > Pirellulales > Pirellulaceae > Allorhodopirellula > Allorhodopirellula heiligendammensis. The sequence goes on from NZ_SJPU01000002.1 coordinate 50,633, forward strand.
AGCTCCTGGTTGGTCACACTCGCGAGTACGGAGACCGGAAACTTAACGTCGGCGAATGCGTTGAAGAGTTCGCGATACTGAATCAATGACACGCGCGAATCAAAGAGATCCTGACCCTGGAACACGCCACCAGCGTAGACTTTGCGATTGACGCCAATCATCAAATCAAAGGGCAGTTGAAACTCGTCACACAACTCCGCAAGCGTCCAGAATACCCGGCGGGACAACGCCTCGCGATGGCTGGCACTGGCACTCAGTCCGCCTCGCAGCACGGCGTCGAGCGCCGTTTTTGCGCGGCCATCCGGTACGGCGGTAGGTGTGAATGTTGGCGGCAGTGAAATCGCACAGGCCCGTGCCCCACGACTCACGAAATGCACAAACAAGGCTCTGAGGCTCGCCCGCAGGCTCTCCAATGACCCGTCGAGTTCAAGGTCGGTGCACGCTGCCAAACGCTCGCGAACATTCCGATCGGCGAGATTGAAGACAAGATCGTCGGTGCGCAAACAGGGGATGTAACGATCGGTGTCAAACCCTTCCAGATCGTCATCGAAATCGTTTGTAAGGAACACAGCTTCGATATTCGATTGATCGAGCACCATGTCGGGCCACTGGGCCGATGACATCATTGACTCGCTGCGATCGTACAGCGATTCCCAATTGCGCGCGTGCAATCGATCGTCATCGAACCCAAAAAACGTCTTGCAGATTTCGATCAGCCAACTGTACTGAACCGTGTTCTCCAGCGGTGAGAGCCGTCCGACGAGACGCTCGACCAGTTCCTTGGGGCCGATCGAGCCGCCTTCGATCTGTGACTTGGGCATGCCAGCAGAGTGCGCCAGCTCCGTGTAATAGTGATAGCCCAGCAGGTCGGCCAGCGTCGTTGATGCTGGGGCATGCGGATTGATGTGCGTGTGAGGGTCGGTCAGTCGCAGCGCCGCCAATTCGCTATAAATATCGGTTCGAGCAGATCCGGGTTGGCTGAAGGCGTCAGACATGTCAGTTTTCGATCACGCGGGGTGTTTTTTCAGATAGAACGACCCCTGCTAAGATAACTACTCAGGACGCTGGATTCGACGTTTGACGGGGCCGCGAATCCAAAAATTGCAACTGTTGGTGCAACATCGCGACCGAAGGCATGGGATGCACCGAATTTTCACCCGTTTTCCTTTTCCGGGAGAGCTCCTGAGTAACCGCGCGGAGCGGGCTGCCGAAGATCGCGTCGACTTCCATCGCCCGCCCGTGAAGGAAATCCAGCCGCATACTGCTGTCATAGGGTACCATCGTCTCGGTGTGCTTCATGGTCGTCGCGATGGCCGACTCATCAATTGAAACACCGCAGCTGGCCGCCCCCTGAAAAACTTCTTGGATCATTGTCTCGGCAAGACTGCGCGCCGCGGGGGAGGCCATTATTTCGTCGGTCGCCGCATCGAGGACCACTGACAGGCCATTGAAGGGGATGTTCCACATGAGCTTTCGCCACCTAGCTGCAGCGAGATCGTCGGTCCACTGAGCATCAATCCCGGCACCCACCATATCAGCGAGGATCTGCTCCCCGCGCTCCAGCGTCCAATCCGTGCCCTCCGCTCCTTCCTGGTAGAGACCAAAGACGATCCGCCCGTAATCCAGATGCCGGATGTGTCCGGGGCCGACCTTGTTGCTGCATAAAAAACAGCAACCACCTAGCACACCGTGACCGGGCGCCGCAGCAATTGCCGCTGCCTCCACGTCAAGGCCATTCTGTAACGACAGGACGACGCCGTGCTCGCCGATAAGTTGCGGTAATAACCCTGCGAGCAAATGATTGTTCGTGGACTTCAATGCCACGATGACAACGTCGCACGGCGGCATGTCCGCAGCATCCCGATAGATGTTCGGAGCGGTCACGACAAAGTCACCACGCACCGAGTCGATTCGCAAACCACGCTCGGCAACCTGATCGTAATCCGAGTGCAATAGAAAATGCACATCATGTCCGGCCTGGGCAAGCCTCCCTCCATACAGTCCGCCCACAGCCCCGCTTCCGAGGATCGCGTATCTCATGCAAGGAACCTACTGCAATACGGGGCAGACATCAAACCACTCTCGCTTCTGTGCCAACATCCACTCGTTCGCTTCAGGGGGCCCCCACAATCCGGTTTCGTAAACGAGCAGAGGTGGCGCGGCGGGACTGTTCCAGGCCTCAAGAATCGGATCGATAATGCCCCACGCCAGCTCGACCTCATCGCCCCGCGAAAACAAACTCGCATCGCCTTGCACAGCGTCGAGCAGCAACCGCTGGTAGGCATCCGGCATAGCGCTACCGCCTATCGAGTCTTGGAAATTGAAGTCCAAATGACTCGTGCGAGTCTTCATACCGGCATCAGGGACCTTGGTCTCAAAGTGCAATTGAATTCCCTCAGCGGGTTGCACTTGGATCACCAAGCGATTGCCGAGGGTGTTGCGACGTTTGTCGCCAAAGAGCATGTGAGGCACATCTTTGAACTGAATGACGATCTGTGTGGTGCGGCATGACATGCCTTTACCTGAACGGAGATAAAAAGGAACCCCCTGCCAACGCCAATTGTCGCAGTACAGCTTCAACGCGGCAAAGGTCGCCGTCTGGCTATCCGCTGGCACGCCTTCTTCCTGGAGATAACCGGCGTACTGCCCGCGTACCGTTTGGGCAGCGAAATCACCGCCGGACATTTTCCGAACGGCATGTAGCACCTTGACCTTCTCTCCGCGGACCATGTTGGCGTCAAACCGTGCGGGTGGCTCCATCGCCGTGATCATCATCAACTGCAAGAGGTGATTCTGAAACATGTCGCGTAAAATGCCGCTGGTGTCGTAGTACCCGGCGCGCCGCCCGATCACGACTTCCTCAGCTACGGTGATCTGAATGTGATCGACATAATTGCGATTCCACAGTGGTTCAAAAATGCTGTTGGCGAATCGCAGCGCAAAGATATTTTGGACCGTTTCCTTGCCCAGGTAGTGATCGATCCGGTAAATCTGGTCTTCGTCGAAGACGTTATGGATCGACTGATTGAGTACTTTCGCGGTCTTCAGGTCGGTGCCAAACGGCTTCTCAATGATGACGCGTCGGGTACCGTTATCCTCGCAGGCGAGTCCGGCGGCCCCGAGCTGTTCGATCGCCGTTTTGTACAACTGCGGCATTGTCGACAGGTAATAGACTCGTCCGGTGGATTGGCCCTCCTCGATTTCATGCAGGAAAGACGCCAGCTTCTCGAACGACGCAGAGTCCTGAATATCACCGGCCTGATAGTAGATATTCGGCGCGAATGTATCCCACTGTGAGCTGTCGAACACTTTTCCAGCAAACTTGGCGGTCGTTTCACGGAGTGCTTTACGCCACTCCTCGTGCTCGAACTCGCTACGGGAAACCCCGACAATTCGCGTCTGTTCAGGCAACCGGCCCTTGGCGTGAAGTTGATAAAGTGCCGGGATTAACTTGCGACTGGTTAAATCGCCACTAGCACCAAAGATTACAATCGTGTTGGACATGGAAACCGAGTTGCCAAAGCAGGGGAACGAGTGAACGCGAACGTGAACCACTCGATACTCTACGAATCATTGGCATCGCGTGCGAGGCCCCCCAGTGTGGACCGACGGCTCAGGCCGTCGCGAGAGACCAACGCACATCAGCTCAGACCGACAGTGCCGCTTGGCTACGCCTTGAGCCCGTTGAGCAATCCGGTGCTATCGCCAACCGCCTCGGCGGGCGTGCCCATGCAGTCGAGCATCGATAGAAATAGGTTCGCCATCGGTTGCTCTTGCTCGTATCGGATGACCCGCCCGGTCTGAATCTGACCGCCAGCGCCCCCGGCCAGCACGATTGGCAAGTCGTGGTGGGTATGGCGATTTCCATCTCCCAAACCACTGCCGTAGAGCACCATCGATTGATCCAACAACGTGCCGTGCGCATCGCTGGTGGCATTGAGTTTTTCCACGAAGTACGCGAACTGCTCAATCAGATAATGGTCGACTTTCTGGATCTTTGCGACGATATCTTCCTTGTTGCGGTGATGGCTCATCCCGTGGTGGGCGTCATTGACACCTATTTCACTGTAGGTGCGATTCCCCCCAGCGGTATCGAGCATCAGCGTAGCGACGCGCGTCGTGTCGGTTTGAAAACCAACCACCATCAAGTCAAACATCAGACGCGCATGTTCGCGGAACGCGGAGACTCGACCATAGGGCACCTGAAGATCGGGCAACGAAGCACGATCTTCCTCTTCGGTGCGTTCGATTCGCAATTCAATTTCCCGAACACTCGAGAAATACTCGTCGAGCTTCCGCTTGTCCGTCTCGCCAACCTGCCGCATTAATTTGTCGGCATCACCCCGTACGATATCGAGAATGCTGCGTCGCATTTCCCGCCGCTCTCGCTGAGCTGCTGCGTCACCGCTGCCAAACATCCTCTCGAACGCCAGCCGTGGGATTGTCTCCTTGGGCATCGGCTGGGTTTCATTTTTCCATGAAATGTTCGAGGAATAGGCGCAGCTATAACCTGAATCACAACTACCGGCGTTGCGGCTGCCTTGGAGTCCGAGTTCGAGTGAGGGCAGCGTGGTCTTTCCTGCCAGTGCTGTGGCGGCGACTTGGTCGACGGAAATTCCCAAACGGATCGCGCTACTGGTTTTCACCGGACGTGCCGCCGTCAAGAAAGTCGATCCGCCTCGTGCGTGATCACCCGCCCCGTCCTTGCCCGCTCGGCCGTTGTCAAGCGCCAAGTTCTCGATCAGATTGATCTGGGACTTCATGGCCGAGAGCGGTCGAAGCGAGTCACTGATCTCCCAATCACGCGAATCCACATTACCGGACTTACCATCAGCTTCGAGCTGCCCATCCTTGCCTCGCGTGTAGCCGTTGACGGTCGGTCGCCACTTGGGCTGGATCACGCCGTTGGGCACGAAAATACAAGCCATCCGTACCGGCGCCGATCCAGTATCCTGGCTCGCTGACGCGAAAGCACTGCCAGCTGCCGGAGTCATCGACTCGAGCAAGGGCAGACCGAGCGACATGCCTGCGGCGCGGAGCAACGTCCGCCGAGGCAAGCGGTGAGAACCTTGCGGACACGCCGGGATGTTGTTGGTCGACATCATCGATTTGTTCGTTGTCATGGCGATGGTAACTCCGCTTGATGGTTTAGGAACGGTGGGCTGAGAATGACTTGCTCGAGCAGGTCACGCACCCGGTAGTTTTCGTCTCGAGTCTCCGCCAAAATGGCGTCAACAAAACATCGATCGCTCGGTCGCAATTCGCGACCAATTGCAAATGATAACATGCGGCGCACCGCAGTTTCTGCTAACCGTTCTTGCTCGGTTTGAGCAAGCAAGGTCGTCAACTCGGCAGCACCCGCAAAGGAACGACCGCCCGGCAACTCACCGGTAGCGTCGCGTCTGGCTGGATCGTCCGCGGCCCGCATCCGACCGACATGGTCGTAATCCTCCAGGCCGAATCCGAGTTGATCCATTACACGATGGCACGACGCACATCCTGGATCGGCTCGGTGCAACTCCAGTTGTTCTCGCAACGACGCGTTCGCCGATGCCGTTTTGGTCTCCTCTAATGTGGGCACCCCTGGTGGCGGATCCGGTGGCGGCGTGCCCAAAATATTCTCCAGAATCCATTTTCCACGCAGCACCGGCGAATTGCGAGTTGGATAGCTCGTGATCAGTAGTATCCCGGCATGCCCCAGCAAGCCTTTGCGGCCGCGATCGCCAACATTGACGGCTGCATAGCCATTTTCTGCTTTCTCAGCAGGAAAGTCCACGCCGTACCAATTCGCCAACTCCGGGCCCACATAGGTTGTTTCGGAGGTCAACAATTCGCCAATGGGTCGGTTCTCACGCAGCAGATGCAAGAACAATTGCTCGGTCTCCGCCGACAGCATCTCTGGTGTCAGCGTTCCCGAAGTATCCAATTCGCCCGTGCTGCTGGCGGCAAACTCATCTAAATCGCGTGACTCAAGATTTCCCAGAGCGAACCATTGGCGAGCGAACTGAGTACCCAGCGACTCGGACTTCCGGTCTGCCAACATTCGCCGAACCTGTGCGGCCCGCTTTCCTGAATTCACCAGTTCATTGCGTTTCGCGGCATCCAGTAGTTCTTTGTCTGGCAGACTGCTCCATAAAAAGAACGACAGTCGCGAGGCGAGCTGAGTCGACGTCAGCGGCACCGAATTCCCCGCCTTGGCAAGTTCTCGCGTCTTCTCATCTTCAGGGACTTCAACTCGAAACAGGAATCGTGGAGACACCAAGACAGCGGAGATCGCGACCCGCATTGCGTCGTAGTAAGAATCGCCGCGATCACACATTCGCTCGACCAGGCTGACATAAGGAGCGACATCTTCGTCACCAACTTCGCACCGGAAAGCGTGGCGCAGCAGTGGGCGCAACGAATCCTTCGCCGCCGATCCCACGTTGCGATACTGATCACCACGACGCTCGGGGATTTTTGCCAACAACTTCCGTTGCCCGGGCGGCAAATCCTCACGTGTCGACGAACTCGGACCGTTGACTAAAAAGCGGTTGTATCGCATCGGAAACTGCTCCGTATCGATCCGCCCGTCGTGCGGAAGGGCGGTGCCTTTGGGAAGCCGCGTCTTCTCCAACTCCGCATCATCGATATTTACAATCGGTTCGAACACCGATTTTCCGATTTGCCAATCGGGATCATCTTTGAGCTGCTCGCGCTCGCTCGCTGGCTGGAGTGCTGTTCGAAAGAAAAACCGATGCGTACCGGCGTCGAGTGTCATCCGAGTCGATTCACGATCGTCATCACCACCACTGTCGCGATGGTCATGCTCGAAAATCGCGAGTAGAGTGCCATCAGCTGCGTGCATCGCCGAGATGACGCGAGCCAATCCATCTCGCTGCGCCGACGCCATCACATCAATCGTGTACTCGCCACGGACGGGAATATCGACCTCGAACCAGGCCATGCCGTCAGCAGTGATCGAACGCTGACCAAAGGAGCCTGTTCTGGTCTCGCCAAGAATATACAGCGTATCGCCCGCAAAGGTCGCGTTGACCTGCGGCAGCGTGTCTGGATCGACAATGATCTTCGATGTGATGTCCTCGGCCGCTGTCAAGTATTTGTCCATCAACATGGTCGACAGAGACAACACGTCAGCATTGTTATCAAATCCACCCCCGACTTCGTCGGACGGAAATGAGTCCGCGGGCTGAAAGTCGATGCCGAACAGGTCGCGTATCGAATTGTTGTATTCTGGGCGATTCAGACGTCGAGCAGTCGTATGACCGGGACGTGGGCGCAGATCACAGGCGGCGTGATAGACCAACGCATCGAGTTGGTCGCCAAGTTGACGTCGCTCTTCCGCATCGGGTAAATCCGAATCATCAGGTGGCATCGCCGCAAATTCAATCATACTGACGGCGTGAATCGCCAACTCACTATTGGCCTGCACGCCTGCGAGCGTCTCCAAGAGCGACAAATCGACCTCCGCTTCGGCGTAGTCTGCATTGTGGCAGTCAACGCAATACGCTTGCATCAGCGGCCAACCGGTTGTCTCCCATGCGTCCGCCGCAATCGCGGTAGGCGATGGATTGTCGGCCGCACTGGCGTCACTTGCATGCAATGCCGGTGGTGGCAACAGCCCAAGGGCGGCAACGAACATCGCTGAACAACGCAGCAGCCCTGCAGGCAGTGCGAAGCGATGAGCGTCACAACGTGAATGCTCGAAAACGATCATAGGGAGGGCGAAGGGAGGGAGGGTTAGGCGGGAGTCAACCGATGCGGGGCTTGTCGGTTGAGATTGGACGACCAACCCATGAAGGCTGTCATCTTGAACACTCGCAACGACGAAATGTTCCGCCAGATGCGAGGTTTTCGTGCGAGTCGCAGAACTCGCTGATAATTTAACCAGCGCCGATTGACGCCTGGAAGTCTATACACTTAATACTGCGGCATTCAAGCCGAAAGCCTTGGCGGGTTGTTGATTTCATCAACTTTGCCGATAGCCAGGATGAGCCCAGGGCCCGAAAGCCATCCGGTAGCGTTCCGATCTCGGACACTGACGCGTGCCGGCTCACTCAATCCACAACCCGTCGGCGGGCTCTCGCCACTAACTTCAGTCTGCCGAAACGGCGCTGGCAGGGACGAGAATATCGCCCATGTCATTGACACCCGACTTGAGATCGACTTCAAAACGATGGCGTTTCCATTCGGTGAGCTTGCCATCCACTTTGACCTCGTCGAGCTTGCCACCTTCGTACCGCACAACGAATTCGATTTCCTTGCCGGCGGGCAGACCCTGAATTTCAATCTCGCCACTGTCGTTGCTAACGTCAACAAACGGATGCTCCAACACGACGATGTACGCTTTCATCCACGGATGAATATTGCAGTCCACTGGAATCGCTGCGGGCTCTTCTTCTTCCAGTACAATTTCTTTTTTCTGGCCCGAAGGGATCATCGGGTTTTGCGGCGTGTTGCGAATGAAATTCACGTTCGCGTTGTGCCCGACGGGATCGGGGTTGGTGATCGCGAGCGTATCGCCCGTCTGAGCGACGACAATGTGAGGCTCGAAGCGGCAGTCCTTGTTGACCAGAACGTGGGTTTGCGGGGTGTGGGTCGTCTTCGGCAAATCCTTGCCGCTGGAGCGGGTATACACCTGCACAATCACGTTCTTGATCCCCTTATCGTCGGGGTTGACGATCAGTTTTTCATTCGGGATGTCGTGCTTTCCGCAGAACTCAAGATCCTTGTTGGGCACAACGTTTCCAACTGGCGGTGGCGTTCCGTCGTACACAAATCGCATCTTGAGCGTCGCGTCTTGAGCGGCTGCGGTGCTGATCAAACCGACGACCGCAACGCCAGCGGTAAGGGCGAGCGTGGCGGCACGCCGGATAGGGAATTGAATTTTCATCTCGGGGGGATTCTCCAGTTGCTAATTTGATTGGGGGAAGGAGTGGGAACCAAAGATCAAGCGAGTCAAGCGACCACGGAGGGTATGCCTACACCAGCGAAAGACCGCAAAATTCCGTAAGGGACAGGTTGTCAGACACGAATCGGCGAGCAAAACCGCGGTGATCGTAACCGATACAATAATTCACCCATCTTCGTAGGGGCGAAAACTCTGTGGCGGGGCAGGAGACCTGCCTCATTCACCCGCCCGAGGCGCGAAAATTGACAGTAACCCCTGCTTGGGAGGGCGGGGCGGGCGACCACTGAGGGCCACCAACGACCCTAATTGTATACCTTTGGTGCCGAGATGTCCAATGCGTTTCCTCATTGTTCCGTTAGTCATGTCACTTTCACCGAGTCATCCTTTCATTTCACGGGCTGCCTTTTCGGTGGGTCATCCTTCGGTGGAAATGTCAATTCGTGTAGCATGGACGGGGCATCCCGGGTGCCAATTTTTTCACCACGGCTGGCCAGAGCGGCAACGTAAATGATTATTGGCTCGCGATTTCGCACCGGCACTCAGCGTGTGGATGCCGGCATCCAGGATCGAAGTCACAGTAGCCCTCCCCCGCCAGCCCAACCCGCACTCCCCGCCCCCCCGCACTCCAAAGCTTGCCTAAGATCATGACTGCAGCTTCACCCGCCGCCACTTCGCACCAATCCGACCTCGACCCCGAAATGCTGGGTCGTTTGGCACGTGACCCCGCCGCCCGAATTGACGTGGTGATTGCTTACTACCGACGTGCCCGCAGACCTGTCGAGCTGTTCGAGGCTTTGAAAATGAAAAGCCGACTGAAATTCGGGCTGCCGATGATCGCCGCCCCGGACGAGTCGCTTTCAATGTCGCCCGACGAAGATGCCGAGATCCAAAGAGGGCTCGAGGCGGGACTGCTCGATGCCTGCCGTCAAGCTGGCGCGATGTTGATTGAAAGCGGCAAAATCGGTGAGGGCTGGATGTATCTGCGGCCAATTGGCGACCCTGCCCTGGTGCGACGATTGCTATCCAAGGTGGAGATCGATGATGACAATTACGATGAAATGCTGCACGTGCTAGTGCATGAGGGGGTGGATTTGCAGCGCGGCTATCAGGCTGCTATCGCTCGCCAAGGAACCTGCAACTCGATTACTCTTTACGACAGCGTGATTGCCGAGCGACCACGCGGAGATCGAAAAATCGCTGCGGCGTGTTTGCTAACGCATCTCTACGACGAACTCACCGAACGAGTGCGGGATGATTTTTTGCAACGCGCAGGTGACCACGGTGTCTCGCAAGAAAAAATGAAGGCGGACCACGAAAGCCTGTCGCTCGCTGAACTCATCACAAAATACAAGTGGATCCAGGGGGCGGGTGGCTACCACCTCGACACCACCCACCTATCATCGGTAGTCCGATTTTCGACTGTACTGGACACCCCCGAGCTGATCGAAAAGGCCCTCGAGCTATGCCAATATGGCCGACGGCTGCCAGCGGATTTCCAGTACCCGGGAACGGAACCTTTCGTCGATTTTTACCCCGCTCACATCGCGTTTCTGTCAGCGATGCAGGGCAAAAATGTCGACGCCGCAACCCGATTGTTTGAACACAAAGCGCGCACCGTCGACGCGACCGTACACGGCACTGGCGCGATCGAGACCTACATCGACTTGCTCGACCGGATCGGGCGACCGGGCGAAGCATTGCGGGCGGCGATGGAATTATTTCCCGAAGACGTCCCTGTTGGCCGCGTCTTGCCCGAAATGATCGTCATGGCGGAGCGGGCGATCACCGCTGGTGATGCGAAGATTGCCAAAGAATTGGAAGAATTCTGTTTCAATCACGGCGATTTGCTCGGCGTGGCGGCCGTAGCAGAACTCCTGCCACCGAATCCTGAACTCCTATCCCCCAATGTTACGTAAAGCGGTAGGATGGACGCGGATTCGACGCTAGAGTGTGCGTTGTGGCGTACGGTTTGCGTTATTGCTGACCGTGCTGCGAACGATTCGCCAATTTGACAGTCAGCGGTATTTACCGAAGCAGGGAAATGTCCTGCTGCCGTGAGGGGTTCGGAACCAGATTTGAAGTTTTTGATTTAAGGACGAAAAACATGTACGAACGGTTTACAGACCGGGCCCGGAAAGTCATGCAGTTGGCTAACCAAGAGGCTCAGCGTTTCAATCACGAATATATCGGCACTGAGCATATTTTGCTGGGGTTGGTCAAAGAGGGCAGCGGCGTCGCCGCCAACGTGCTGAAAAACCTCGATGTCGATTTGCGAAAAATTCGTCTCGAAGTCGAAAAGCTTGTGCAAAGCGGTCCCGAAATGGTGACCGTCGGCAAATTGCCGCAAACCCCGCGCGCTAAGAAGGTCATCGAGTACTCGATGGAAGAAGCTCGCAATCTCAACCATAGCTACGTTGGCACCGAGCACATTTTGCTCGGGCTGCTACGGGAGCAGGAAGGCGTTGCCGCGCAGGTGCTCATGAATTTGGGCTTGAAGCTCGAAGATGTCCGCGAGGAAGTGCTGAATCTGCTCGGCCACGGCCTCGAAGGCGCCGAAGTCGGTGAACGAGGCGGTCGGTCGGGCGAAGGCAGCGAGGGCGGATCGAGCAGCAGCGGCAAGAGTGGCAAGAGCAAGACACCGGCCCTGGATAGTTTCGGTCGCGATCTGACAGAACTGGCACGCAAAGGCGAACTCGATCCCGTCATCGGACGCGAACGAGAAATCGAACGAGCGATCCAGATCCTCTGCCGCCGTACGAAAAACAACCCGGTGCTACTCGGTGAAGCCGGCGTTGGCAAAACAGCGATCATCGAAGGATTCGCGCAGCGCGTCATCAACGGCGAAGTGCCCGAGATCCTCAGCGAGAAACGCATTGTCGTGCTCGACTTGGCAATGATGGTCGCTGGCACCAAGTACCGGGGTCAGTTCGAAGAACGCATCAAGGCCGTCATGACCGAAGTGCGTCGCGTCAAGAACACGATTCTCTTTATCGACGAGTTACACACCCTGGTCGGCGCCGGCGGCGCCGAGGGCGCGATCGACGCTGCCAACGTACTCAAACCGGCACTTGCCCGGGGTGAAATCCAGTGCATTGGTGCGACCACCCTCGACGAGTACCGCAAGTACATCGAGAAGGACAACGCGCTGGCACGTCGTTTCCAGGAGATCATGGTTGAACCGACTGGCAAAGCCGAAACCATTGAAATCCTCAAAGGATTGCGTGAGCGGTACGAGGAACATCACCGCGTTCAGTTCACCGATGATGCCATCGTCGCCGCAGTGGAAATGAGCGAGCGGTACATCACCGCCCGCTGCTTGCCAGACAAGGCCATCGACGTGATCGATGAGTCCGGAGCACGAGTAAGATTGCGGTCGATGACTCGTCCACCAGATTTGAAGGAAATCGACGAGCAAGTCGAAACCCTCAACAAGGACAAAGAGGACGCTGTCGCCAACCAAGACTTTGAGAAGGCCGCTAATCTGCGTGATCAAGCCGAGAAACTTCGTAAGAAGAAGGACAAGATCACCCAGGAGTGGCGTGAGAAGAGCCAGCAGACCGATGGCGTTGTCGACGAGGAAGTGATTGCCGAAGTCGTTAGCAAGATGACGGGCATCCCCTTGACCCGCCTGTCGACAGAAGACTCGATGCGACTGCTCAAGATGGAGGACGAACTTCACGAGCGTGTGGTCAGTCAAGAGCAAGCCGTTACGGCAATTGCGAAAGCAGTTCGCCGTAGCCGTAGTGGACTAAAAGATCCGAAACGGCCAACCGGCTCATTCATCTTCGCTGGCCCCACCGGTGTCGGTAAAACATTGCTCGCCAAGGCACTCGCGGAATACATGTTCGGCGATCCCGATGCACTCGTGCATATCGACATGTCGGAGTACATGGAGAAACACAACGTCAGTCGTTTGATCGGCGCACCTCCCGGATTCGTCGGCTACGAAGAGGGCGGACAGCTCACCGAGAAGATCCGTCGTCGTCCTTACGCCGTCGTGCTCTTCGACGAAATCGAGAAAGCACACCCCGACGTGTTCAACATGTTGTTGCAGGTCATGGAAGAAGGCCGGTTGACCGATTCGTTCGGACGCAACGTTGATTTCCGCAATACGATCTTGATCATGACTACCAATGCAGGTGCTGAGGCGATCAAGAACGAGGCTGCGTTCGGCTTTGCAAAACCAGATGGTGACGCGAGCTACGATTCGATGAAAGCTCGAGTGATGGACTCGATCGAGCGTGTGTTCCGCCCTGAATTCCTGAACCGCCTCGATGACACGATCATTTTCCGCCACCTGACCACGACCGACCTGAAAGGCATCATCGATTTCGAACTGCAGAAGGTCCGCGAGCGATTGCTCGATCGCGGCTTAGCGCTCGATCTGACCGACGACGCCAAGGAGTTCTTGATCAAGAAAGGCAGCAACCTGGATTATGGTGCTCGACCACTACGTCGTGCTCTCGAACAACGGATTGAAGATCCGCTGGGCGAAGAGTTGCTACGCGGCACCTTCGAAGGGAAAGACACGATCGTGATCACCGTCCATCGCGACGATTCCGGCAAGGTTACCCGGCTTAACTTCGAGGGTGAAAGTCGTGGCCTACCACCAGCTTCCGAACCCGAGGAAGCCGTCGGTGCAGCGGCCGGAGCCACCGAGAAGGAAGGCGACGCAGCGGCGGATGATCCATCCTAGGGAGTACGACGAACACCTGCGTTCGCCAGAATGTGAAGCTCACTCTCTGGCGATGACAGCGACCATGGTTTGATCCCATAAAACCTACGAAAAGCGTCTGAGCAATCAGACGCTTTTTTTATTCCTTCACGAAACAGGTAAAATGAACTCTCCCGAATCCTACGAAACCGTTCCCTACCCCGACTTCGTTCACCCCCGCACCAACCCCGACAGCATCGCGGCGATGGCGCAGTTGTTTGGGGCGGTTCCGCCGAGCCCGCACCGTGAGCAGTGCCGCGTGCTCGAACTGGGCTGCGGCCAAGGTGGAAACCTCATCTCCCTGGCGTCGCTCTTTCCCGATTCGCAGTTCTCAGGCGTCGATCTTAGCCCCGGGCACATTGCGGCCGGACAAGCCACCATTGCTCAACTTGGATTTAAAAATATCCAACTGAGACAGGGCGATCTGAGCGAGTTCCCAGGGGAGGCGATGGGATCGAGTCGTGATCTCACGTACGACTATATCCTCGTTCATGGTGTTTATTCCTGGGTACCAGAAAGTGTTCGCCAGCACGTACTGCGCATCTGCGACGACCACCTATCGCCGCACGGAGTGGCTTTGATCAGCTACAACACGCTGCCGGGCTGGCACGCCAAAGGCATGGTGCGAGAACTGATCCAGTTTCATGCGGCAAACCATCCAGGTGAGCCGCTGCAAATGATTCGCGAGGCCAAACGGTTCGTCGCGGATCTCGCCGAATCGGTGCCTGAATCCTCCGGTTACGGAAAACTGCTGCGAGAGCAGTTCCAAGGGCTCTGCCAGTCCGATGAGTCATATCTCTTTCATGAACAGTTCGAAGCGGTCAACGAGCCACGCTATTTCAGTCAGTTTATCAACGAGATCAGCACTGCGAGCCTGAGATTTATCTGTGAGTCAAGCTTTGCGTTCGTGCCCTCACAAAGCCCAGGGATACAGCGCCGACTCACCGCCATGCCGATGGTCGAGCGCGAACAGACAATCGACTTTCTATGCAATCGTACGTTTCGACAATCGCTGATCTGCCGGGCTGACTCAAGTGCACCGATTGGTGAATCACCTGACTCCGATTCGATTACCGATTTATTTCTATCGACGGAAGTCAGCTGCTTCGACGAGGCGGGCCAACCACTGCCCAACACACCACCCGACGGTGAGATGCGGATCACCAACCCCGACGGAGCCAGCGCAACCCTCCGCAGTGCCACCACCAAGGCCGCGATATTGCATCTGTCTCAGATCCGCCCGACATCGAAATCATTCAGCCAGATTTGGCAGCACGTGCTCACAACGATACCGAACTGCGAAGACTCCAACGCGACCCGGACCCTTCTCAGGGAAGAATTGATGCAGCTCGCTCAGGTGAGCATGGTGCGGTTCGCTACCGGCCCTCTGCCGCTGACACACATTGTCTCGGCCCAGCCAAAATCCAGTCCATTGGCCCGGTGGCAGGCAGCCCGGGGCCCGGTGGTCACATCTCAGCTACACCAGGCGATCCGATTGGACGCGGCCACGAGGGAGATGATCAGCCTCTGCGACGGCTTCAACGACCATTACGCCATTATCGACGGCATGCTTCGTTTCGTCTCGCGCGATGGCGTCTCGCTGCAGCACGAAGGTGCCGCTGTTACCGACCCCGATTTGCTACGCAGCCTCGTGGCCGAAAAAGTGCCAGCAAACCTGAGAAACCTTGCTGAAATGGGATTTTTAATGGGGTAGCACAAACAAATTGGACGCTGCCGTCGTCCTGACACGCGCCGTAGTCCTGACACGCAAAGACGCCGAATAGCAAGACATCGATGACGTCTTGGCACCCGCTACTGTCGTGCGGGCGTTTCCAGGGGTTCAAAGTCCAACTCACCATCGATGTCGCTCGCGGCTCCCCCCACCGAATTCTCTTCGGCGGGACTGAGGTAGTCACCCAATGTCTCCCGCCGTGGCGACTGCTGCGTCGGCGAATCGGAGTTCGATGCGGGCTCGAGCATGGAGTCCGGACTCGCCGGTGCGTTAGATAGCTTCAGCCACCCGGTGCTGCCCGGCGAGATCATGGTGTTAGCTACCGGAGACATGTCGATTGCAGGCGAGAACTCGGGGTGCGGGCACGCACGATTGCAAGCTTCGCATCGCGGACAGCCTTGGCGAGCACGCCAAAACATCATCTCATCGAAGCAGGACCGCGACGCCACGAAGATACGATCACCGGGGCGCAGTTGGTAGTTCGACGCAGTATTTCCCAGCTGAACAATTTCTCGATAGCAGACTGGCAGCGTCACCCGACATTCGCAGGGTTCCGACGGACGCGACAACAGGATCTGACAGGGGTTGGCGCTGCTATTAAGTCCGCCTGCGGCAACGATGGCATCGAGCACGGTCTCGAATCCAGACAGCGGATAGGCGCCCGGCGCATTGACCTCGCCGAGCACGTAGTAGCGATGCACTGGTTCGAGCAATCGCACATTAATCGCGATCGAGTCGCAGTCTCTGGACGTCTCGGCGATACCCCCGCGGGATTTCTTTGGTTCGCACCCAGCCTGCCGACACGTCTCCAACTGCTCGCGAGTTTGAAAGTCAATTTGTTGTTCGATCAAGGCTTCGGCTTGCTCGAGATCCTGGCCCGCGAGAACGATGCGACCGTACGGTCCTAAGTCGATCGTGCCATCGGCCAAAACCGTTTGGTCGGCAGGCAAACGCAGGTCGCGGTCGAGGCTGACCGGCTCGATTAAGACCGTATCACCGGGCTGCAGGCGGTGCGGCGGGAGCACCGTCTTGGCGTTCTCGCGTGCGATCCCATGGGGGATTCGAGACTGCTCGAGGACCGCTTCTGCCTCTTTGGTCAGGGGGCTGCCGGACGTGCACGACAGGCCGAGCGCACTGCATCCGCTGGTGCAACCAAGCAGCACGAGCCCCATTCCCAGCCACGCCACGAACGGCCCAGTCGAATTTCGATCCATCGAATCATCCTTTTGAGTGGAATCCTTTCCACAACTACAATCGGATCCAGTGGCGGCTCGCAACTTGAGAATCGCCGGACGCTATCGCAATCGATACAATCCTGACGACCCGATCCCGAATCGTAGGTGGGGACTTTCGTCCGGTCCGTGATCTCATCTCGGCCCACCCCACTCGCTAAATTTACTCGCCGAGCTGCTCACCAATTTGCTCGCTCGAGGCCAGGGTGCCAGATTCCGATGCCTGGTGGCTCACGATGAAAGAATGCTTCCCATGCAGTGCCCAGGGGAGCATAAAGCCCCACAAACGGCGACTGGGGCGGTGATTACGGTGCCAGATGGCGGGGCTAGTGCGCCCCTTGCGAATCCGGTGTCGAACGCGATAATTGCCGCTGAATTCGCGGCTATTTGTTCCACTGGGGCACTCGCGCGGCGGATCGTTTCACCCCACCGTCATCCCCACTTTGCTTGAGGAACTATCCACCATGGCACTCGTCCCCCTTCGCGTCGTTCTCGATCACGCTGCTGAAAATAACTACGGCGTCGCCGCCTTCAACGTCAACAACATGGAGCAGATCCAATCGATCATGGAAGCTGCTGAGGAGACCGACTCCCCGGTCATCATTCAAGCCTCACGCGGTGCTCGATCGTACACCCAAGACAACTACCTACGTCACCTCATGATCGCCGCCACGGAATTGTATCCGCACATTCCGATCGTCATGCACCAGGACCACGGCAACAGCCCTGAAACCTGCCTTTCAGCGATCGACAATGGCTTCACCAGCGTCATGATGGACGGATCGCTCGAAGCCGATGGCAAAACTCCGGCCGACTACGATTACAATGTCCGCGTTACCGCTGAAGTCGTCCGCGCCGCCCACGCTCGTGGCGTCAGCGTCGAAGGCGAACTCGGTTGCCTCGGCTCGCTCGAAAGTGGCGAAGGCGAACAAGAAGATGGCCATGGTGCGGTTGGTGAACTGACCCACGATCAATTGCTGACCGATCCCGATGAAGCGAAGCGGTTTGTCGAAGAAACCGGCGTGGACGCGCTCGCCGTCGCCATCGGCACCAGCCACGGAGCCTATAAGTTCACCAAAAAACCAACCGGTGAAGTTTTGGCGATGAGCCGCATTGAAGAAATCCATGCCAAGTTGCCCAACACGCACCTCGTCATGCACGGCAGCAGCAGCGTGCCCCAAGAGCTGCAGGACATCATCAACGAGTATGGTGGCAAGATGAAGCAAACCTATGGCGTACCGGTCGAAGAAATCCAGCGTGGGATCAAGAGCGGCGTGCGTAAGATCAACGTCGATACCGATTGCCGGATGGCAATCACCGGTGCGATTCGCAAGGTATTCGCCGAAGATCCAGGTGCGTTTGATCCTCGCGCTTACCTGAAGCCCGCCCGCACGGCAATGAAGGACGTCTGTGTTGCCCGCATGACAGCGTTCGGTCAAGCCGGCAACGCCTCCAAGCTCCGCAAGTCCCTCGGCGCCACTGCCTGAGTAGTGACCCCGGTTCAAGGTGGCGAAAGCCTTCTATTGACGTCGCCTGCGGTTGTACAGCAACGGCCTGACAACCAAGGCGTGGGGACATGCAGGACACTGGGTGAACGGGAAATCATCGGCAACACTCACCCGATCTTTGCCGGGCGATGCGAGTTCAACGCCTGGGATGCTGTGGCGTAAGTTCTCGCCGGCGAAACCCAGGTTTATTGGATGCAGATCGGGGCGAACGTGATTATCTTGGTGGGGAAACCGCTATTCCGATCACCCCGTTCGACCGCTCCTTCTTTGAATCGCTGCGATGCTTCCTCCTGCTGACCATCCCCACCGGATCACTGGCATCCTGACACCGAATATCACGCCCGTAGACGATGCGGGACGCGTCGACGAAGATCGGCTGCGCGGGTATGTCGACTGGTTGATCGAACGCGGTGTTGACGGCCTGTATCCCAATGGTAGCACAGGGGAGTTTGTTCGCTTCTCGCCACTAGAACGTCGTCGGATCGTGCAAATTGTTGTTGATCAAACCGCGGGGCGGGTGCCCGTCCTCGCCGGCGCAGCCGAAGCAAACGTCGACGAAACGATTGCCGCTTGCCAAGCCTACGGTGAGATGGGCGTCAGGGCGGTGGCGATTGTAGCTCCGTTCTACTACCGGCTCAGCAGCGACGCGGTCCATGCCTACTTCACCCAGATTGCTGGCAGCGTCGACGTCGACGTGACACTGTACAACATCCCGATGTTTGCCTCACCAATCGATGTTGAAACAGCGACACGATTGGCGCTGGAACAACCCCGCATCGTTGGGATCAAGGACAGCTCGGGCGACCTACCGAACATGCTGCGAATGATGGCAGCGATTCGGCCGCAGCGAGACGACTTTTCGTTCCTAACCGGTTGGGACCCATCACTCGCGCCGATGCTAATTGCCGGCATCGACGGCGGCACCAATGCCTCGAGCGGTGTCGTACCCGAGCTGACCCGTTCGATCTACCGAAGCGTACACACGGGCCAAATTGACCGCGCGATGGATCTGCAATATGACTTGTTGGCACTATTTGACTGCATGATTGGGCTGGGAGAATTCCCCGACGGCTTCCGAGCTGGCGCCCACTCTCGCGGCTGGGATCTGGGTGATGGGCGAGTTCCCTACAGCAACGCACGCCGCAAAAAAGTTGCCGATGCCCAACCCCAAATCGATGCAAAGATTAGAGCGATCCTTCAGAAACTCGAGAAATCATCACCACGCGACGCGGTCTCGACGCAGTCAATTGAGTCCGTCGTTCACCAAGTGCTGCAACGATTGGGTACGACGAAATAAGAGTGTGTGCAGATTTGAATTGAATCCTAGAGACGGCAACACTCTGCCGGGGACGAAGGTCCCCGGTTCCAATGTGCAAACACCGCCCCAAACGCTGGCGGGGGACGAGTTCGGCTGCCTCGCTTTAAATCGATAGCCCGTTACGTCCCCGGCACAGAGCTTCCATTTCTTTGGGATTCAGTTCTCCCTTAACCCGACTTACGAGCAGAATCACTCGTCGTCGCTTGAGCGGCTGGGGTGTCACGCAACAGTTTGGTATACTCGTCCACGCCTTCTTGCTCCTGTAGCAAGATGTCTTCGAGGAAGACTACCAGGGCACGATTGGACTCAGCGAGTTCGAGGGCCTTCGTGTACATCTCGACTGCTTTGGCTTCGAATGCCAAGCTGAACTCCAGGACTTCGCGGAGGTCCTTGCTCTGTTTGATTTCGTTCCGGGTCGCCACGGGAACGCCGCCCAACGCAACAATTTTATTGCCGATCAGGTTAGCGTGGCCAAACGACTCTTTTGCATCACCCTCAAACTTCGATGCGTAAACTTCTCGCCATACGCCTTCGAGAATAAATGAGGCTTGAGAATACTGAGCGACACCAGTCCACTCGTGCTTGAGAATTTCGTTGAGGCAGTCAATCAGGGCTTCACTGGCCATGAGGATAATCCCTTTTTGGGGTGGTGTGGGTGGCTTGAGGAAGTCTCATCATCCCACAAACTGCCCACCTGGGGAAGGGCGTGATCAGGGCTGAGGGCAACCAGTCACCCTCAGCTCCGGCAACTTCAAACTCGCTGCGACGCCGCCACGCCTATTTGGCAGCATCCCATTCCGCATTTTGCAACTGCGTTAATCGAGCCACGACCTCGGGCCGCTCCGACACAAGATTCCGTTTTTCCAACGGGTCCGCTTTCAGATCAAAGAGCTCAATACTCGCTGGCGCTGAAGTGTATTCTTTGTCAGGCCGTCTGGCGCCAGGAATCAGCAGTTTGTCCCACCCGTTGATAACAACCTGGGTAACGAGACTCTTTTCCGGATGAGCCAAATCGGCGATGTCGTGGGTGTATCCTTCGACAAAGATGGACTTTCTCGCCTGCATCGCTTCGCGGTCGACGAGGTTGATGCCTGAAAGGTCAGCCGGCACGTCCAATCCGCAGGCTGAGAAAATCGTCGGCATGATGTCGAGAATCGATGCGAGCGTCTCGTCATCACGCTGCGGTTGCACCTTTCCCGGCCAGCGTACGAAGATCGGAGTGCGAATCCCCTTTTCGAATGGCGAAAGCTTGGCTCTGCCGTTCCGATTTGCATCCCAACCGTTATCAGCCAAGTAGATTACGACCGTATTGTCAGCCAGATTGTTGTCAGTCAAATAGTCATCGAGTTCACCACAGGTCTGATCAAACCATTCCACCATCGCGAAATACTTGGCGGCATCGGGACTCAGCCCCTGGTTTTGATAATGGGCGAGCAACTTTTGGGGTGGGTTGTGCGGCTGGTGAGGCAGCAGCGGGGCGTACCACACAAAAAACGGCTTTTCCTTGGCCTGGGAGTCTTCAATGAAATCGTAGATCGGCTGCATTGATTCCCTGCCAATCGACAGACCTGCACCCCCATGACGCCCCTCTGTGTTGGTCATGCCTTGCGAGAAGCCAATTTCCTCGGCAGTCACATTCCAAAGCTTGCCGGTTTGAAACGTCTGATACCCAGCTTCACCCAATGTCTTTGGCAGGATTGGCGAATTAGCCAGCAGGCGTTGCGAGAGCGGATCCCGATCAAGCTTGCCTTTGGCACGCACAGCTTTGATACTCTCGGCACTCAAATCGTTACCCGTGATTCCATGGACATGCGGCAGCCGTCCGGTGAGCAAGCTGGCCAGGGACGGCGAGCACACTGGCATTACGTAACCACGAGTGTAGAGAAGACTCTCAGCTGCTATACGATCGAGATTCGGTGTCCGCGCGATTTCGCTGCCCATGAACCCGTAGTCCGTAAATCCTTGATCGTCTGAGATGATCAGGACCACGTTCGGTGCAGCCGAGTCATCGGCCTGCGTCGGCGAAATAGCGAAAATCGTCATCAGGACGACGGCAAGATTGACAATACACTTCATGGTGGGCAGATCTTGATTGAAAAAGGTGGGTGGGACAGGGCGTCTGGTAGGACGGGACCATCGTCTCGTCCGAAGCGCGGCATGTGGACGGGAGCATCGTCTCGTCCAAAAGTTTTTGCGATGAACCATCGCAAAACCGTTCGCTGGGGACAATGGTCCCCAGCTACTTGCGATCTATTGCTTAGGACCGCTCAGCGTCAACTTGGGAACACGGGTGGAACCACGCCAATAGAGCCGGAACGGATGCTTGCCCTTGGCTAACATAATCGTGCCCGTGGTCTCGTCATCCGAGGGAGCAAACCCCGCATCAAGCACCGTCGCGTCGTGCAGACGCAGAACAGCGGTGACCCCGGGTGGCAGCGTGAAGGTGTACTTTCCATCAGCCGAAATATCGAACATTCCCGTGATGAGTTGCGATTGTGAAGACGCAATCTCTGGACACTCGTCAATGGTTCCCGCGTCACCGCTCGCCTCGGGACTGAGATCGTCCAACCTCGCCAACCAAGGCGTATTGGCAGCGTAGGTGCTCCACTTCACACCTGGCTGGGCATCCGAGTCTGCGATTGCCGGAATCAATTCATCATCATAGGGCCGTGGTGCGGATGCATTGGGCCGCCGCAGTCGCAGGACCGCGTCGTGCATTCGCTGCTGCACGTCTGGGAGCTGATCAGCAAGATTTTTAGTCTGCTTAGGATCGTCGACGACATTGTAGATTTCGAATGGATCTGCGTGAGATTGGACGTTATACCGCACACCGACCCAGTCGCTGTCGCGAATCGCCTGCATCTGCTTGCGAACTCCACCCCGACGAGAGGCTTCGAATTCTTGATATCCAGGTGACTTCTGGCCATTAAAATACTCGACGTAGACCTGCGGTGTTTGCTGTTCGCCTTGCTCGGTCAACATCGGGACAATGGATGTCCCATCGCAGTGCGCGGGAGGCGCCACGCCAGCGAGCTCGGCAAACGTGGGGAGCCAGTCATGAGATTGACTGGGCAATTCGCTAATTCGGTCCGGTTTAGCACCGCCTGGCCAACGCACCACTGCGCCGACACGAATTCCACCTTCCCATGTATCTCGTTTGATCCCGTCAAATGGCCCAAACGAACTGAAAAAGGTGGGTTCGTAATTCTCGGGAAGATAGGACTCACGACTTGGACCGTTATCAGTTGTGAACACGACCAGCGTATTGTCGTCGATGCCGAGATCAGCGAGTGTTTTCAGTAGGTCGCCCAAACAGTCATCAATTCGTCGAACATCGGCTGCGTAACGTTTGTAAACGTCTGGCCAAGGCTGCTCGGCGGTTGACTCATCATCATCGTGGTCCCAGGTTTGGTTGGCGTAGTCAGGATGCATGTAAGAATCGGGCTCACCGTCGGCCGTATTGATCATCCGCCCTGCTTCACCCGTCCACTGCAGACCGCCGTCGACACCACCACCGGCAGGAAATGGCGCGGCAGGAAGCTGCAATTTCGCATGGGGTGTATCGAATGCCAGATACAGAAAAAACGGTTTCGTTGGATTGTCGCTGTGTTGATCGACAATCCATTTCTTCGCGCGAGCGGTGAACAGGTCGGCGGTGTAACAGCCAGCTAAATCGGCCGACACCTCCTCGTCATTAGCCCACACCTCTTTGCCATCTTCCTTGGGATAGTGGGCATGTCCGTCGCGATGTCGGACGTAGCCAAAGAAGTCGTCAAAACCTCGCTTAGTCGGGTAGCCAGGCCAATCCTGCGGCCCCGGTTTATTCTGTTTCGATTTATTATTGCCAGCTGACCCGCCTTGCAGCCCCCACTTGCCGATCGCAGCGGTGGCGTACCCAGCACCTCGCATGACGGTGCCCAAGGTGTGATTATTTTCGAGCATTTTGTCGAATTGATTGTCTCGCACATTGCTATGGCCTTGATGCACGCCCAGTAAGAGTGACGCGCGGGAGGGGGCGCAGACTGGAGCGGGACAATAGTGCTGCCGCAACTGCACCCCTTCCACTGCCATTTGGTCGAGTTTCGGCGTCAGATGCCAAGGCTCCGCGCGGTCTGCGTTCTCCTTACGCATGTTCTGGAAAAACACCCCATAATCGCCGTAACCCATGTCGTCACAGAGTACGAAGATGACGTTCGGTGGTTGGGGCGGGGCATCGGCGCCGACCGCTAGCGTCGATCCAAGTAGTAGACAAAGCAGTGCGAATGAGAATGTAAGTCGGGGAGGCATATGAGCTCTTCTGTCAAAGCAAGCGGAGTGTCAACGTGGCATGAGAGACGATCATTCTCTCATCTGCCGAGCCATTGTAAACGAGCGGCAACCTCAATTGGGTGCGAGATGCGTTTTTTTGACGATCGATAGCCGCTCGCCGCCCCCGTTGCGGTGCCTGCAACCGGACCGCATCATCGGGCCAGCAGCGGCGACAGGTGTGACGCACTGACTGCCGGCCTCACGACGTCGCCCGTCGGCGGTAGTACTTGAGACCAGGGAAGAAGAAACATGACGCCGCAATCACGCCGAATATCAGATGAGAGTAGCGCGGAAATAGCGCCATGGCGACCGCGCCGATCAAGAGGGCAATGGCCTGAAAATAAAATGCGCCACTAAGCATTCCTGCTTTGATGATGAACACCATCGCACTGATTACGCCGAGTAAAGGCGCCAGTTTCAACACATCCAACCCCAGCCACCATTCCAATGGAAACAACATGGCAATCGCAATCATGCTGGCACCCCAGACGTGAGCGATCTGTCGCTCGATGAACGTGACCGGTCCCATCCGCTGTCGCAGTTTCCAGAACACGGCCGCCCACCCTCCCAGACCGAGCACCCACACGCCGACGTAGAACTCACGCTGTTGAACGCCATGAACGGCCATTTGCCACGTCAATAAACTGGCAATTAGCAACACGAGCGAATGCCACATCCACAGTAGCCCCCAATTTTCAAGTACAGCCGCATGATGCGTTTCGCGAAACACTCTCGCAACGACTTGATTGAAATGACCGCTCCGCGCCGCGACGCGTTCGTCCGCCAAATAGGCGCGTAGATCGGCAGTCAAATCGGCGGTATTCGCGTACCGCAGGTCCGCTGGCTTTTGCAGACTGCGGGTCACGATCATCTCGAGATCACGATCGAGTCCGGGACGCAGCGTGCGCACTGGCGGCGGGTCCTGCTCGATCACCAACATGACAAGCTCCATCGGTGTTTCGGCCACAAATGGAGCGCGACCTGTGAGTGCGTAGTAGAGCACACCGCCGAGGGAATACACATCGCTGGCGACGCCCACGTCTTGGCGGCGGCCACTGGCCTGTTCTGGAGACATGTAGGCTGGCGTCCCCACGAGCAATCCGCTGCGGGTGAACGCAGCCTCGCCGCCGATCGGCTTCGCGAGCCCAAAATCGGTCAGCATGGGGCGTCCGTCGGACGCAAATAGAATATTGCTCGGTTTGATATCACGATGCAGAATCCCGTCGGCGTGTGCCGCGCCCACCGCCTCAGCCACTGCGATGAGCATCTCACAGGCTGCCCTCACGTTCATCGGTCCCGAAGCAACCTTTTGAGATAGCGTTTGACCGACAATCAGTTTCATACTGAAGAATGGACGCCCCTCGCTGTCGCCAACTTCATAGACAGGCACAATTCCTGGATGTTGCAACGATGCCATGGCGGTCGCTTCGGCGAGAAATCTCTGCAGGTCAGCCTCACTGGCCAAGCGATCACGCAAGATCATTTTGACCGCGACCTCGCGATCAAGTGATTGCTGATACGCCCGGAACACGACGCCCATCCCGCCCCGGCCGATCTCTTCGAGCAACTCATAGTCTCCCATCTTCATTGGCAGACGCTGCCTCGGCATCTGGTCGCGGGCGGCTCCGGCAGTATCGGTCACCAACACAGCACCCCAGATTTCGCGTAGGTCAGCCGCCAAATCGGGATACTGTTTACATGCCTCGTCCAGATCCGCAATTCCACCACTGCAGACTCGGTCCGTCATTTCCGCTAAGACAGTGGCTAAACGCTGTTCATGATCGTGCGGCGATTTGTCCTCTCGATTCGCCATGTCACGCACCGGTCAAACGCGCTTCCATCTCTTCCAAAGGCACGCCTTTCGTCTCGGGCACCATCGTTGCGACCCAAATCAACTGCAGCACCATCATGAAGCAGAAAAAGCCGAACACGAATGAGGGTGCGAAGTTGCCAATGAACCAGGGAAACGCCAAGGTGATCAGGGCTGCAAAAATCCAGTGCGTAAAACTGCCGAGCGACTGACCGGCGGCGCGATGTCGGTTTGGAAACACCTCCGAAATCAATACCCAAATCACCGCACCTTGGCCGACCGCGTGCGCGGCGATGAATGCGAAGATGCACAACATCACCATTCTGCCCCCGAACCCTGATTCCTCGCTCGCTCGAACCATCGCGTTGTCAGCGGTGGCCAACACCGCATCACTATTATCGGTGGGGAGAAACTTCACTGCCTCGCCCGCATAGTCCGGTGAGTTCGACGCCAACACCAAGGAGTTTTTCGCATCGTCTACCTGAGCTGAAAACTTGGCAATATCGAGATCATTGCGAACAGGCAACGCTTCGGCTTTCTGCAGTGTTTCAATCGAACTCTTCACCGCAATCGCTGAATTAGCGACTTGAAACTGCGGTGCATACGAGAGAAACACCCAGGCACACAATCCCAACGAAGCGATATACCCAAACGATCCGACATACAACAATGTGCGACGACCGAGTCGATCGATCAAATAAAGCCCGACAAAGGTGAATAGCAAATTGACCACACCGATCCCGATCGATTGCAATAGAGCGGCTTCTTGTCCGAGCCCCGTCATTTCAAAGATTCTCGGTGCAAAATACAAAATGGCATTGATGCCAGAAAGCTGGTTAAAAAACGCGACCAAGAAAGCCAACATGATCGGCACTCGCATTCGCCACGTCCAAAATGGCTCGGAGGAAGAGTGCTCCACTGACGAGTCGCGAATTTGATCAACCAGTCGGCTGACTTCGTCTGCGGACATCTCTGGGTTGGCGAGTTGTAACACGCGTGTGGCTTCGTCGATATCGCCACGTTCAGAAATCAACCACCGCGGGCTTTCGGGCAATCCAATGCACATCAGAGAATAGATGAGTGCGGGGATCGCTTCGACGCCGAGCATCCAACGCCACGCGTTCTCCCCAAGACCTGCAAGCAATGCGTTGGAGGCGTAGGCTACCAGAATGCCAAAAACAATGTTGAACTGAAACATTCCCGCCAGTCGCCCTCGACGTTCAGGTGGCGCGATCTCCGAAATGTACAGGGGCGCCGCTACGGTCGAGATTCCTACGCCCACGCCGCCAATAAAGCGGGCGATCATGAATGAATAGACATCGGTCGCCAAGCCAGACCAAATCGCTGACACCAAGTACAGGATACCGATCCAGAGCAAAGTCGCCTTGCGGCCGAAACGATCGGTCGGCCAACCTCCGACCAAGGAACCCAATACCGTTCCCCACAGCGCCATGCTCATCGCCAGCCCATGCTGTGCATGGCCGAGCGACCATACCGACTGAATCGTTTTCTCTGCACCGGAGATGACCACGGTATCAAATCCGAACAGGAAACCCGCCAATGCCGAAGTTAGGGCCCACAGAAATAGTCGACTCGGCATGGCAATCACTTAAAATTGGAAATAGACAAACGGGCGGAAATCACGTGGTGCATATAATAACAACATCCAGATCATGATGGCCGTGGCCACGGGGCTATACCAGGCATTGGCGGGTAATCGCATGCATCGGCGCAGCCGCGTGGTCCAGACCGTATGCTCCACCACCATGATGCCTATCATCAGCAGCGTCAGGGGTGGTAGCCATAGAATGCGTGGCGACGTCTCAGCTGTCAAAAACGGCATCCACAACCGTTCGTACACTTCCAAACTCGTTGCCCAGTCGGGACTCCGAAACAGCACCCACCCCATCAATACGACCAACATCACCGCAATCCAACGCAGCGCCGGCGCCACGGACCGCCAAATCTTCACGTGAGACCGCTCGACGACGAGCGCCACG
Source organism: Allorhodopirellula heiligendammensis (assembly GCF_007860105.1). Lineage (NCBI taxonomy): Bacteria > Pseudomonadati > Planctomycetota > Planctomycetia > Pirellulales > Pirellulaceae > Allorhodopirellula > Allorhodopirellula heiligendammensis. The sequence goes on from NZ_SJPU01000002.1 coordinate 78,166, forward strand.
CCATGCCATATCCCCCACAACACATAGGTGACCGCAGCACCATGCCACAACCCGCCCAAGCCCATCGTGATCATCAGATTGCGTTTGGTAGCGGTTGACGAACCGCGTGATCCACCCAGCGGAATGTAGAGGTAATCACGCAGCCACGTCGACAAGGTAATGTGCCAGCGATGCCAAAACTCCGTCATCGACGTCGCCAAGTAGGGATGGCGAAAATTGACAGGAAAGCGATAGCCAAGCAGTTTCGCGACACCGATCGCCATGTCGCTGTAGCCGGAAAAGTCGTAGTAGATCTGACCGGCGTACGCGATCACGGCGATCCAGACGGTCACGCTGCTGTATAACTCTACGCCTGAGAACACTACATCGACCGACTCGGCCAGCCTGTCCGCGATGACAATTTTCTTGACCGCCCCCCGCAGCAACTGCTGACATCCCGCGTACACGCGTCGCGGACGGTACTTCGGCACATGGGCCAGTTGGGGCAACAGACTACTGGCGCGGACGATCGGTCCGGCGACCAGTTGCGGAAAGAAGGCGACGTAAAGAGCAAAATCCAGCAAACTGGAGTGCGGCCGGAGTTTGCCCCGGTAGACGTCAATCGTATAGCTAAGCGTCTGAAACGTGTAAAATGAAATGCCGACCGGCAGGATCACGTTGAGCGTCGACGCATGCAGTCCCAACGCCTCGACGAGTGGACGGGCGGACTCGATAAAGAAGTTCGCGTACTTGAAAAACCCCAGGATCCCCAGGTTGACGCTGAGACTAACTACCAACCATCCGAGCCGATGTCGCGGTGACTGGCAACGGTGCATGCGAGCGGCGACAAAAAAATCGACAAGCGTCGAAATCAGTAGGAGCCCGCAAAAACGATAGTCCCAATAAGCGTAGAAGTAATAGCTCGCCGCTAACAGGAATCCGTTTCGCAGTCGCCGCCGCTCACCGGCCACCCACGTTCCCGCCAGGACGACGAGCAGGAAGATGACGAATTCAGCTTGGGCGAAATTCAACGCTGTACTTTCAGAACTGCGCGATCCTTACTTGCGAAAGTACTCAGCATAATCACTGTCGTGATCCGGTGCAGCTTGGCCACGTTTCGGCGACGAAGCAGGGACCTCATTGGCGTATGTGGCTTGCTGAATCGCAGCTTTCTCCGCTGACTTGTAACTCGCTGAGTCGTCTTCAAACGGATCGCTTAAACGATCGAAGGTCGCGCCAGGTTGGCTCGAATCGTCAGCGGGTTGCTGGTCCGAATTCGATGGTGGGGTCGCCCATTTCTCGTCAAGCGATGTGCGGGCATCCGAGGGCATCGTCATCTCCTCGGAAACAGTCGGAATGCTCGGCGCCAGACGAGGTTGGCAATCGGTGCAGTGGTGCGTCTGCGACGCGACGACCTGGACGGATGACAAATGCTGACAGCTGGAACATCCACAACTCGTTCGCGACGAATGCCGACCATGTGAGCTGAGCGTCACTATCTTCTTGAGCTTGCCTGCGACAGCATGGAATGTACCGTGCATCAGCTTTCCATGAGGCAAGCGAGCGTTAGCCAACAGCCCTTGCTCAGGCCCCAGCATCTCGCCACAGCCCGACGACTCACATCCACAGGTGGGCGTGTGCTGGCATGGGCCTTCACAACCACATGAAACCTCAACACCGCAGCCCGGCTCGACACCACAGCTAATCTCTGCGCCACAGCTAATCTCTGCGCCACAGGAAACCTCCGAACCACAAACCGCCTCTACCCCACAGTCCGACTCAGCCCAAACGCCTTGGGCGGAACAGGGACTCGTTTGGATGCCGCCGATGGTCGCTGCCGTGATGCTCATGAAGGCAAACGAACGAAGCGGGAGAAACAACTCTTTGAGTCTGCGGGTTGTCACGATTTTAGTCTCTGGGTCGTGGTCATTGAAAACTCTTCGAGCGAACGATTTCGCTCCCCATGGGTGTATCGACGACGCACGATCGCTAGGACTAAAGCAAAGCGAAACAAAGGCAACAACCACCCAAACCGCCCACTTTCACTAGCCGGAAAATACTCAGCAACTCCCCCCGCATTCCCTATAAAAACAGCACAAGACGAACTCCTGGCTGGGACGCCCACATCGGAAGTGTTTGCCTGCAGGGCACGGAATCCCATCACCATGGGGCTCAGGGCACCATGGGGCTCAGGGCACTTCGATCAATTCAGAATCCGCCCGGTGACGTGAACTCACGATAGTCATCGAACTCGCTATGGTGATCAGCCGCTCGGTTGGTGAATCGAGTGAAATCGGCTTCCCACGTCAAATCCACATCGCCGACCGGACCGTTCCGCTGCTTGGCGATGATAATTTCCGCCTGGCCAGCATATTGGGCCTTCTCATCACCACGGTGATAATACTCCTCGCGGTGAACGAACATGACGACGTCGGCATCCTGTTCGATAGCCCCCGATTCTCGCAGATGGCTCAGTTTGGGGCGGTGATCTTTGCCCTCTTCCGCTTGCCGATTGAGTTGGGACAAGCACAACAGCGGGACTTCGAGTTCCCGCGCCATCCCTTTGAGTCGTCGCGCGATTTTAGCAACCTGTTCCTGGCGTGGATCACGCGAGTTGTCGGGCTCGATCAACTGCAAATAATCGATCACGATCATTCCCAGACCATCTTCACGTCGTTTGATCCGTCGAGCTGCTGCCGCAATTTCGCTAACCGTCCGGCTAGGCGAGTCATCTACGAATAGCGGTGCTTGGCTGACTTCGTTGGCCTTGCCCACGAGCCGGTCGCGATCATCTGACGATATTGTACCGTTGCGGAGGCGGTGACCATTGACCCTGGCCATCGAACAGAGCAATCGATCCGCCAGCTCAATGGCCGACATTTCCAAGCTGACGAACAACACAGGTTCGCGCTGCACGCAGGCCACATGCTCAGCCATGTTCATCGCCAGCGCGGTTTTGCCCATCGAAGGACGTGCGGCCAGAATAATCAACTCGCCCGAGTGCAGCCCACCGGTCATCTGATCGAAATCGGTCAAGCCCGTTTCAGCACCGCCTTCGACGTAGTCATCTCGCATCCGGGCTTCCATGCGATCCATCGCTTGGTGCAGGACATCGCTGATCGCCGAGACCGAGTTGCTGCTCCGACCATCCATGATCGCAAACACTTTTTGCTCCGCCTGCGCACAGAGCTCTTTGGCCGTACTGGATTGTTCGTAGGCTTCACGCAGGATCTCGGTACTTGATTCGATGAGCCGTCGAAACACCGCTTTCTCAGTCACGATCTCCGCGTAGAACACAGCGTGGGCGGCATTGGCGACACTGCCCGACAACCTCGCCAGATAAGCGGCACCTCCCACCTTCTCAAATTCTCCAGCGGTACGCATGCGGGACACCAACAACGTGATGTCAATTTTCTCCCCGGTATCGTACATGTCGCGCAGGTGCCCATAGATGATACGATTGGCATCATCGTAGAAGTCCTCCGCACGCAGCGAAGCAATCTCGTCACAGATGTCGGGCATGATCAAGATACTGCCGATCACCCCCATTTCAGCTTCGAGTTCGAAGGGTGGTTGCCGCTGAAGAATTTCGCTCGCAGAGATCTCCTTCTTCTTCTTATCGCGAAATCCAGAGCCTGAAAACTTGTCGTCTTTGATCATCCGTGTGACATGGGTTGGAGGAGTTGTGGTCGATGAGGCTCGAAACGGTTGGCGGACTGCTGATTCACTCGACATTGGTAGTGGAGCGGTGCCCCGCGTCCCCGCAGGCAGCGTCCCGCGGCCGGCCGCTTACGCGTGGCGGCTCCCAGTATCGACATCCCGTTGACGCGTTGCCGCAGGGCAATGGAGGCCTATGCTCGCAGACGGGCTTCGACACGAGCGATCGCGTCCGCTGCCGCCATCGCAGCATCGCCACCTCCGATCTGTTTTCCGCTGGCTAGCCACTGCTCAACTTTCTGCTGGGCCGCGATCGCACCGGTATGACTGCGACGTCCAAAATGCTGAGCGATTTCAGTATACGCGCTACCGGTATGCGTCCGAGCGAGATACATCGCTAATGTTCGCGGCTCACTGACCCGGCGTGTCTGAGCTTTGCCGCGAAGGCCGTCGCGTTCAAGCCCAAATGCGTCACAGACCGCCCGTTCGATCGAGCGAAGAGTCGGCGCCGAACGCGTATTCCGCATTAAATCACCACCAAACTGGCGAATTTCTTCGATTGTTGGTTCGCGACGGAACATGCGTTGCAGCATGCCAATCAAGTTCGCCACGCCCGTCACCGCGCGGGCATCGCCGCTAATCGACTCACTGACCTCTGCCAATAGGCCGGGATCGCAATCTAAAACACAGCGTGTTTTTACTAACCGCGTGAGCAGATTCATGCGCGTCGCGGCATCGAGTGCCAGCAGCGGACAGACCAGTCCGGAGGACATCCGCCCCGCCACTTCGCCGGTCAGTCCACGAATATCAGCAGGCGGTAAGTTCGCTGTAAATACAAGCGGTTTGCCGGCCGATGCCAGGGTTTCGAGCGTGTAGAGGGCTTCGCGGAGGGTGGCGGTCTTGGACGCGAGGAAATGCACGTCGTCGATTAACAACGCGTCGACCTCACGATACTTGCGTCGAAAACTCGGCAGGCCTGTGGAATTGACCGAGCCCACAAAATCGTTGGTGAACTGCTCGGCCGTCAATAGAATCACGCGTCGCATCCGTCTCCGCCGACGGAACTCCTCGGCAATTGCCGCGAGCAAATGTGATTTCCCGGTCCCGGTCGGGCCATGCAGGAACAGGGGGGTCGCCACTTCGGGCGTGGACATGGCCATCGTCGCTGCGGAAAATGCGAACTCGTTGCAGGGACCGGTGATGAAACTATCGAGCGTGCGTCCCGCCGTAGGCAATGACTCTGGCAGCGGCGCGGTCACCGCAGTCGTCGACTCTGCTCGCGAGGGCGATCGTGTGCCGCGCCGGTCCACGCCGACGGAGCTGGCGTCACTTTCAGCGGCGATCTCGTCGGCAGAGCGGGTCAATTTCGAATCGGCCAAGAGACTCGACAGCTTGCCTGCGGATTTCCGCGCAGGACTTCGACCACGTGACGACTTGCCCGCTTGATGGGCGGGCGGTTCGTTTCGATTCAAATTCCCCGAATTCGATTTCCCGTCATGCGATTTCCCTGACGAGCGAGCAACCTTCCCTCGCTGCGGGCTGCCCGATGGTGTCTCCACAGCATCAGCGATCAACTCTGGTTGAGTTGTCGCCGCCGCGGTCACCATGCGAAATCGACCATGGTCTCCCAGGGCCATTGCGGAGGCGGCGCGAAGATCAGCGGTAAAGTTCTTCGCAATCCGGTCGGCCGCGAACGGCCCGCTCACCCGCAGCACGATCACTGCATCTGCATCAACAGCAACTTCGTCGCCAGACTCATCGTGAGAGGCCTCTAGATCAAACTCGATCCCGTGGGTGAACCACAGTCGGAACCGATCGGTACCGATGCGTTGTCGCAAGGCATCGGCGAATCGCTCGATGGCCTCCTGCGTCTCGATGCTGCCTTGCGTCGACGACATACCGGTAGCGACAACTCCCTCGTGGATGATGATGACGGAAGCGACCACACGTTAGCGTGGTCACTCTAAATTCAAACAGATTCCGGCCAGATTCCAGGCCGCCTCCAAACACACCCCAGGGTGTGATGGACCTAGCAAAAAACGAAGTTTTTTGAAATTCGCTCGGATCCAAAATGTGACTCTGCCGTTTCCGCCCGTTGGCTCTCCTACAGCGAGTGAGGCAGATTCTAGGTTTGCTAGCAAACAAGTCAAACCGATTGACTCAAGTTTTTGTGCTCGCGTGCCGACACGTCCCGCGGCGCCTCCGAAGCGGTCGCAAAAAACGAGTTCTATGGGATCATGCCCACCCACGTCCACGCCGGTTCAAGCAACAATTTGACTTTGCACACTCGTGGATAATCTGTCGATAACCTAATCTTCATTTCGAATTCATAAATCCCCATGGTCTCTAAACTGTTAGCGTCAAGGTAGTTGGAGAGAATCCCATCCGCCAGATTGAAATTTATCCCTAGCGGGCGGCTTCCCGGGTTTGATACACGCGAGAGCGTCTCCATTTGACCGCCCCCGTTTCCGGAGCCTCAGACATCATGTCACGCCGCCCTATCTTACCAATCCACTCACTGGCCACCTGCACGGCCTTCTTTTTCGGCTCAATCCTCGCGGCCGCTCCACTCGCTCTGGCCGCCGACGGCCTGGGTGAATCCGTGTTGACCCCATCGGCGGCGGAAAAATACCAGCTGCGACATCAACTCACGCCCGATCAGACGATTCGCTACAAAGTCACCCACGTTGCCAAAACAAAAACTCGGATGAATGGCACCGAGGAAATTGCCAACGTGTACACCACAAGCGTCCGCTCATGGAAAGTGCAGGACGTCAGTGAGAACCAAATCACCTTTGACCACCAAATTGACTCGGTCGAAATGACTCAGCAAAATGGCGACCAGGACGAGATCCAGTGGAGCAGCCTGACCGGAGAGAAGCCGCCGGCCGTGTTCAGCATTGTGGCTGAACAAATCGGTACGCCGTTGTCGACCGTCACGATTGACCCACAGGGCACTGAATTGAATCGAGAAGTCCACGCCGGTTCACAGGCGTCCCTCGGCATGGGATCGCTCACCCTGACTCTGCCCTCCGAACCAATCGCCATCGGCGACCGGTGGATGGTGCCCTCGGAGGTCAAAGTTCGGACGGAGGACCAACAGGTCAAAACCATTAAAACCCGTCAGGTTTTCACGTTGAAAAAAGTCAGCGCGGGTGTGGCCACCATTGCCATCAAAAGCCAAACGCTAACCCCGATTCATTCCGAAGCACTCCGCGCCCAGGTTATTCAGCAACTCAGCAACGGTGCGGTTCGCTTCGACATCGACAACGGGTGCCTGCTTAGCAAAGAATTGGAGTGGGACGAGACGGTCGTGGGCTTTCAAGGCCCCGGCAGCATGATGGAGTATCGCGCCAAGATGGACGAGGAGCTGATCGATGAAGAAGTCGTGCTCTCAGCGGCGAAGTCCGGCAAACCACTTCGCTGAAAACGAGCGTCCCCGACCAGTGGCTGGCCCTTTCGTTCTTTCGGCCCTTTCGTTCCCAACCGTTGATACTCGATGACCCCATTTTGTACCTCGGTGCGTCTACTCGCAGCGTGTACCATCATCGCGGCAGTGGGCGACCGTGTTTGGTCCCAAACGCCCGGTGGGCTGCCTCCATCGCTGAGCGATCGCACGCTCTACCAGGTCTGCGACGACACAGGCACGATCGCCTGCGATGCCATGGCAGGATCTGTAGACGGTGAAATCAGCGGCAGCTGTGATGACGATGGAAGTCACGATAGTAGCGCGGCGCAAGGTGCCACTGGGCATCTAGGCAACTACGCCAGCGACGGCAATTTTGTCAGCTATGATTGCCCCCCTCAAGATCGCCTCCCTGGATACGAAGAGTTATCCTCACGGAACTGGCTACGGCTCAACACGCCGCTGACCGATGCGATGCTGGATTTCCAGAATCGCCAGACCGATAAGGAGCTTTTCATTCTGGAGTATTACGCCGCGCATCATTTCGAAGGCCCGCAGGTCATCGTCGGTGGTCAATCGCGTCTGTCGTTGCTGGCCGCGTCTACGAATCGCACGAACAAGTTCCCATATTTGGGACGATTCCCCACAGACTTCCGGGGCGATTCGGCGACTGATGCACGAATGTTGCAGGCCAACTCGCAGGCCACTGCACAGTTCACGTCCTACGCGAGTGTCTACACAGAGCTCTTATTTTCCGACGTGTTCTCCTTCGCAGCCCCCAAACAGGGCAGCCTGCAGGTGCGCCAGGCATACGCCATCGTTGGTGATCTACGCGTCTCCCCACTCTATCTTTTCATCGGCAAGAAAAACGTAGGGTTCGGTGACCTCAGCACTCTCAGCCCCTTCACGCAAGCCGTGCCTTGGCACTATTTCGCCTCGCTCGCCGAGGGCATTGGAGCGGGCTATCACGACGACCACTGGGATTTCACTTTGGCTGGCATTAATGGCGGACGTGGGATTCGTACTGTGGACTCACCCGAACTGGGAAAACTGAACAACCTTGCTGCGAACGTCAGTTTTCGCGTAGGCGACACTCCCGATTATCACTTGCGAGTCGGTGGCGGGTTCCTGCTGGGCACGATCTATGACAGCAACGTCGCTGAGCACGTCAATCCCATGATCTACGGCGAGCACTACAACAGTGCGTGGGATATCAACGCGAGGTTGGACATCGATCGGCTGACGTTGGCAGGTGAATATGTGACGACCACAGGAGACTGGCCGGTGACGTCTCACCGAGTTTCGGCATACCGCACGGAAGCCGCCTACTGGTTTGATCGCGGGTCACGCGGGTCGAATCTAAGCGTGAGTTGGAGCAGCGGAATCCAAGGGCCAGCGGGTAGCGAGTACGAGTTCAACGATCAACTCGTTCTCGGCTATGGCAAACGCCTTGGCCCCAATTTCCGGGTCTCTGCGGAATACGTTCGGAGCACCGGGTTCGCACCCTTGATCGACATCACGACCGTCAGTGACCGGGACGTCATTCAGAACAGTCTTGTGTTGGGCATGACCCTGCTCTTGTAACCTGTCTGGCCCCCTGCTCAGACTCCAACTCAGATCCCATGCACCTTGTCGTACCGTCAGTAATATGGGCAGTCGTCAAGTCACGACCGCATGCAGGTTCCAATGGACTGATTCAGCAGGCACGTTAATAGCAGTGGCTTGATCAGGATTACCCCATAAACGCTGTGTGAGGTTTTCGTCAGTCATTTTTCGCAAGCCGATATACGACGTCGTGAGCCTTGGATTGATCTCGATCACAGCATCACAATTGGCGTTCTCGCCCAGCATCAAGTCGATGCCGACGAAGCCCGCCAGCCTGCCGGGCAGGGCCTGGAGCACTCGTGAGGTCAGCGCGTGAGCGCGCTGCTGCAGTTCGGTGGACAACGGCCCACTGCCACCTTGGTAACTTAGGTGACTGGTAGAGACGCTGTCGCGTGCAGCCGTATGCGGCACCATCTCCAGATTTTGCCAAACGGCGGGCAGAATGCTGACGCGAGCGTGTTCACTACTGGCAATCACCGATACTGAGGCGGAGCGTCCCGGCCAGTACTGCTGCGTGATCTCATCGGGCTTCATCGACGCCAGAGCTGGCTTCAGTTCATCGTAGCGACGAATGCGAGCGGCGCCGCAACCGTCGCGCGGCTTGACGAGGTAGCCAGAACTGGGGAAGTCACTGAAGATCGGATCGAGTCGGCCGGCAGCGAGTGGCCGCGAGCGGGTATAATGTCGCTCCGCAATTCCATTGCGGCGTCGCTCCAACGACCACGTATCGGGATGAGCGATATTGTTTTGATGCAGCCACTTAGCCGTCGCCCATTTATCTGCCGTCAGACCAATGGCGGTACCCGTCGGCGCGAGCACCTGGATTCCTGCAGCCCGTAAGAGCGTGATGCCTTTGGTGAGCAACCCGTCGGTTTCGGGGATGATGACGATTGCGACGTCGCACTCACGTGCAATCTCAATCCACCCCCCCCAAAGCTCAGCGCAGGGCTGCATCGGCACGGTTTCGAGCTGCCCCGCGAGGGCACTGATGTCGCCAGATAGCTGCGGCAGCCGAGGGTCGACGGGTGTTCGCACGCTCGCCCAACCAGCCAAATCAGTGACCAGGGCTTGCCACATCGCCATCCCTTCACGCAACAGGGATTTCGATACCGTGTCCAGAGGCGTGTCGAGCATACCGCCACCGCAGAGATATTCGGCGACGAAAACCCGCAGTGGAGCCGATGGCGTGGACGTTTCCCTGTCGAGCATAGCGTTTGCTTTCGAAGTCCCGGGGTACTTTCAAAGTCGCTGAGTGATCGATTGACAGCACTGTCGAGCGATGCCGCTACGGGTTGATCATCGCAGCGGCTTGGTCACAGAGCGACTTGGCCTGTTCGGCTGTCTCTGCTTCCGCGATCATTCGCACGATTGGCTCGGTGTTGCTACCGCGGACGAGCAGCCAGCAATCGTTCCATTGTAGGCGCAGTCCATCGCCGGTGTCAGCTTGTGCGTCTTGAAATCGGCTTTGGAGTCTTGCGAAGATTGCCGGCAGCTGGCTCACATTGATTTCGGCTTTGTCTTTATAGATGGCAAGCTGGGGAAGTTCGTCAGCGAGCTGGCTGAGTGGTTTGCCGGTTCGAGTTAGCAAATCGAGTACTTGGGCCATGCCGACAAAGCTATCGCGAACATACCCTACCGTAGGGTCGATGGGGCCGCCGTTGCCTTCCCCCCCATACGCGGCAGCATGAGCGATCATCTTGTCGGCGACGTTTGCCTCGCCGACGGCGCTGCGTAAGGTTTCCACACCAAACTGTTGGGCAACGAGTCCACTCATCGAACTCGTCGCTCCATTAATCACGATGGGCCCGTTAGTGCGTCCGACCATCATAGCGCGCTGGACACAGAGTGCCAGCGTGGCTTCTTCGCCAATGTAGCGTCCGTTCTCGTCGATCAGCGCCAATCGATCAGCATCGGGGTCTTGGCAAAACCCAATCGCGCACCCGCTGCCGGCAACGCGTGCTGCGATCCCGGTGAGGTTGTCAGCGGTCGGCTCGGGCACATGCTCAAAGATGCCGGTGGGTTGCTGGCCGACCGCTTCGACTTCGCATCCGAGAGACTCGAGCAATCGCACGCCAAGCAATCCGCCGGCGCCATGGTTGCTGTCTAACAGCACCCTAAATTCTCGTTTTCGAATCTCACCCACATCTACAGTCGCGAGCACTTTCTCAAGGTGCGGGGCATGTGGGTCCGCTTCCGTTTGCGTCGATCCGATAGCGTCGTAGCGACACCATCCCGCAGTGCCAGCGAAGTAGCCTTGACGAATTCGAGCGCCCGCGTCGGAGTCGAGCACGCGCCCATCACTGCCAAATAATTTAATGCCGTTGTACGGGGGTGGATTGTGACTGGCAGAAATCTGCACGCCACCTGCCGCAGACATCTCGCGGACGAGTATGCCGATCGTTGGGGTTGCGGCGACGTCCGCGTCGATCACATCGCGGCCGCAGGCGTTGATCGCCGCGATGATGGCGGCCTTCAACATTGGCCCCGTGGTACGTCCATCACGTCCGATCACAATGGGGCCGGGACCAATCGAAGCAGCGAAGCTCGCGATGTATCGGCAGGCGACGTCCGGAGTCAAGGTTTCGCCGACAATGCCGCGCAGTCCGCTGACACTGATAATCAGTTCGCTCATGAAAGTATTCTTGCGTGAAAGGTTGATGAGAAACCCTAACCTAGTGAATCTACGGGTCGCTTAACATCCGGCAATGAATGCGACGGGCGTGGCGGTCTACTAAAACTCATTGAATTGTGAGAGAATCGCAGGCCTCGTTCGCAGCCCACCTCGGCCTCAGCACGTCACGTCCCCAGCCCACCACGATTCCAGCCCGGTAGTTTCGCACTCATGCTCACTTGTATTCGCGGCAGCCGATTGATCGACCCCAGCCGGTCGGTGGACGGGGTGGTGCGCAGTACAACCGAACAGCGTGATCTTTGGATGCAAGGTGGTTTGATCATCGACGCGCCCCAAGACCCAATTGCCCCCGACGTTGAAATCAATGCGACCGGATGCGTGACAATGGCCGGCGGCATCGATTTGCATACGCATATCGGAGGTGGAAAAATTTCGCTGGCTCGGCTGCTGTTACGTGATCAAATGCCGCCCTGGCGGAACGCACAGCCTGCGGGGGCGACTGAACCGGCACAGTCGCACTTTCTTCCGTCGGCCAGCACCACGGCGTCGCGATATCTCGACATGGGCTACACAACCTGCCTTGAGCCCGCCGTGATTCCCTGCAACGCACGCTCGGCCCATGCGGAAATGGCCGACGTGCGAGGCATCGACACCGGCGGCTACTGTCTGCTCGGCAACGATGATGTGCTGTTACAGTTGATCGCAGAGAAGTCACCGCAAGAAACCATCAATGCTTATGTCGCGTGGATGGTGATGGCGACGCGTTGCATCGCCGTCAAGGTCGTCAATCCGGGAGGCATTCACGCCTTCAAGTTCAATCAGCGGTCTTTCGATGTCGACACGCCGCACCCACACCTCGGGATCACCCCAGGGCAGATCATCCGCACACTCTGCCGCGCAGTGTACGAAATTGGGTTGGCTCATCCTCTCCATGTCCACTGCAGCAATTTAGGTGTGCCCGGTAACATTTCCTCCACGCTGGCTACCATTGCCGCAGCTGACGGGTACCCGATTCATCTGACGCACGCACAGTTTCATTGTTACGGAACGGATGGCCCCTATCACTTCTCATCGGCTGCACCGCAGCTGGTTGAAGCGATGTCCAGACATCCCAACGTAACCATCGATGTCGGCCAAATTCAGTTTGGGCAAACCGTCACTATCAGCGCCGACTCGATGCATCAGCACGAGAACGCGGCGTATGCAAAACCACGCAAATCGATATTGGTGGACGTGGAATGCGAAGCAGGGTGCGGCGTCGTACCCTTTCGCTATCGTCGCCGGGAATTCGTCCACTCACTGCAGTGGGCGATCGGACTGGAATTGTTCTTAATGATCGATGATCCTTCACGTGTTTTTTTGACAACGGATCACCCCAACGGCGGCCCGTTTACGGCATACCCCCACCTGCTTGGCCTCCTAGCTGATCGCTCGCTCCGCGAAACGGCGCTGGCAGAAATTCATTCAGAGGCGGCAGGCGCCAGCTCGCTAGCGGGGATCTCGCGTGAGTACTCGCTCACCGACATTGCCACGATGACGCGGACCGCGCCAGCTCGCATCTTGGGTCTCGCCGATCGCGGCACGCTGGCGGCAGGCAGCGTCGCAGACATCGTGGTTTACCGTCAGCAGGAGAGCATTGAAAAAATGTTCGCGACCCCACGATTTGTCTTCAAATGCGGGAGATTGATTCGCCAAGATGGCAATGACATGCATACTGACGAAAACGCCGTAATGGACCGTACGCTGGCCGCGGATTTGACTGCGGCAGGGGACTTTATCGACCGACCTCAGCTAGCTGATTTCCGATCGAGGTATGCCAAGAACGGCACCTTTGCACTTGATCGATTATGGATTGATGATGGCGAGATGGAAGAGGTGCTCGGCAGTCGACTGCTTGGTACTGGTTTGCGACAAGAGATGCCCCCGGATCAGTCGGGAGTTGCATCGTGAATAGTGCAGATGAGGTGGTGTCGGCGGACACTCACCGCTGGGTCACTGACTCTCCGCTGCGGATTGCAGACGTCCCGATTCACGCGACGTTTGCTGAGGCCTTCGACATGAAGATGACACGGTTGATCATCACGGCGGCAGATCAAGAGTGGTGTGACGCAGCGGCTGCAGCGATGGTGGGATTTGGCACGAGCGTGATCGCATGCGGTGTCGAGATCGCAGTCGAACGCCGATTGTTAGCCTCCGAAACTCCTGACGGGCGACCAGGAGTCGCGATTTTGGCGTTCGCGGTTTCCGGAAAGGAACTCGAGAAACAGATTCCCCGCCGCGCAGGGCAGTGCGTTCTGACGTGCCCCACGACAGCGCTCTATGCGGGCTTGGATGGTGGTCCGACGGTATATCCGAATCGCGTGCCGCTCGGCAAAACGCTCCGTTACTTTGGCGATGGATATCAGATTAGTAAGCAGCTTCAGCCACCGCAGGCGAGCGGCGACAATCCCACCACGGAAAATGCCGTTCGATATTGGCGAATTCCAGTGATGGACGGTGAGTTTGTCTGTCAGCACGATTGCGGGCGTACTGAGGCGATTGGCGGGGGCAACTTTATTCTGCTCGGTCGATCCATCGAGGCGGTGTCGGTCGCCTGTCGGGCCGCGATTGCGGCGATTTCGCCAATGCATGGCGTCATCACACCTTTTCCCGGCGGAGCAACCCGCAGCGGCTCGAAGGTGGGATCGAAGTATGCAGCTTTATTCGCATCGACCAACGAAGCGTTCTGTCCTGCGCTGCGTGAACTAGCGCAAACGGAGCTGCCCGCCGAGACCACGGCCGTGCTCGAGGTCGTGATTGACGGCATGAGTTTCGGCGAGATCGCCAGTGCTATATCGGTGGGCATTTCAGCGGCCTGCAACGCGGTGGGTAATGGTGGACTCGTCGGCGTAACAGCGGGGAACTATGGTGGCAAGCTCGGCCGCCATCACTTTCGCTTGCATGACGTTCTGGCGGAGACAAGATCATGAAGTCGATCACGCTTCGTCGGCGAGCAGACAATGTCAGATCGATCGACGCGTCGAGCGTGCGACTCGATCGACTCATGGAAATGTCCGCCGACCAAATCGCCCGCCAATCTGTCCCGGCGCTGTCCGTTGAGGTGGAGCTGGGGGATCTGTTTGAGATTGATTGCCGAGAGACTGATACCGGGCAACCGATACTGATTTTCCAAGGAGATTGTGGCGGTGTCCATCGAGTCGGTCAGCAGCACCGAGTCGGTCAGATCATCGTCGAGGGGAACGTTGGTGATTACTGCGGTGCCTGCATGAGTGGTGGCACGATTGATGTCGCTGGAAATGCCGGAGCGTATGTGGGAGCGCCGACAGGATCGCGGGGTGTGGGTATGAACGGTGGCCGGATCATGGTTTCGGGCAGCGTGGGCGATTTCGCGGGGAATCGTATGCGGCGTGGCGAAATTTGGGTCGCAGGCGATGCTGGCTCAGGGCTAGCGTCTTGGCAGGTCGCCGGCACGATCGGGGTGGGAGGGGTGATCGGCGACCACGTCGGTTATGGAATGCGTCGCGGGACGCTGGTTCTCGCCACGCCGACTCGATTGCCAGCGGCTCGTTTTACCTCACCGGTCGAGCTGCAAACACCCTTTTACGCGTTGTTGCTGAAACGGCCCGAAATGGCGACGAGTTGGCCGCCGGCGGAGTGTCAAAGCGACTCGCTAAAATGGTACACCAGCCGTGGAGACCGAAGCATCGGCGGAATCGGCGAGGTTTGGTATCCGATATCCCGGGGGACTGCGAGCTAGCAACGATCGGCCTGTTTCGAGGGGCCCCGCATGGCGAAATTCTTGCACCATTAATTTCATTCAGATTGATCTTGGTGGGGAATTGGCAAATCACTAGACTGCGGGCGTGATACCCAACTCTCGAAAGGATTTCGAATGTCGTCGCTAGCAGGAAGCCATGTTCTCATTACCGGTGGCACCGGTTCCTTTGGAAAAAAATGTGTTGAGACGCTGCTGCGCGAACATCGCCCTAAGCGTTTGGTCGTGTTCAGCCGTGATGAGCAGAAACACGTCGACATGGCGCGGAATCATTTCCCCGCTGCGGAGTTTCCCGAAGTCCGTTACTTTGTCGGCGATGTTCGTGACAAAAATCGTCTCCAACGCGCTCTTCGTGGAATCGATTACGTGATTCACGCAGCCGCGATGAAGCACGTCGACATTGCAGAATACAATCCACAGGAGTGCATCAGCACCAATATCGGTGGTGCCGAAAACCTGATTGACGCGTGTATTGACACAGGTGTGAAGAAGCTCGTCGCGTTGTCCACGGATAAAGCCGCCGCACCAGTGAATCTCTACGGTGCGACGAAACTCTGTAGTGATAAGCTATTCGCAGCTGCCAACTCACTTTCGGGCGTCGGGGGAACTCGGTTCTGTGCCGTCCGTTACGGCAATGTCCTCGGATCCAACGGCTCCGTAGTGCCATTCTTCGAGAGCAAACGCAGCGAAGGTGTGCTGCCGATCACGAGCCCCGACATGACGCGATTTGTGATCACGCTCGAGGAAGGCGTTGAGTTCGTTCTCAAATCGTTTGAACGGATGGAAGGTGGGGAGATCTTCGTACCGAAAATCCCGAGTGTATCCATTATGGATATCGCCAACGCCGTCGCTCCAGAATGCAAAACAAAGGTCATCGGTGTTCGTCCTGGTGAGAAGATGCACGAGTGCATGATTCCTGCTGACGAAGCACGGATGACTTTGGAATTCGAAGATCATTACATCGTTCAACCGTCCGCTCGCCCTTGGTCCAAAGAGGAACCAAGTTACGTTGCCTCGGGCAAACAATGTGCGGACGGATTCTGCTATGCCAGCGACAACAATCCTCACTGGTTGACTGTGCAAGAACTGCGAGACACGATCGCGAAGCATTGTGGCCCAGTTGCGCCTCATCGCTTACGAGTCGCCGCCTAGCGACTGCGCCCCGCGACCTCGTTGTCACCGTCGAATGATTTGACAGTCCGTACCAGTGTTGCGGCTCACATTCAAAACGAACGTGCTATCCAACAACACATTGGATGCGGCGGAAAACGAGGTGTTCTGACAAGTTAGCACGACGAATATCGTTTTGGCCAAGGAGGGCCTTCAAGTGATTCCATACGGTCGTCAATCGATTGACGAGGCGGACATCGAAGCGGTCGCAGCAGCACTGCGTTCGGACTGGTTGACGCAAGGCCCGGCAATCGAGGCGTTCGAAGCGTCGCTGGCCCAGCATTGCCGATCACGCTACGCCGTCGCATGCAATTCCGGCACCGCCGCATTGCACATGGCCTATGCCGCTGCGGGGGTTGGCCCAGGCTCCGTCGTAGTCGTTCCCACCAACACATTCTTGGCAACGGCCAACGCCGCGATCTATCTAGGTGCTGAAGTTCGATTCTGCGACGTGGATTCTGAAACGGGGCTAATGACCAGCGCTACGCTTGCCGCTGCGCTCCGAACTGACATTGGCAGACGGGTACGTGCGGTCGCTCCGGTGCACTTTGCTGGCCAGCCCTGCGAGATGGCTGCAATCAGCGAGACTGTCCAGCGTTTGTGCCCTCGGGCGACGCTGATTGAAGACGCTAGCCATGCAATTGGCGGCGTCCATCGCGATGGAAGTCCCGTCGGTTCGCTGGGCCACTCTTCGATGGTGACATTCAGTTTCCATCCAGTCAAACACATTGCCGCCGGCGAAGGTGGCGCCGTAACCACTGATTGCCCTGACCTCCAAAAGCGTTTAAGTAGTTTTCGCTGTCATGGTATGACGAAACAGACCAACGAGCTGCGCCGCCCCACCGAAGGTCCGTGGTACTATGAGATGCATGCCCCCGGGTTCAATTACCGCATCCCAGAAATGTCCTGCGCCTTGGCGTCCTCACAGTTGAAAAAACTGGATCGTTTTGTCGCCCGGCGGCGAGAGATTGCGGATCACTATCTACACGAACTGGCGGATATTCCTGGCGTGAGTTTGCCGCCAGCGAACGTGCTCAAAACCTCGGCCTGGCATCTGTTTTGTCTTCATGTGGACTTTCATGCACTCGGGCGCACTCGAATCGAGGTGATGGAGAGTCTCGCCGGCACGGGGATTGGCACGCAGGTCCATTACTATCCCGTTTCCTTGCAGCCATTTTATGCCGATCGATATGGCCACACCGCTGCCCAGTTCCCGGGTGCGATGAATCACTACGAGCGTGCCTTGAGCATACCGGTCTTTCCCGCGATGACGGATGGTGAGGTGAAGCAGGTCATCTCATCCATTCGCCACACCTTCGCTGGTGCTCAAGTCGCTCGATCCATTGCCGCTTGACGCTCGCAATCGCATGACGGCACGAGAACGTGCTTTGAGATACAGCGGGTAGGGGTGGGGCGAAGTGGCTGATGCCCTGGCGACCGCAACGGCGCTCCGACCGGTGTCGCTACGAAAGCACAATTGATTGAACGGATCGGGGCCGATGCCCGTCCGCAAATGAAGTAGGGCTCTGTTCCATTTTTCGGATCCTAGGTGAAACCAATGAAAACTGTCGTCATCATCCAAGCGCGTGTTGGCTCGACGCGATTGCCACGCAAGGTTCTCCTTCGTCTGGGCAATGAAACCGTACTCAGCAGAATCGTCGCTCGGATGCGGCATTGCGAACGGGTCGACGAAGTGGTTGTCGCAACGACGACCGGCGACGCCGACGATGCCATCGTCGACGAATGCCGACGATGCAAGGTGCGTGTGATTCGTGGCAGCGAGCACGACGTGCTCGCTCGCTACCATCAAGCGGCACTCGTTTCTCGTGCTACTGAAATCATTCGCATCACAGCGGATTGCCCATTGATTGACCCCTTGTTAGTCGATGAACTGGTTTTGCGGTACCAGGAAAGGCAGAACAGCGGTTGCCCCGTGGATTACATCTCCAACACACAACCGCGGACCTATCCGCATGGCCTCGACATGGAGATGTTCAGCATGCGGGCATTGCAGATCGCTCATGAAGCAGCGACGAAGAAGTACGAGCGTGAACATGTGACGCCATTTTTCTATCAGCACCCCGATCGATTTGTGATTGATAATATCACTCAGTCAATCGATCAATCGTCGATGCGTTGGACGCTCGACGAACCCACCGACTTCGTATTCTTCCAGGCCGTGTTCCGAAATTTTCGCCGCGATGAGTTCATCACGACCGATCAAGTACTGGGCTTGCTCGCCCGTCAACCTGAACTCAGCCGTATCAATGCGACCGTGAAGCAGAAAGCGTTGAAAGCTGCATGAGTATGCCAAGCGTGCAAATCGCCACGACCTCAATCGGTGAGAAACAACCACCGTTCGTCATTGCAGAAATGTCGGGCAATCACAATCAATCGCTCGATCGCGCCCTCGCGATTGTTGACGCCGCTGCGGATGCAGGCGCACACGCGATCAAACTGCAGACATACACCGCCGATACGATGACGCTCGACGTTGATCGAGACGAGTTTAAAATACTGGACCCGGAGAGCCTGTGGTTTGGGCGTCGATTGCACGAACTCTATCAGGAAGCAGCGACCCCCTGGGATTGGCATCAAGCGATTTTCGACCATGCGAAGAAGCGAGGGATCATTGCATTTAGTTCGCCGTTCGATGAAACCGCAGTTGATTTTCTCGAAACGCTCGATGCGCCTGCTTACAAAATCGCGTCGTTCGAACTGACCGACCTGCCCTTGATCGCTAAGACAGCTGCGACGGGCAAGCCGTTGATCATGTCAACAGGCATGGCAACGCTCGCCGAGATCCATCAGGCAGTGGAGTGCGCCCGCGAGCACGGTAGCGGTGAACTGGTGCTACTCAAGTGCACAAGCAACTATCCAGCAACGCCGGAATCTACAAATCTTCATACGATTCCACACCTTCGAGACAGCTTTGGCACTCAGGTGGGACTTTCGGACCACACCGGAGGGATTGGTGCGGCAGTCGCTGCTGTCGCGTTGGGTGCGACGGTTATCGAAAAGCACTTTACCCTCCGCCGCGCCGATGGCGGGGTGGACTCTGCGTTCTCACTCGAACCGGAGGAACTAAATAGCCTCGTCGTCGAGACCGAGCGAGCGTGGCAGGCGCTTGGAGAGATCCGCTACGGTAGCGACGGCCCCCAACAAAAATCACTTATGTTTCGTCGCTCCATATTCATCAGCGAGGACGTCGAGGAAGGTGAATCGGTAGGCCCGCATTGCCTCCGCATCGTTCGCCCAGGACATGGGTTGACCCCCAAAGATTGGGTGCTTGTCTGTGGACGCACTGCGAAGCGAAAACTCACCCGCGGCGAGCCTACGAACTGGGAGATGTTCGTGTGACGATCAGTCGTCGAGTTGCACCATTGCCACCGGCATGATGATGTCGTCGCTGCGGACGATGCGGATGTTACTACAGCGGTCGAGATAAAACTGACGAGGCTGTTCTCGGCACAAGCACAAACCGAGAAAGCGATCCGGGGTCGAAAAGCGAATCGGGCTAACGGTGCGGCGAGTTCTTTTCCCTTTGCTATCTGCATAATCCAGCTCAACGGCCCACTGATCGGAGTCGAGCATCGCGATTCGTAACATCTGCTGTGGCGTCGGTGCTTTCCGGCGCCGCGGAGACGTGACCATTGCAGGCGTAGTGGAATTGACGGGGTCGAGGGTGAGCGTAGTCATGGTTTCGCGAATTGAAAGGTGATTTTGTTGGGATAGTGGTATCATCGCTCCAAGGGGTGACACGTTTGGTCACCGGGTCAGTAATTAAGTAAATGTGTGGCTGTTTATCGCCCGCTACCCGCAGATCGCCCTCGACAGCGACAGGGGACGCTGAGCTATGATCGAAGGCGGTTCATTCCAGCCGTTCAGACCATTTCGTTCCGAGCGACCGGTTGGAGGGGCACTCTCGCGGTTCAACTGTGCCGGTACGCCCCCCAGATGCTCGCGAGAAATGATTTCAACGGCCTCGCAGGCACGTAGGGTTCACAACTCAATCGGCCTCGCGATCCACCCTTCCTTGTATTGGACGGAGTGCACGCATGCTTCATCAACGATCGCCATACCCACCCATGCGGAACGTTTTTGCGTTGGCGTTGGCTGGCGTGTGGATGCTGTGCGGAACGAGTAGGCTGTGGGCGCAGTTACCGTTGCTGGCTGCTCCATCGTTATCTCCATCGGGAATGATGCCACCGACCTCGGGTGTATCGATGACGCCCGATCAAACTCGACAATCAGTCCAGTGGTTGGCTGATCAGCTGATGCAGCACGTACCCCGCCAAATCACCGGCGACGATGATTGGGGTGATACGAAGAAAGTGTGGGCGGGGGTCAAGGTCCGTCGCGATGGTTGGGAACTGAAGACCAAACGACGTTGGCAAGAACTGCGGCATGGCCGGTGGGTGCGGTACGAAATCGAGCTGCCTGAACGAAACCTAACCGCACCCGCGATCTCGGGGCCAGGAAACTCCCAAGCGGAAATTCTAAGAGAGGAGCTCCCCGCCGGAGACGTTGCGACGCTTCTGCAACCGTATAAAGCCACCGACCTTGTCAAAATCCATAGCGTGACGCCAGTCTCTTCCCAAGACGGACTTCAGAGCTGGCGGGCTGATGCGACGGTGTCCACGCCAGCCCGGTTTTCGATTCGCGTGGAACGCTGGAATTTGGGGGCGAAGTGGTATAGCGTGGAGATCTCCGGAAAAATGGACCTCGCGATGAGGACGACGCTGACGATGGGGATGTCGGCGGACTTCGGCGAAGTTCCTCCGGCAATGCAGCTGGATGTGGCAGTCGAGCAGGCGTCCCTCGTGGTGAGCAAGTTCGAAGTGGAACGGATCAGTAAATTGGGCGGCGACGCGGCCGAAGAAATCGGTGACTTGGCCGAACACACGATCGGCAAAGTTTGGATTCGCAAAGAAAACTCGCGATTGGTCAGCCGACTGAACAAGGCCATCGGTGAGAATCAAGACTCTCTCCGGTGGTCGATGGCCGATTGGCTTGCTCAACTGGCGCCATGAATTTTCTCTGTCACGCGCTACCGACGATGAACCGGTCACCTCCGCAGGATGTGCCCGTGCTCGCGATCTGCACCGGTATGCCTGATTTTCTGTCTGTCATTGATCGCCGCATACGCGTTCGCCGACGAACCGCAGAGCCGTTCTTAGATTCACCCGATCCGGTGATGCGGAATGTCGCGGCAGGTATCGTCACCCACGTCGCCGATGACCGCTGGTTCCACGGTGGCGCAACGTTCGCGCGGTTGAACTTGGAATTCGCGGTTCAGTTGCGAGATCGTCTGCCTGGAGACGCGGGATTTCGACCTTCGTTCGTGGGTCACATTCTGATCGAAATGCTGCTGGATGCGAACTACGCGATTGCGCAACGATGTTGGGTCGATCGCTACTACCATCTATTCCAACAGGCACCGTTGGATGAAATTGAGGCTTGTGTCAACCGGATCACAGGCAAGCCGAGCGACCGGATCGCCGATACATTGAGGCGATTCGCCACGACGCAATTCTTGTACGACTACACCGACGATACGAAGTTATTGATGCGTCTCAATCAAGTGATGGCGAGAGTAGGCTTGGATCAACTGCCCGAGGCGGTCCAGCGATGGCTACCGGAGGCGCGGGCGGAAGTGCGGCAGAATCACGACCAATTGCTCAGCGGTTCAGAGAAACCGTCAGCCTATCCGCCCTTGTAAGATCACAGGCACGGCCGACGGCTCTGTCCAATATCGATCATTCGCCGACGGAGCGGCTACCCAGTGATGGAGCGACGCCCCAGTTACGACAGTGGCCCGATAGTTCGAGCTAGGGTAAGCTACATCGCGAAGTTACGTACGTCCTGTTTCCCCCTCCTGAGTCAAGGTTGAAAAGAATTCGATGAAGTATGGCATGAATCTGTTGTTATGGTCGGGCGAAGTCACCGAGGAAATGCTGCCTGTATGTGAACAACTCAAGGCGGCTGGCTTCGACGGGGTGGAGCTACCGATGTTCAATCTCGATCTCGACTACGCAGCGCTTGGCAAACAACTCGACTCGTTGGGCCTCCAACGCACCGCAGTGACGATCCGAAACGAAGAGGACAATCCAATTTCCCCTGACCCAGCAATTCGAAAGCGAGGTGTTGAGCTCAACAAACGGACGCTCGACTGCGCCGCTGCCGCTGGCGTTGAAACGATTGTCGGCCCCTACCATTCCGCAATTGGAATCTTCAGTGGAAATGGTCCGACCGAGGATGAGTGGAAATGGGGAGTCGAAAGCATGCGGGCGACGGCCGAGCATGCGGGCTCGGTGGGCGTGAAACTGGGCGTTGAAGCGCTCAACCGCTTTGAGTGTTACTTCCTCAACACACATGCTGACTCGACGCGGTTCGCTCGCGAAGTTGACCATCCTGCATGCGGCATCATGTACGACACCTTCCACAGCAACATCGAGGAAAAGAGCGTCACCGATGCCGTCAACGCAGGGGGCGATAAGCTATTCCACATCCACATCAGCGAGAACGACCGCAGCACTCCGGGAACCGGCGGGATCAACTGGAAAGAGAATTTTGACGCGATCACCGACTGCGGATACGACGGCTGGTTGGTAATCGAAGCCTTCGGATTGGCGCTGCCTGAAATCGCCGCAGCGACCAAGATCTGGCGGCGGATGTTCACCGATGAAATGACCCTTGCGACAGAAGGATTGGCGTTCATGAAATCGGAAGTCGCCAAACGCCAGGGTTAGGTTGCCTGACGCTGACCGGTGCCTGTCGGCACTCGGCTCCCAATAGAATCCGTCTCGGCACGCCGAGACGGGCAGCTCTAGTGCTCCAAATGCGCCAGGACCAACGCGATATCCGCTGGCGTAATCCCGCTAATCCGCTTGGCCTGACCTAGGTTCAGTGGGCGCACTTTGGTGAGTTTTTCCCGTGCTTCGGTTCGCAACGATCCAATCCGTCCGTAGTCAAACGTGACTGGAATCCGCTTCTCACTCATTCGCTGCTGCTTATCGACATCCATCTGCTGCCGTTCCAGATAACCTGCATACTTGATATCGATGCAGCACTGTTCAGCGGCCTCAGGAGCGATTTGATTCAACTCTGGAATCGACTGGCACATCATCGCCCAAGTCACTTCGGGACGACGCAGATACACGTCTGCAGGCGTCTTATCAATGCGAGCCCTGTTGAGAATATCGCGACCGAGGCGGATTTGTTCGAGCTTGTCAGCAAGACGCTCGCGTCGCTGCGCGTCGATCAACCCAAGTTGGTCGGCTTGAGCCGTCAAACGACGGTCGGCGTTGTCTTGACGTAGCAGCAGCCGATATTCAGCGCGGCTGGTGAACATCCGGTAGGGTTCGTCCGTTCCCATTGTCACCAGATCATCCACGAGCACGCCGAGATAGGCGTCCTGCCGCGAGGGTACCCAAGTGGATTGTCCGGCCACACTCCGAGCAGCATTGAGTCCCGCGATCAAGCCTTGGCCGGCAGCCTCCTCGTAACCCGTCGTACCGTTGATTTGCCCGGCGAGAAACAGGCCTGCGACCCGTTTCGACTCCAAATGCGGCCACAGCTGCGTTGGCGGACAGTAATCGTACTCCACCGCGTAGCCGTACCGCATGATCGAAGCCCTTTCGAGACCAGGAATTAAGCGGAACATGGCGTCTTGGACATCCCGGGGTAGGCTGGTGGAAATCCCGTTAACATAAATTTCCTGGGTTTGGCGACCTTCCGGTTCCAGAAACAGTTGATGGCTGGACTTGTCGGCGAAACGGACGACCTTGTCTTCGATCGACGGGCAATAGCGAGGTCCCCGAGAATCAATCTGACCGCTGTACATCGGCGCTCGCGAGAGATTTTGGCGAATCAGGTCATGCACAGCCTCGTTAGTGTGCGCGATATGGCAGGGCATCTGCTCGGCAGTGACCGCATCGGTGAGATAACTGAACGGCTGAGGATCATCGTCCCCTGGTTGGACTTCCACTTGGGCAAAGTCGATCGTACGGGCATTCAGACGGGGAGGAGTACCGGTTTTAAAACGGTCCAACTCGAAATTCAGTCGCTGCAGTGAGCCGCTGATACCAGCCGTTGTGCCCTCGCCTGCCCGTCCGCCCGCACTTTGGGCTTCGCCCGTGTGCATGATCGCTTGTAAGAACGTACCCGTGGTCAAAATCACGGTTTGGGCACGATAGATCGCGTCCCCGCGCACCTTCACTCCGACGACCCGATCAGTCGCGATGCCATCGCTGCGTCCGGCAGAGACCGGCTCGGTAAGTAGATCTTCGACCGTTTCTTGACGCAAATCGAGATTGGGTTGGGATTCAATTTGCCACTTGATGTGGTTTTGATAGGCCTTCTTGTCTGCCTGCGCGCGTGGACTGTGCATCGCCGGGCCCTTGCGGCGATTGAGCATGCGAAACTGGATCGCTGTGGCATCGATGGCCACTCCCATCAGCCCGCCGAGCGCATCGACTTCACGGACGATTTGTCCTTTGGCGACGCCGCCGATCGCCGGATTGCAGGACATTTGCCCCACCGTGTCGATATTTGTGGTCAATAACGCTGTACGTGCGCCCAGTCTCGCGGCAGCTGCCGCAGCTTCGGTACCTGCATGGCCGGCACCAATGACAACGACATCGTAGTCATAACGATTCTGAAAATGGTCGCGATTCAAAAGTTGAAGTCCGCAGAGAGAGAATGCCGATAGAGCAAGACAAGGTGTATTTTCGAGCAACGCATCGAATGACCGTAATTCTCTGATTTTGACCAAACCATGCGATTTGAACAGCACCGAAGTTCAGGAACTGCAAATCAAATGTGGCGAGCGGGCATTGGTAAGCTTACTGGCAAGCTCATTCCCCTGATGCTGGCGGTATGCTCAGTCACCCCACAGCGGGCTGAAGGGCAAACCGTCACCGATGTGGTGCTCAAATCGGGCTCCTTCCTGATCCCCTTCAACATTGGTGCCGATGGGGCCCCGCCGCGAGAAGTTCACCTGTACATGGCGTCGGCCGCTGACAACGTGGGGCCAGCTGAGCGTGCACTGGAGGGCGAGGCGGCAACCAAAAACTGGCGGCTGCTTGATCGGCAGTCTCCGGCGGCAGGTCAGTTTCAGGTTTCCAAGACCCCAGATGGTACGTTTTGGTTCGCGATTCGTACGATCGACGCGAGCGGTCGACCGCATCCAGCAGGGCCGATCGAACCGGAATTGAAGGTTATTGTCGATACGACCAACCCAGTCGTGGAGTTGACTGCAGACGCGGATGCCGATGGCAAGATGACCGCTAGTTTCTCGGTGGATGATGCTACCGAGACGTCAAAGATGACTGCGTACTATTTCACCGATACCGCTCAGAAGTGGCGTTCCATTCCAGTGGAGCGGACCCAAGGGGGAGGTAAATTTGCATTCGAACCTTCCGAGCCATGGCGCGAGCTATCTCTGCGTCTGCGGGTAATCGATGGTGCGGGCAACGAAACGATCGTTGCAAAAGATCGAATTCAAAAACCGCGTGTGGCGACCACGGCATCGGCGCGTTTCGCCTCCAGTCCTCTCGGTTTGGGCAATGCATTCGGACTGGGGGGAGGTCCACAAGGCCCGGGGACAGGGGGCCTGGGGGTAGGGCCAACCACCTTCCCTAATTTTGCGCAGCCAGGGGGCCCGCAGGTGTCTTCCCTAGCAGGAAATTCTCCCGCCCTACCGCCACCGTCGACCGCTGACCAAATCAGCAACGACTTTGGACGATCATCTCCGACCATCGACAATCTCACTTCGAGTGCTGAGGCAACGGCAACAGCGCCCGAAATGTTGGCAGCTCCAACGGGCAAACCAGAAACGCCGATGCAGGCAATGCGCCCGTTTGCCCCACCAGCCAATTCGAGCGGTGCGGCTCCGCAGTTTGCCCAACCGCAGTCGCCTACCCAGCCCCGTGGCGGTTCATCGGAACCTTCGGGCGGGCAAGCAAGCCAACCTAATTCGTCAGAGGTGCAACCCCAGACGCCATTTTTCACGGAGTCCATTCCCGCGCCCACCGGAGAGCGTCCCGCTCCGACTCAGCTCAATCAACCCGCTAGAACAGAAGTTGCGGACTTGGCAGCATCAGACGACGTGGCGTCGTCTCCGTGGACGCCCATCGACACCAACCGCAATCCAAGTCGCCAGTTCAGTTCCGAGCCGAGCCTACGGCCCGTCGAGAGAGGATCATTGCGTCCTGCGGAAGACGCCCCCGACTTGCCGCGACGGGCACGACGCGAGCCGGTTGCGGACAACAACGCGCTCGACCTCGAGCGTCTGTCCCAGCGGGCCGTCGTCCGTTATAGCCTCAGCCACCAGTTCAGTCTGGATTATGAGATTGAAGCCATCGGCGGTCGCGGAGTTGATGAGATTGAACTCTATGGCACAACCGACGGAGGGCAAGTCTGGAAAAAATGGGGCGATGATCCCGACAAGCAAAGCCCATTTGATATCGAAACCAGTGGTGAAGGCATTTTCGGATTTCAAATTGTGGTCGTTGCCACCAACGGATTATCCAGTCCGAGACCGTTACCAGGAGATGCACCAGATATCGTCGTCGTCGTCGATGAAACGCTTCCTGAGGTCGGCATATCGGGCGCAAAGTACGGAACGGGAGATCGTGCCGGATCGCTCGTGATCGCTTTCCACTGCGAAGACGAATACCTTGTGTCACGACCGATTACGTTGTCTTTTAGCGACTCGGTGAGTGGACCCTGGACTACCATCGCCGCTGGTCTTCGCAATACAGGCGACTACGTTTGGCCAGCCGACCCACAACTACCTCGTCAAATCTACTTGCGAATTGATGCCCTCGATCGAGCCGACAATGTCGGCAGCTACGTGCTTGAGGAACCAATCGATACACAAGGGTTGGCTCCTCGGGCCCGAATTCGAGCCTTTCGCTCGATCCCTGGTCGGTAGCGATATCGCTTCAAAAGCCGATGAATTCTAAAGATGCCGACCGCGTTATCTAGCCCCCCGGTGACGTTGCCCCCCGGTGACGGTACCTCACCGGTTTGATAGCTGGGATTTGTGGGGTGGCAAAGAGGGCTCGCGCCGGAGCTCAAAAATCGGCATTGCCTGGCGTGCGTGGGAAGGGGATCACGTCGCGGATATTTGTCATGCCAGTGGCATACTGGACCGCTCGTTCTAAACCCAAGCCGAACCCCGCGTGGGGCACCGTTCCATACCGCCGTAAATCGACGTACCACCAGTACTCCTGTTCATCCAGTCCCGCCTCGCCCATTCTTCGCTGCAGAACGTCAAGGCGTTCCTCCCGCTGGCTGCCACCGATGATCTCGCCCACACCGGGTACGAGCACATCCATTGCTGCCACCGTACTCTCATCATCACTGACGCGCATGTAAAACGGTTTAATCCCAGCGGGGTAGTCGGTGAGGATCAGTGGGCCTCCCACAAACTGCGTCAAGTATTTTTCGTGCTCAGCCTGCAGATCAATCCCCCACTTCACGGGATACTCAAACGACTCGCCGCAGGATGTCAGCCGTGTGACCGCCTCCGTGTAAGTCATGTGTTCGAAAGGCTTGTCGACAACGCCTTGCAGCTGAGCGAGTTTTCCTTTTTCGATGCGTTCATCGATGAACGCCATGTCCTCGGCGCAGTGTTCGAGACAGTCCGCGAAGATGCGCTTTAAAAACCGTTCGGCGAGTTGCATGTTATCGCGTAGGTCAAAAAAGGCAGCTTCGGGCTCTACCATCCAAAACTCTGCCAGATGCCGCGAGGTATTGCTATTCTCGGCACGAAAGGTCGGACCAAAGGTGTAGATTTTCGACATCGCAGATGCGTACGTCTCACCTTCGAGTTGTCCGCTGACGGTTAGGTGCGTGGGTTTGCCAAAGAAGTCTTGCGAGGCATCAAAGGGTCGGTTCGAGCCAGCGAGCTTTTCTAGGTTTAGCGTGGTCACGCGAAACATCTCGCCTGCACCCTCGCAATCACTCCCCGTTACGATAGGTGTGTGCAGATAGTAAAAACCGGATTCATCAAAAAAGCGATGGATCGACTGACTCAGCCGATTGCGAACCCGCATGACCGCGCCGAGCGTGTTGGTGCGCGCCCGCAGGTGGGACCACTCGCGAAGCTTTTCAAACGAGTGTCGCTTTTTCTGCAGCGGATAGGTTTCACCATCGCACCATCCAATGACCCGCACAGACTCCGCATGCAGTTCGGTTGCCTGACCTTTGGCGGGTGACTCGCACAATTGTCCGTGAATGATCACGCTGCATCCAGCGGTGAGCTTCTGCACTTCGCTGGCGTAGTTTTCGAGTTCTGCCGGTACGACGACCTGCAGATTACCTAGACAGGTTCCATCGTTGATTTCGAGGAAACTAAATCCACCCTTGCTATCGCGCCGCGTCCGTACCCAGCCACGGATTTCCGTTGCAGCGGGCAATTGCTGATGGCGTCGACAAGCGTCTATTGTGATCCAGTCCATGGAAATTCCTTACCAAAAATAGTAGTACATACATGCAGTTACGAGAATGACGCCCACGCCGGCGATCTGAGCTCCCCGCGAGGAAGTCATGTTCATCGCTTCGTTGACAGGCATCTTCACGGGTGTTTTCAAGGGGTTGGCCAAGGTCACAATCGCTCCGGTCAGCAGCACCGTAAAGAAGCAAATTGCCATGCGGTCGAGAAACGCAATCTGGTCGCCATACCACCACCCGCCCTGCACAATCCAGTCTCCCAGAAACAGCATCAATGCTCCATAGGCAATCACATTGATCAGAATGCCCAGCCAACCGAAGTAGCGTGGCGTGCGAGGTGAGAAAAACCCGAGCAAGAATACTGCCAGGATTCCTGGTGAGATGAAACCTTGAAATTCTTGGATGAACTTGAAGATGCTTTCGAAGCTATCGAGATAGGGAGCCACCGTCGCCGATAACAGCACGAACAGCACCACGAAGACACGGCCTACCACCACCAGACGCTGTTGGTTGGTTTCCTTGGTAACCTTGGCATAGAGATCCATCGTCGCCAGGGTGGAGGCAGAGTTCAGCATTGATGCCAGCGAACTGATCACGGCACCAGACAACGCAGCCAAGATAAACCACGAAATCATGGGGTAGGGTTTGATCAGGTTCCGCACCAACACGGGGAACGCGGAGTCATAGTCATATCCCACCAACTTGTTAGCCTGCTGCAGCTCAGCATTCTTCACCACAGCGATCTTGGCGTAGTCATTAATCTGGTCGCCTATTTTCTCAGGCGGGTCGGTGGGGGTGACGTCAAGGCTCTCACCGGCCAGACCCGCGTTCTGCTGCAATGCCTGCCACGCCAGGTCCGGTTGCAACTCCACAAATGAATTGTCCACCGTGAAGACTGTCGACGCACCGGCTGTCTCTACCGTGTTGATATTGCGCTGAGATGCTGATTGATGCAGATCGCCGCTGAATAGGTTGAACGCCATGATCCCCGGGATCACGACTAAAAAGGGAATGATCAATTTCATGGACGCTGCGAATACAATCCCCTTCTGTCCCTCGGCCAGTGATTTGGAACCCAGCGTTCGCTGCACGATGTACTGATTGAGTCCCCAATAAAAGAAATTGGGAATCCACAACCCGACGAGCAACGCGGTCCAGGGGATGTCTGAGTCTTCTTTTGGGCGAACCATGTGAGTCTTGCCACCGCTGCCGTTCTCTCCATTGACAGCGACGGCTTCGTTATCAACACCATCGTTGAGCAATATGAATCTTCGCCAAAATCCTGCATTCTCTAGATCCTCGACCGTGGCATTCGAGTTGGCGACCTTCGTCTTGATCAAATCGTCGGCTGGTCGTTCACTGAGTTGAACGAATGCCATCACCATCACGATCACGCCGCCGAGAATCAGGGCCGACCCCCACACCAAGTCCGTCCAAGCACAAGCCTTGAGGCCGCCCACAAATACGTAAGCGGCTGCGAACATCGCGATCAGCCAGCACATCGCGGTCAGATTGTTGAGCACAGGGACTTGGTGATAGTACTCCGAGATGAACTTTGCCCCCGAATAGATCACTGACGATGTGGCCACGAAGACGAGGGTGACGACAGCCGGGATTGCCATGACAAGGCGGGCGATCCAGTCAAAACGGTATTCCAGAAACTCTGGGATCGTGAACAAGCCCGCTTTGAGAAAGCGAGGCAGAAAGAAGAAACCGACCAGCACCAATGTCACGGCCGCCATCCATTCATATGACGCGATCGCCATTCCGAGCCAGTTGGCTGCCGACCCCGACATGCCCACGAACTGCTCGGTCGAAATGTTGGCCGCGATCAGTGAAAAGCCCACCAGCCACCATGTCAGCCCACGGCCAGCCAAGAAATAATCCGACGCGTCATCACTCGGATCCCCATCATCGGGTTCCTTCGCCATCCATATCCCTAACGCGATCACGCCAATGACGGATCCGAGAAACAACACGACTTCAAGAATGTTCATAGCTTGCTGACAACGACACGAGACAAAGTGATTATTACTGGCTGATAGCTGCGTAGTTCTACGCTATTTGGGGGACGCGTGTGAGGTGAATCGTCAATGACAAATGATTTCTATCCCACCGAGCTGGACCGGCCGCGCCGGTACCGTCATCGCGCGGTACCGTCATCGCGCGGTACCGTCATCGCGCGGTACCGTCATCGCGCGGTACCGTCATCGCGCGGTACCGTCATCGCGCGGTACCGTCATCGCGCGGTACATCCCGTGCGGTCCCATCGATATCCTCCCACGGTTTGTCCCCTGTCGGCTTAGCAGGAAAACCGCAGGACAGTGATTTCCTGAAAATCCTCGTCCGGACGAAGCAGCGTGGACGGGAAGTTCGCGTGATTCGGGGAATCCGGGAAGTGCTGAGTTTCCAAGCAAAATGCATCATGCGGCCCATGATCATTCGAACTCTCGTTGCCGCGTAAATGATTGGCGGTATAGAGCTGGACTCCGGGTTGAGTCGTTTCAATCTCAAGCACGCGGCCGGACCCCGGGTCAGTAACGCGTGCAGTCGGTCGCAGCTCCCCGCTCTCTCCAGCGATGACGTAACAGTGGTCGTAGCCCTTCGTCGCTGCCAACGAAGCAATCCGTTTTGCAAACGCAGTGGGCTCGCGAAAATCAAACGGTGTGCCAGTAACGTTGACGAGTGTCCCAGTGGGAATCAAATCATCATCCACCTGCAAAACCTCATCGGCATGGACGATGGCGACATGATCGAGAGCCGTCCCCGAATCGACTCCGCCCAAGTTCCAATAACTATGGTTGGTTAAATTGATTGGCGTCACAGCCGTTGTTGACGCCGTGTAGGTGATTGCCAATTCGTTGTCGTCGTTCCAACGATACTCGGTAGTTACGGTTAGCTCGCCAGGAAAACCTTCGTCTCCGTCGGGGCTGACGAGGGTGTAACGCACACGATCGGCACGCGCATCGGTCTCGCTAGCCGCTGGATCGCCAGGGATCAATTCCGTGCTCCAGTTACGATGTGAAAAATTCACCGCGCCACCATGTAGGCAGTGTTTACCACTATTGACGGTGACTTGGTAAGGCTCACCATCGATCGTGAACTTGCCGTACGCGAGACGGTTACAAAATCGACCAATCGTACTGCCGAAACCGGGATGTTTCCCCAGATAGGGTTCGAGTGAATCAAAGACGAGATTCACGTTTGCGCGTTTGCCCGCGCGGTCGGGCACTTCTACCTCGAACAGTGAGGCCCCCCAACTCATCAGGCTAACGCGGTTGCCGTGTCGGTTCGTGAGGGTGATCTTGGTGACGGGCGATCCGTCGCTGGTCTGGCCGAAAGGCGTAGTGCTGATAGTCATGCTGGACGGCCCATAGCGGTCGTGGAAGGGAATAGCGGGGCATTTTACAACCAGAGCAACTCGAGATGTACCCGGCACTCTCCTCGATACCGCCGGCATCTGGTATCACTGAGGACCATCATGGACCATTAGTCTCGCTGGGGGCTCTGAGACGTCGCGACGAAACACCCGCACGCGGCTTGGAAAGCCTAGCAAAACATATTCCTAGAAAAGGTTGACTGCGTGAGCATTGCGTACAGCGTTTATCCAGATCACTTAGCGGCATCTCACCAAGTGGCCAGCCTCATGGCGGAGGCGGTGGCTTCCCACCCCTCCTGCGTCCTTGGTCTCGCGACCGGTTCGACGCCGCTGCAGGTCTACAGCGAACTGTGTCGGCGACACCGCGAAGATGGCTTGTCCTTTGGTGACGTCACCACGTTCAACCTCGATGAATACTTGGGTCTGAAGGTGGGGCATCCGCAGAGCTATCGACATTTCATGCAGACACAACTCTTTGACCAGGTCGATATCGACATACCGCGAACACACTTTCCGGACGTGCATGCCGATGACGTGCAGCAGGCATCAGAGCACTACGAACATCAGCTGTCCGAATCGGGAGGTATCGACCTGCAATTACTCGGCATCGGCACTAACGGACACATTGGCTTCAATGAACCCGGCACAACGCTGGAGTCTTTGACCCGAGTTGTCGACTTGGCGCCCAGCACGATTCGTAGCAACACAAGGTTCTTTGAGTCCGCGGAGCAGGTACCGCGGCAGGCAATCACCATGGGCATCGCCAGTATCCTGCGAGCTAAGAAAGTCGTGCTGTTAGCGACAGGTGCGGCCAAGGCTGCCGCGGTCGCCGGAGCGATCCAAGGCCCAATTACCGCGGACAATCCAGCGTCATACCTACAGTCGCACGCGGACGTCCTGTTTGTGCTCGATGAACCCGCGGCAGCCCAACTCGACGCCCGCTAGAGTGTGGGGGACGAGCCACGTTAATTGGAATGCGAATTGCATACCACCATAGGGTATACTGCAAAATGCCTAATTGACAGCTGAGGAAGCCAACATGGACCATGACCGACGTAGTAGCTCGTTGCCGGTCGCCGATTTGCAGTCAAAAATCGACCCCGTCTGCGGGATGACGGTACCCGCGGACAGTCCGCGGACGACAAATTTTGACGGTACGACCTACGTTTTCTGCAGCGATAGTTGCCTGAGGAAGTTCGCAGACGCTCCCCAGGCTGTGTTGGCGGCGAGAGAAAAGAAAGACAGGAAGGCGGCGGCAGGCGGAGCTGAGGGGCATTCGTGTTGTGGCGGATCAACGAGCACAACGAATGATAACGACTCCAGCTGCTGCAGCTCCAGCTCTCGGGCTCCCACCTCCGCCTCTGCCGACCCGCAGGCCGTCTACACCTGCCCCATGCACCCAGAGATCGAACAAATCGGTCCGGGAGACTGTCCAATTTGCGGCATGGACTTAGAGCCCAAGATCGTCAACGTTTCCGACCAGGGTGATGACGGGCAATACACGGATATGCGGCGACGATTTTGGTTCGGTGTGGCATTCTCTGTACCACTTCTCATCATCGCGATGGGGCCGATGGTGGGGCTGCATGTTGCCGACCAGATCAGCCATTCCGCTGTGGGTTGGTTACAGCTGGCGATGGCGACGCCAGTGGTGTTCTGGTGCGGTTGGCCGCTATTGGTCCGGGGTGTGAAATCGTTTCGCAGCATGAACCTCAACATGTTCTCCTTGATTGCGGTGGGGTCGCTTGCTGCGTATCTATTTAGTTTGGCGGTTGTTTTGTTCCCCGCTGCGATCCCTGAAGCTTTTTTTGAAAATGGGGTTCCGCCGCTTTACTTCGAAGCTGCCGCTGTGATCATTACGCTGGTACTGCTGGGCCAGGTGCTCGAGCTGAGAGCGCGCCAACAGACAGGCGGCGCGATTCGCGAATTGATGCAGCTCACGCCCGACACTGCGCACCGGATTACGGAAAACGGCGAAGAAGAGGTGTCGCTCGATGCGGTTGACAAAGGCGATCAATTGCGTGTTCGACCCGGTGAAAAAGTACCTGTCGACGGACGGGTACTCAGTGGTTCGAGCAGTGTGGATGAGTCCATGCTCACTGGCGAACCGCTCCCGATAAAAAAGGCTGAAGGTGATGACGTCACTGGCGGCACGCTGAATCAAACCGGCGCCTTGGTGATTGAAGCGGTGGGAGTCGGGGGCGACACGGTGCTTAGCCGCATCGTTCAAATGGTCGCAGATGCGCAGCGAAGTCGGGCTCCCATCCAAAAACTAGTCGATCAGGTCGCTCGGTATTTTGTTCCGACCGTGATCGCGTGCTCCATGGCAGCCTTCATCGGCTGGGCCGTTTTTGGACCCGAACCGCAACTCGCCCACGCGTTTGTCGCCGCCGTTGCGGTACTCATCATCGCCTGCCCGTGTGCATTGGGACTGGCAACACCCATGTCCGTGATGGTGGGTGTGGGACGGGGAGCCCAGGAGGGCGTACTGATCAAGAACGCCGAAGTACTCGAGGTGATGGAGAACGTTGACACGATAGTCGTCGACAAAACCGGAACTCTGACGCAGGGGCGTCCCGAACTGACCGCCATCAAAGTTTACGGTGACTGGCAGGAGGCGGATATCATAAAGTTCGCCGCTGCGGTGGAGGCTCAGAGCGAGCATCCATTAGCACAGGCGATCGTTCGACGCGCTAAACACGATGGCCTCAGCGTTTGCGAAGCTACTAATTTCGACAGTATCACGGGCGGTGGTGTGCACGCATCGGTGGACGGGCGCCAGGTCCTGATCGGCAAAGCTGACTTATTGGCAGATCGAAAAATAGATGGAGTGGACGCAGGACGCGAGCAAGCAGCAGCTCAACAGTCAGAAGGCGCGACAGTCGTATTCGTTGCCATTGATAATGCCTTAGCAGCCACCCTGGCGATTACCGATCCAATAAAAGAGTCGACCCCCGCCGCATTGCTTACGCTTCACGAACTGGGCCTGCGTGTCGTGATGTTGACGGGCGACGCCGAGCCCACAGCCAAGGCTGTCGCGGCGAAACTTGGGATCGACGAATTTCATGCGGGCGTTTCCCCCGAAGAAAAGCATGAATTTGTGCGAAAGCTGAAGAGTAGTGGCAAAACAGTGGCGATGTGTGGTGACGGAATCAATGATGCACCAGCGTTGGCGGCCGCAGACGTCGGGATCGCCATGGGTACGGGAACGGGGGTCGCTATCGAATCAGCGGGAGTGACGCTGGTCGGAGGTGATCTGCGCGGTGTTGCGGCGGCAGCAAACCTCAGCCGCAAGACCATGAGTAACATTCGGCAGAATTTATTCTTTGCATTCGTCTACAACGCCTTGGGAATCCCGGTCGCTGCCGGACTGCTGTATCCGTTTTTGGGTGTGCTACTGAGTCCTATGATCGCCGCTGCGGCAATGAGCTTCAGCAGCGTGTCCGTTATCGCGAACGCACTGCGACTCCGAGCAGCAAAGCTGACCAACTAGCACAGATTGCCCAGTCAGAATAACCGTAATTCCAATGGGAGGCTCGCCTGATTCCAGATAGGTTCAATGTACCCCTAGAGGGTATCCAGCCGAAAAGACTTGTGCGTCAGCGAGCTCGGATAACTCGTCGAAGCGGTGGCCCCTATCGTCGCGACATGGAGTGAAACATGTTCGTAATAACATCGCTACTCGTTTGATCGCAGGTTCCCAATCCAAGCAGGAGCGAACGAGAATGAAACGAAGCTTCGCAAGATCAAAACTGCTAGCGGCTGTCGTGCTGGTTGTCGGTGGTACGCATGCTTCCGCCCAGGACCTGTCAATTCGTCAAGATTCGATGGGAAACAGTGCCGGGCGTCACGTACTACCTCCACGCGACTTGCCCCCACTTCCCGAAATGCCATCGGGTTTCATCGACAACGATCTGGCGGCTGCCGACTCGAGTCCGCACGCGATAGCGAGCTATACGCTCGATGAGTTACTATGTTTAGCGGCCGCGAATAACCCCACGATTCGGCAGGCACGACTGCAAATTGGAGGTGAAACGGCGAAAGCATTGCAGGCCGGATTGTATCCCAACCCAGTCTTGATGTACGTGGGCGAGAAGATCAATAGTGATGGGACTGCGGGCGAATTCCAAGGTTTTGAAGTTCAGCAGCGTTTTGTGACAGCCCACAAACTGCAACTCAGCCGTTTAAAATACTGCCAACGCGCTCGGGTCTCTGAACACTTAGCAGTCGCGCAGCAATTTCGCGTGAGCAACGATATCCAGCGACACTTCTATCAGGTCCTCGCAGCCATGGAGCGAGTGAATCTGCAATCGGAATTATTAAAAACCGCCGAAGATGGCAGTGTCACCTCTCGAGAACTCTACAACCAAGGGCAAACGAATCTGCCAGGCATCCATCGTGCAAACGTCGAACTGCAGCAACGGCGACTTGCCCTCCTCAACGCCCAGAATGAGTTTGCAGAAGCTTTCCGGCAACTCACATCGATCGTTGGCTGTACGTTGCCAATGGGACGAGTCGAGGGCAGCCTGCGTCCTGACGAGACCATCCCATCGTTTGAAACAGTCTACGCCGGCTTGATACAGGATAGTCCCGAGGTGCTCGCCGCCAGAGCAAAGCTCGTGGCCGATCAAACAACACTGCAAAGAGAGTCGGTACAGTGGGTACCAGACATCGTGGTCACCGGCGGTCCCGGATACAACTTTACCAATAACGACCCAGTCTACAACGCTGCCGTCCAGATGGAGTTACCCATCTATGATCGAAACCAAGGCACGATTCTGCAAGCCCGGCGAGACCTGCAACGTCAACAGGCAGAGATCCACCGCGTCGAATTGCAACTGCGTGAACGGCTAGCAATGGCCTATCGCATGTATGCAACCGCCTTGCAACACGCGACGGAATACGAACGCGTAATCATTCCAGAACGCGAGGTCGCCTATCGAGAGCTGCTGGAAGGCTATCGCGACAATCGCGTCGACTGGCCTGACGTACTGCACGCCCAAGGTGAGTACTTTGCAGCGCGACTACAGCAGGTGGACCAGTTCCGTGATGTACGGATCCAAGAGGTGATGATCGACGGCTTCCTACTTGAAGGCGGATTGATGGCGGCCAAGGGCCCGACACCTCCCGGCCACATCGACGCGGTAGCGAAACCGAGGTAGGGGAGGGCAGCGGGTAGGGAGATAGGGAGAGCGTGGGGCAGGTGGCGAGCCGGGGATGGCGTCCGAAAGGGAACGCGGAGGACTCGACCTCTCCTGACTCTCCGCGGACAACAATTTTCAATTATTCAGGGGGAGTTCCAACAATCATGTCTCAGCCAGAAAGACGCCGTCATTTTTTGAAAGCCGGTTCGATTGCCGCAGCCGCGGGCTTGGTTGGAAACTGGATGCGCAGCGATGCCGCCGCCCAAGCACCAGCTCGCACTTCCCACCCGCCCGTACGAGACGAATACGACGGCTTCTCCCGATTCAAGCCTTCACGAGGGAACGATCCTGACAGCGACTACTACCTCGGCAAAATGATCCCGGGCTTTCGCAGTACCGCAGACGGACCAGCCCCCCTCGAAGCACCTGACCTAGAGAGACTGCCATGGAAAATGGTCCGTGGCGCGAAGGAGTTTCACCTCGTCCCGATGGCAGTCGAACGCGAGTTTCTGCCTGGCTATAAAATGAATGTGTACGGCTTCAACGGTAGTATGCCAGGCCCCACGATCGAAGTCACTCAAGGAGACCGTGTTCGCATCGTCGTCACCAACGAGCTTCCCGAGCAAACGACAACGCACTGGCACGGATTCGAGTTGCCTGTGCAGTACGACGGCAGCGAAACGCTGACTCAGAACCCGATCGAACCGGGTGCGTCTTTCGTCTACGAGTTTGATGTACACGAGGAAGGAACGTACTTCTATCACTCCCACGTTCCGATGCAGGAAGCATTCGGGAGCGTCGGATGGTTCATTGTCCATCCCAAAAAAGTATTTGATCCACCAGTTGATCGAGACTTCGGGCTGATCTTCCAAAACTTCTTCATCGACAGTAACCAAAACATCGCTGATAGTTGGCAGATGGACTGGAACTGGCATACGATCAACGGACGCAGCGGCCCCTATACCACGCCGCTGGTTGTCAAGCATGGAGAACGGGTGCGTGTTCGCATCATGGATTTCTCCCCCATGCAGCATCACCCGGTTCATCTACATGGGCACACATTCTGGGTGACCGGGCACGAGGGTGCTCGTATTCCTAAATCGGCATGGGTCCCTCGCAATACCGAGTTGATTGGGATCGCGCAAGCCACAGACTTCGAATTCATCGCAAATAATCCCGGCGACTGGATGTTTCATTGTCACATGGTCCATCACATGATGAACCACATGACTCGGCAAGTCGGCCCCAGGATCCGTCAAGACTCCTCGGTGGACAGCTACCTTGCAAACCTCGCGAGCCGGCCTGCGGTCGATGCGGTGCGAACGGATCCAGGTTTTGCGACACCGGGGTACCCGCAAGAAATGAAATCGATGAAGATGCCCGAAGCGATGATGAAAACGATCTGGAATCGTCGCGAAGTCCAAGGCATGCGCGCGACGTGGCCGATGTCGGTCATGGGGCTGATGACAACGCTGCGGGTCCTACCGGACGATCTTTACCACCGCGTGATGGAGACTGACGCAGAGATCCCCCCCGGAAGTATTTTTGAGGAAATTGTCAACCGATTCGGCAATCCAGCCGACTACCAGCCCGCAAAAATGGGCGGCATGCCGGGAATGAAGATGTAGGACATCGGGGAGTCAGCCCGCCCGCGTCGTTCTCCAGGCCGCTGCACGATGGTAAAAACTCGCTACATTACCGTTTTCCCGCTGTCAAAACGCTAGGCGAAAGGCGTTTGATTATTCACGAACGAATTGCTATGCACTCCGAAGACGACAAGAAAAAGCTGAATCACCGTTTGCGGCGTGTTGTTGGGCAAGTCGAGGCAGTCAACCGAATGATCGAGGAGGATGCGTACTGCGTGGACATTCTGATGCAACTATCAGCCGCGACAGGCGCGCTCGGAAAAGTAGGTCAGATTGTTCTGGAAAACCATCTCAAAACGTGCGTGGCCGAGGCGATGGAATCCGGCCCGTCGGCAGACCGAGACCAAAAACTCGAAGAACTCTTAACCCTCTTTCGCAAGTACGCCAGTGTGATTGACTGAGCACAGGCAAAGACACTCGATCATCACCATCACGGAAGATAGAAAAGGGCAGGGACGGCGTGACCTTCCGCCGCGGACAAGCCGCGTTTTTCCGGTGACACCGCCCCCGCGCTGTTTCAAGTGCCGAGACATAGCGACCGAACGTAAATTGTGTTCAGATTCGAATGTCTCGCGGTCGTCGCTGCTCCTATCGAAGCCGCGGCGCGTCGACGCCCTGCCGGGCAAGTTCGGCAAGCCACTTTTGAGGCTCCGCAATAATTTTCTTGGCACAGCCGGGGCAACAGATATAAATTGCCTTGCCGCCTGCATGCACCTTGTAAGGTCCGCCCATCGCGTCGAGCGGCTCATTCATGACTGGGCACTGTTTCTGAGCAGCGACGAAGGGCTCGTCGGCTGCGGTAATTCTGAAGACCCCTGCCCGGACTTGCTCTGTTCCTGCTGGCACACTCCCACTATCCGCATCGTCCATAGATACGCTCCTAGTTCCTTGAATCATGGCTAGATACTTCGCGGGTTCGGCTTCGAGTTTCTTGATGCAGCCCCGGCAACATAAGAAGATGGGCTTGTCGCCAATGAGCACCTTGACCGGCGTGCCCATGCCGCCGAGTGGCTCGTCCATCACGGGACAAACCTGTTGGCGTTCGATCGCGTCGACGTCAGCGGCAGTTGCAGTCTCAATCTTGATCTGCGGACGTCCCCCTACGTATTTTGCTGGCTCCGACTCTAGGGCACCAACACAGCCAGCACAGCAAACAAAAACACGCTGATCATTCACATCCACTGCGACAGGATCACCCATGCTACCAAGCGGTTTACCAGTGACTGGGCAAATTTTCTGGCGAGTGATCGCTGCGGATGCCAGCTGCAGAGCACCGATGGGCACCGTCGCGACTTCGTTCAGTCGAACTGCTCGGCTACCAACCGCATGGAGGCCAACCAACTGTATCTGGATTTCAATTTGAAGTCCCGCGATTTCAGACAGGTCGACGGGCGCGATCAAGCCACCCTTGCCGTCCGGCAGCAGGTCATAGCGATAGCGTTTCGCATTGCCCTCCACTCGCAATGACGCTGCACCACGACCACCATCGACCGCCACGGGTTGCCCGTCGAGATCAAAGACGAACACCTCGATGCCAGACTGAGACACTACCGTCTCAAGCTGGATGGTTTCCGATTGCTTGAGCGAGCCCCCGTGTGGCCCCGTCGAGATTTCACTTATTTGCGAGACTGCCGCATCACCAGGCATCTCGTGATTCCGCTCGGCATGAATATGTTGGGCCATGGCGGTTGACACCGACATGGAGGCGAGCAGGGCGAGGGAGAGTAGAATTTTGCGTTTCATGATTGAGACTCCGTTAGTTTTTTCGCGGCCAATCCGTTCGGTCGCAGGGTTCATTGATTGGGGGTTCGATGCTTCGATCGGTTGATTTCTTCACGAAGTTTTTGACAATTCAAGCTGCTTGGGTGAGTCCCTCCTGAGGCATTTCCTCCGTACCCTCCCAAAGTTCGTCGTGCATGCCGAACCGCATTTTCATCTCCAGATATCCGCTATAGAGCGTGGGAACGATGAATGATGTGAAGGGTTCGGCGAGCATGCCACCGAACACCGGAATCGCCATAGCGCGGGCGACATCGGCACCGCGACCAGTAGCGAGCAGCACGGGAATCAGGGCCGCGAGCGTGGTCACGGTCGTCATCATGCAGGGACGAATTCGTTTCAGACCGGCTTCATAAACCGTCTCCCGAATGTCCTGCACATTGGTGATCCGGCGTTTCCGCAAGAGTTGGTGGATGTACGTTGCCATCACCACGCCGTCGTCGACCGCCAAACCAAACAATGCGATGAACCCAACCCACACCGCGGTATTCAGTTCCACCTGCATCCAAGCGACCAACACCATCCCGCCGGCAAAGGCCACTGGAATTCCTGTGAACACCGCCATCGCGATCGGCAAATTTCTGAATTCGAAGTAGATCAAAAGAAGGTTGATTAGAATCACTAATGGAATGATCCACATGAGCCGCAGGTTCGCTTCAATCTGGTTCCGGAAACTTCCGACCGCTTCCAGGGAATAACCGGCCGGTAAGTCGAGAGAGAGAGGTTCCGCGACCGGGGAAGTCGCAGACAGGGAGAGGGGACGCACGGGAGATGTTTCGCGTGTCTCCGTGTCTCCAGAAAACCGTGTCCCCCGATCGCCTCGTCTCGTGCTCTGACGTTCCCCCCCTCTCTCCTTCCTCCCTTCGTCCGTGCTTGCCAACTGTGCTAGACGCAACTGTTCCTCGATTGCAGCGACGGACTCCAGATCGCCCTTTGCTCCACTGGTCATGAAAGCGACATGCGCGACCAGCCGTCCATTCTCGCTATTGATGGCACCGGGTCCCCAGGTCGTTTCAAGTTGGGCGAGCTCTTCGAGCGGGACGACTGCGCCGCTGTTGGTGACAACGGGTAGCCGGGTTAATTGATCAACTCGCTCCCTCAGCTCGCGGTTATACCGCAATCGAACTGGGTAGCGTTCACGGCCTTCCACGGTCTTGATCAGGTTCATGCCACCGAGGGCTGTCTCGATCACTTCATTGACCATCTCCGCACTCATGCCATAACGGGATGCGGCATTTCGATCGACGGTGAATTCAATGTAAGGCTTTCCCATGACGATGTCTGGATTTACCGTACCTGCATTCACCAGTGGTAACTTTTTCAAGATCGCCGCGACATCAATCGCTGCGGACGCCAACTCACTCAGATCGTCGCCGTAAATACGAATCGCCATCGATGCCTTGATCCCGGACTGCAGCATCACCACGCGACCTTCGATCGGCTGCAAGGCAGATGCGGGCGTGACGCCAGGAAGCGTTGCCACACGATTGATCTCGTCCCAGATGTCCCGCGACGTGACTCCCTCTCGCCACTCGCTTTCCGGCTTCAGCATCACATAGGTCTCCACCATCGCCGCGGGTGCGGGATCCAGAGCCGACTCAACTCTACCAATCTTACCGAGCACATCTTTGACCTCGGGAATCTGTCCAATCAGGACGTCCTGTGTCTGCAGCACCTGCATCGCCTGAGAAAAACTGGCGGCAGGATAGAGGGTGGGCATGTAGAACCAACTCCCTTCATCAAGGGCGATCCAATCATCGCTCTGCAAGCCAGTAAAGACATGCTTGGCATCGACGTATCCTGGGAATTCATTCAATTCGGCACCCAACACGCGAGCAAGTCGCTCCACGGGTTGCAAGACCGTCGGCAGACCAA
Organism: Allorhodopirellula heiligendammensis; assembly: GCF_007860105.1. Classification (NCBI taxonomy): domain Bacteria; kingdom Pseudomonadati; phylum Planctomycetota; class Planctomycetia; order Pirellulales; family Pirellulaceae; genus Allorhodopirellula; species Allorhodopirellula heiligendammensis. The sequence continues at coordinate 120,675 of NZ_SJPU01000002.1, forward strand.
AAAAGGCGCCAACGCCGATCAATAGCAAGATCGCCGGGAATGAAAGGGCAAGTACCTTGTGGTGGAGGGCATGCTTCAATCGTGCTGCGTACAGCCAGTGGACGAATCGACTCGAGGGAATCTCTTCGATGGGCCGGATGCGTTCACGAAGCAGTTGCCAACCGAGAAAGAATGCCAGCGGCCCTGTCGCGGCAGTGATGACCCAAGGGGCGACACCCAGGTAAGCTGCCACATCGTCTCCCCACATGAAGTACGACGTCGCGGTCAACAGACAGCCGAACGAAACTCCTGCAGCGAAGGCAGTCCGCTTTCGATAGCTTGCACTCTTGAGCAAGAGTCGACTGAGCGCGGGCACGATCGTGACTGCTGTAATCATTGCGGCAGCAATCGCGAACGTCTTCGTGTACGCCAGCGGAGAGAATAGCCGGTAGTCGCGCCCGGTCAGGAAAAAAACGGGCAGGAAGCTCACAATCGTTGTTGCCACGGCCGTCACCACCGCAGGCGCCACTTCGATCGTTGCTTCGTAGACCACGTCGCTTCGCGACCGAGGAGCAGAGAGTGGAGGAGCAGAGAGTGGAGGAGCACAGGAGACCGGGAGATCAGAAATCGAGGAACCGCTGCTCTCAGCGTCTCCTTGTCTCTCACGTGCCATGTCCGCTGGGCTGCCCCGCTCGGTTTCTTCCCGCTCCCAGTCAGCCAGATGCTGATAAATGTTCTCCGACACGATGATCCCCATATCGACCATGGTACCGATCGCGATCGCAATGCCAGCCAACGACATGATGTTGGAGCCCACGCCGACCAAATGCATGGCGATGAAAGACATTAATACGGCGGCAGGTAAGCAAATCGCGACTACAAAGCTCGTGCGGATATGCATTAAGAAAAGCAAAATGATGATAGCCGTGATGATGATCTCGTCTCGCAAAGCGTGAGTGAGAGTCGCCATGGTCTCGTCGATTAAACCGCTGCGATCGTAGACTCCGTGGATTCGAACACCATTGAGTGCCGGTGTAATTGCCGCAATCTTGTCCTTGATCCGCTCAATCACGACGCGAGGATTCTCGCCGTATCGCATCACGACCACACCGCCGACCGCTTCGGATCCGTTGTAATCAAGTGCACCACGACGGAAGTCGGGGCCGAGTTGCACTCGTGCGACGTCACGGACGCGAATGGGAACTCCGCCGCGCTGCAGGATCACCGTGTCTTCGATATCGGAAATTGCTTTCTCTTTTTCTCCGCCGGTACCTAGAAAGCCCTTACCGCGGACGATGAACTCCATACCCGTCGTTTCGACCGTTTTGGCTCCCACGTCGACGTTGGACGCCTTGATCGCCGTTGCCAGCTTATCGAGGGGAACATTGTGATACCGCAATTTGTCGGGATCCACTTCGACTTGGTATTGGCGGATGTAGCCGCCGATCGACGCCACCTCGCTCACTCCCTCGACGGCCTGCAGTTCGAATTTGATAACGAAGTCTTGCATGCTGCGAAGCTCCGCCAAACTCATCCCGTCTTTTGGCGGCTGGAGCGTGTAGTAATAAATCTGCCCCAATCCAGTGGCGTCTGGCCCAAGCTGCGGAACGACGCCATCGGGTAACTGCGACGCGGCCGAGCCGATTTGCTCGGAAACGCGACTGCGAGCCCAGTAGAAGTCAATCTCGTCTTTGAAGGTCACCTGAACGAAGCTGTAACCGAACATGCTCTTACCCCGAACCGATTCTGCGCCGGGAACCGCCAGCAAAGACACACTCAGGGGATAGGTGACTTGATCTTCAATATCTTTCGGCGAACGGCCGGGCCACGGTGTCAGCACGATGACCTGGTTTTCGCCAACGTTAGGTATCGCATCGATGGGAACGGCTTGGAACGCGAAGTACCCACCGACCGACGCGGCAATGGCTAGCAATACGACTAGCCATGGTTCTTTCACGCAGAAGCGGATGAGCAAGTTAAGCATGTGGACAGAGCGACGGGGAGACAAGGAAATAGGGAAACACGAAGGGAGCTAGAGGAGCAGTTCTGGTTGGTTGATGATGGGGGCTTCCTCCGCTTCATGCCGGTCAAAACTCCCCTGCACACCTTGCCTCCTACTCTCAGCGTCTTCGTCTCGTGGGCTCTTCCGGATACACCACGTTTTGGGTGATGCAATCATCTGCACGATCGTTCGCAGGATCTCGTCGTAGTATTCGCACGCCTTCTTAAGGGTGCTTGCGTCCGGGTCCCCATGCGCAGCGGCATCGTCAATCCAAACCTGCGTCTCGTCAGCTTCCGCGTTGGCGATATTGAGCGTGCTGCAGAAAAACTTTTCGTAGCGTCGCTTTCGCCATATCTCAGCCAGGTTCGCACTCACGCGTCGCGATGAGCGTCGCACCTGGTCCGTCAGCGAGTACATCTCCTCCTGTGGAACTTCTTTCGACAATTCAAAACTCCGCTCACCCGCAGAAAATGTCTTCTGGTAAACGATCAGATCACAATAGCTATAAATCCGGTCACTCATTTCAAACCCTTTTGGTCCAAGTCCCTTTCAAGAAAAACCTCCGCCCTTACTCCCTATTACCTTGTCTCGCTCAACCCTCCCACAACTTCCCCGCACTCGAGCATCTCACTGCCCCAATAGGGATTGCGAAGTTCCACGTTCGACTGCATCCAGTCCCCACCTCCTCCGGGCACCATGGGACAATACATGTGATAAATACTATCTCTGGATTGTGGCCCCATCGCTGATACGGTGGCTCGCAACAGCGCTTGACTGACGCTCCGAAAGGCCATGCGATCTGATTCCAAGGAGCCGCCCATGCGACGAACACCACGTCTGGCTGCGGCAAACTGCAACTGGGCATCATCGGGAACATTCCCCAGCAACTCCAATTCGTGCAGTGAATCCAGCAACGTGTTGAGCGTGACCGGTGGCGGTGTTGAGTCGGCCGCCAGGGAGCGTTGGATCTCAAAATAAGCCTCGTAGGCTCGATCGAACTGCTTACCGGCCTCGCCCGCTAGCGAAACGGGTTCGCGACTGGTGAGGCGGAGCGGACCAGGCGAATAGCTCGGCGCTCGGCTGGGGTCCAGCAAAGACGGATTGCCCGTGAGCTGCATCTGAGAGTCGATGAGGAAATTACCGTTCGTGGCAACGGTCTCACCCACCGCCAATCCTTCGACCATGATCGCGTCGTGGTCATTCATCGCGCCCACGGTGACTCGGCGGATCTCAAACCTACCCGGTTCCGTTTCGACATAGACGACGCCGTATTGCCCGGTTAACAGCACCGCTTCACGAGGCACCGTAACCACCCGTTGCGCCTCCACTGGCTTGGATGCATAGCCCAGTTGTGACGTCGCGATAAGCTTCATTCCGCATAGCGGGCACTCGCCCGGTTCGTCACGGATGATCTGAGGGTGCATGGGGCTGATGAACTTGCCTGCCAACGCAGGGTCGTAGACGGTATCGGTCGGAATGGCGGGCACACGGATGCGCGCTGTCGCAAAATCTCCGGGCCGCAGCTTGCCATCGAGATTCAGCACTTCCACGCGTACTTGAACGGTGCGGGTATTGGGATCCACTGTCGGATCGATGAACGCGACCCGGCCAGTAAACACTTCGCCGGGCATTGACTGGATCTCAGCTTCGACTTGCTGGCCAAATCGCACCGATGCGGCGTCGTCCGGGAATAAATCCAGCATCATCCAAACGGATGTGAGGTCAGCGATGCGGTATATTTTCTGCCCCGTTTTCAGATAGTCGCCCTCGACAGCTGCTTTCTCCAGCACCGTTCCGGTCTGGGGTGACTTGATACGGATGCGAGACTGGGCCTTTCTGGTTTCACGCAGATCATCGATTTGATCAGCGGTCATTCCAAGTTCACTCAGATTCTCACGGGCCATCGCCTGCATGTCCGGGCTATTCGCGCTGAAACGCCCCACGGATCTGCTTTCGAGGCTGGTGGTGTACTCGGTCTGTGCTGAGTAGAGTCTGGGGCTATAGATGAGTGCGAGGTCATCACCCTCAGTGACTTTGACCCCCACATAGTCCGCGTACAACTCTTCTAAGCGTCCGTCGATGTAGGCGGAGATCGTCGACAACCGGCTCTCATCAAAATCGATTGAACCAATCGTGCGAATCGTCCGATTCACTTCCCCCAATCTGCTGGTTGCAGTTTGAATTCCTACTACACGGCGTGCCGCGGATTCGATCGTAACCGAGATCCCGTCGCCACCGCCGCCGCTAGCCGCTTCGACCAATTCCATTCCGCACACCGGACATCGTCCTGGCTCGTGCGATGGTGGCGTGCACATCATGGGGCAGATGTAGCGTTTTTTTTCACCATTGATGGCAGAGCCCACGGCTTCGAGATTGTCGCTACCTGAAAACCCAGTTGCCGTGACCCATTCAGACCGCTGAGCCACGCCGATCAGAAACAGAATCAAAGCGGCAACCGCGACGACCACGCCCGCATTCACCCCGACACCTAGCAGCCATCGGAAACCAGCTGCTAACGACTCCGCAGATGGATCAGGAACCAGGGGTTTCTCCGCTGGTTCGGCCCCGGCCGCCGGAGCTTCGGCCGTCAATTTACTCTCCGACTCTGTCGCCTCAGCTTCCTCATCAATTTGAGCGTTGATCGCTACGTTCAAGCTCGACTGAGATGATTGCGATCTACAAATGTGATCAGGCTCGATATCGCCGTGGGGTATTTCGTCTTTCATGATAGAGACCTCGTTCTTCTCGAATTGGATGCAGGGACACTCGTTCCTACTCGCGCAAACCGCATCGGTGCCGCGGTGTTACGTATCTTGATGCCTGCCCACGGGGCTAAACTACGCCGATGTGCGTCGAAGCGTATACAGAAACATACTGCTGGCGTCGTCGACTTGGTCAGTCCACGCAGCTGCGAGAATCACTATGCAGCGAAAAGAAAACTGCCGAAGCAGCCCCCATCACAGCCGCCACATGCAGAGCTGGATCTGAGAGAAGTGAGGTCGTACGCAATCCACACCACGATCGTTGCGAGGGCGCCGTGGAAGGTGCTGACCACCAAACAGGTCGGCCAAGTCGGAGTGCCGAATCGCAACCGCATCCCGAGGAGGAATGGTTGGGCGGGTCGGCGCAGGTTCACCCAGAGGAGAGCTCTCGACTCCGCAGTGACAGGTGGAGCTGATGTCAACATCGCCCGTCGAGTTGGGAATTGCGATCCCCAGGCGAGTATCTAGAGAGGGTTCGGCTGTACTGATCACGATGGTTTTCAGTTCCAGCGTTCCACCGGACAGTGAAATCCGTTCCGGTGTATCCGAGTCGGCTTCTTCCCTGCAGCAATCATTCTTGTCTGCTGAACGCTCGCCAACGTCGCAGCAGGAACACTTCAGCTCTGGCGTGGCGACTTGGCAGCATCCACAGCCATCACACGTGTCAGTGGATGCACATGTTGCACCGCAATCCTTCGCACCACATTCACTCGCCCGAGCCAACGCCATCCCCGGCTGAATCATCATTGCGACGATCAGTGAAAGATTAACGACGGTACGAATTAGACGCGAGCGAAACACGTTCCCCTTCCGAAACTGATACCTAGACCCGGTATACGAAGTATATCGCAAATCGGGCCGGAAAGTTCAAGGCAAGTCAGAAACTCGCTTTGAACGATCCACTCACAGAGTAACTGGATGGAGCCAGTTTGTCATGGCGCGAACTCAAAATCGGGACAATTCCAGCCGGCGAGCGCGTCATTTGTTAGCGCTATCGATCATCGCGTCCTGCACAGCTGGTTGTGCTACCAGGCGACCAAAATCCACATGGGGGACGCACGCGGTGTTGCCCCCAGCGGTCACCCACGCCGGGCCGGAAACGTCCGGAACGATCGCCCTTGAACACTCCAGTGAGGAGGCATCCGACCTGCGCTCGGTCGGTTACGAAGACGTCCAGATGGTGAACCGCAGCGACCGAGATGCTGCAGTTCTTGATGCGCCCGAAACACCCACTCAACTTGATCTGAACGAAGAGGCCACAGCGAAACCATTTAACAGACTCCTTGCGATCGATTTCGACAACGGCAATCAGAGAGATCGAGATGAGTCTGACGGCGAGCTGGTGCAACCAGGAGACAGGCCGGGATTAGGAACCGCAGACTCTCTCGCTCCCGCCCGCTCATACACCAGCCAACCAGTCGGCTATTTTGTGCAGCAGGCACTCGCCACGCACCCCAGCATTCAAGCGGCCCGGCAGCGCGTCTATGCGGAACAGGATCGAATCCCACAGGTAACCGCTCTCCCCGATCCGCAGTTCAACAACACCTTCTGGCCATTGGAAAACAACGCGACGCAAACCGCCGCCGGCCGAGTCGCCAACCAGATGTCGCTGCAACAGGGAGTGCCGTTTCCAGACAAACTTCGCACCCGAGGAGCAATTGTCAGCCGCGAAGCGCAAATGGCCCAGGCGGAACTCGAACGCATCGAACGACAGGTCACCGAATCCGTTCGTCTTGCATATTATGAGGTGTGGTACGCCACCCGGGCGATGCAAGTGATCGAACAGACGCGAGAGCTCGTCGACGACCTCAATAGGGTCGCTGAAGCCCGCTATCGCGCCGGCGGAACTCAGCAAGACGTCCTCCGTGCTCAACTTGAAATCGATCGGTTGGATGACCAATTGATCCAGCTTCGCAGACAAAAGGAGGTCTCCCAGGCCGACCTGGCCGCCCTCATGCAGCAGCCGATCGCATTGATGGCCGAAGCAACCGAAGAACTCGACATTGCTGACGCACCCATTCAGTTAGCGGCGTTGATAGCGCAAGCTGAGCATTGCAACCCCAGTCTCCGGGGGCTCGCAGCTGAAATTCAGCGTGATCGCCAACAGCAAAAATTAGCTTGTTTGCAACAGTATCCTGATTTTATGGTGGGGTTGAACTGGGGCATCGTCAGCGACAACCACGATGTGCTTAGCCCAGTTGCCAACGGCAATGATCAACTCAGCCTGACATTCGGCACCACACTGCCAATCTGGCGTGAAAAGATCGATGCTGGAATCCGTGAAGCGAGTCGCCGCACCAGCAGCACTCAACAACGTCTCGAAGCCGAGCGAAATGAGATTTATGGGCGTCTTCGCCGACTTCTCTCTCAAGCCGATGCGCTCGTCGAGCAGGATGAACTTTACCGAACGCGCCTCGTACCGCGGACGGAAGACACGCTGAGGTTGGCGGTCGCGGACTATCGGGGAGAACGCACCGACTTCTACACGCTCATCGAAACCTACCGAGAGCTCCTCATGTTCGAAACACAACTGGCTCGCATTCACGCCACACTTGCGGGCACAATCGCGCAGATCGACCGCACTGTTGGCTGCCCTTACTGAGACATGAAGACGGAGGGAGCGAAAGCTCGCGTTCTCCACGCCTCACTCCTCTTTTTGTTCTCCCGTCCCTCACCCCCATCCAAGCCGCTCCAGGTGTGCTTTTAACTCACGTCTGGCCCGATTCAATCGCGAGCCGACTGTGCCCTCCGGGATGTTCATGACCTCCGCAATCTCGGCGTAGGAGAGGTCCTGCACCTCTTTCAACGTCAGCACCACACGCAACTCCGGTTCGAGCTTGGCGAGTCCAGCCTCCAAGATTTCAGCGTCCTCCAGCCGGAGTCCGAGATCACTGATCTTGGACTCAGGCTCAACGCTAAGTGTGTCAACGTCACGTCGCTTGCGACGTCGCAGTAATTGCAATGCCTCGTTCGTCGCGACTCGATAAATCCATGTATCGAGGCTTGACTCACCACGGAAGCAATCTAGCTTGCGAAAAATCTGCATGAATGCCAACTGCAATGCATCGTCCGCGTCCTGTCGCCCCACCATGCGAACCATCAAGGCGTAGACGCGGCCGCTACATTGATCGTACAGCCGCGCCATCGCATTGCGGTCACCCGCCAGACACTGCCGAACCATGTAGTCGGTAGCGACAGAATCATCCGAAACTCCACTCAATTCGTCATCGCTCGATTCGCGTGGGTGGCTCAACAAGTGGCACTTTTGGGCTGACAAGAGTGTGCGTCCTCGAGGGCACAAGGAGCAGTACGGTGGACCAGTCTAGGCATACCCATTAAGGGTATCAAGTCCTGGCGACTGAACCGTTACGCGACATGCCGGTGCTTCGCTTCTAGCGTCGCAGCTTGACAACCAAGCGTTTGACGAATGCGAGTGGACAGTCGAAAGACGTCGCCACCATACTCGATCAATTGAGTAACACCTAGAAAGTCGGCCATCGCGTAGTCATAGACCGCGACTTCAGCACCATAAAGGATGACTTGCGTGTCTCCACTGAACGCGGCAAGCTTCGGCGATAGCTTCCATGCATCTACATCGGGAGAGTGAAGTGATGCGACGACCAATCGAGGATGATGTGTCCCACAGGCTCTGAGCGTCTCAGCAGCGGAGGTGGCTCGCACCACGCGATGGTCTAACTCCCGCAAGTCACCGGTCAACCGAGCGAATACCTCATCACGGGGTTCAATCACAAATGCAATGGGACGTCCGTACGGTGAGCGACGTCGATATGCCTCGGGAAGCGACTCGTCGGTCTGCCTCGGTGGACGGCGCGATGCAGCCCTTTGCATTCCTTGAATGACGGTCGAAATGGATCGCGCAGTCCTGATTCCGTTGGATTGCTCGGTCACGACGAATGTGCCGTTGCAGTGAACACACGCGACGCTTTCGCGATCGAATTGCTGCGGTACCTGCGCCGGGTGCCCGCAAACGGGACAGTTCATCACGAATGGATCTGTCGAGGTGCGCTGGTATCTCGGTGTCGCGACGGGCGCAAATAGTTCTTGCATGATCATTTAGAAATCACGTTCCGGTGGAGAATGTCGTTTGGTTTGATTGGGTGGGGCGAATATCCAAAGGACATCCCCTACAAACGAAAACGACACAAGAACACGCAAAGAGATGCACCAGCGAGCACATTGGGTGCCCCCTCCGCGGCCAAGCGAGATCGAGCACGACTGCTGATATGCCAGCGGCAAGCCGGTTCGCTCGCCAAGATTTGCGCGTATGACTTTTGCTGGGGCTCTACACCTTGGTCGGGAGAGCCCTGCTGGCACCCCCAGGGACAGGATTCACCGCGGGGCAAAGACTCCGCTGCACAGCAACGCTCAGGCGAGCAGCACGACTCGACCGCACCCCATGTACCCGCAGTGGGCCCAGTACCGGCTACCGAAAAATCCAGTGGTGACGGGTGATGTGCACAAACGCAGTTCGCTGACCGCGGTGCCCCAGCGGAGAACAGAGCGACGGCGATCAGTGTGGCGAGTTTCATCAGGCTATCGAACATTGGGTTCATTGGATCGTCCGTGATCGTGAATCGCTCAACGCCCGATTCCCCGGGCTGGTCTGGCTAGCTTGGATGCATACTGAGCAGTGGTCCTTCGCGAAATCATGCACAATTCTGAGAAAAAGATGCTCGCGTCTCTCGGGCGTGTTGGAAAAGCCGCTGCACAGCCCCCCGCTCACGGAAGTTTTGACGGCAGCAGATCGCGGCTGGGACGAGTGCGAGCCATTACCTCGCGACTTCCGACTTGCCAACCAGGTGGGATGTGGGAGAATTTCTCGGTCAGTGAATCCATTGGTGCTGACACGGAGAGGCCCCACGCTCATATTTAGTTGAGATAGTAAGGTTTTCGTGAAGAGCACGGCGTCGTCAGGCATCAAATTGAACGTCGGCAGGACCGATGAGTACCGACGTGATGAGTTTAGGCGTAATGGCGATCGCTTCCTGGCCCTCTTTGACGCGTTTCCACATTGAACGCAAACCCCGTCCCACGACCGATGTTTACTCAGAATTAGATAACTGCGATGCGTTGCGAATCCGTTTCAGAACAGCTTTCCGCGCACTTCGACGGCGAGCTTTCGCAGACCCTGTCTCACGAGATCGACTTGCACGTTGGACAGTGCACGACGTGTCGCGAGGAGCTCGATAGTTACGCTCGAATCAGTAGATTGGTCGGTCAGGATTGGAATGGATCGCAGCCACCGCCGTGGGCGGCGTTCGCGGCGAAGTTGCAGACCGAGCATGCGATGACAGAGAACGTGTCAGGCAATTCGCCTGCTGCTCGGAAACGGCAGTCGATGGTCAAGGATATTCTAATTATCGCCGCGTCGTTGGCGGCATCGATCGCAATCTTCACCTGGTCGTGGCGAGCCTCCCCAGCACCTGAACAGGTCGCCGATGCGGGCCATCGGCACTTGGCGGAACGGCCGCTACATGCGACCTCCATCAGTTTTCAAGACACTGTTTCGCTGCAACAGGAAGACACGGAACTGGCGATGAGAGCATTAGCAAAAAAGTATGCGGGTCGCGAAGCCTCGGCTGATGAAGTGGTCAAACAGGTCGGCTTCCGAACCTTGGTGCAGTCGCCTCTGCCTAGCGGGGCCAAGCTGATTTCAACGCAATTGCTGACGCTGCCGCAATGCGCTTGCGTTGCAGGCGAGTGTATGTGTGGGCCTGGCGATTGCAACTGCGTCGCGTGCGTCTGCGAACGTCCTGACGGATCAACGTTTCTAGTCATCGAACAGTGCAGTGGACAGAGTGTGGATTTTGGCGAACTGCCTGTGCGGCTGGTCCAGCATGGCGATCATGAGCTGCATGTAACCGGCAATGAACAGGGGCTGGCTGTGGCATGGACCGCCAATCAAACGCGGAAAATTGCCATCGGCCTGCGCGATCTCAATGAGATGGATCGTTTGTTAGCAGCCAACTAAAACGCGGCCACAAAAACATAGCCGCATCTGCAAGCAGTCGTTGATCGCCCCACCGACCGACGCGAGCACTGCATTTGCACGATGAGCTCGCCCCAGGACAACGGATCGAGGGAGCGGTCCCCAACAATCATTGGAAGGGCAGAAAGCCTATTACCGGAAAGCACTGACTTTCCGTGAAGAAACGGTGCTGCCGAAGCCTCTCAAGAGCAACGTTCAACGCTAAGTGCGACTCAGGGATGCGGGATCTCACGCGGGATACCGGATCGCCTGCATTGCACCTCTTAAGTTCCCCAATGGAAGGACAAATCACAGATGAAAGTAGCACGATTCCCTAACATCGCCCTCGCCTTGGCCGTATTCGCGGGCGGATTCACAGCGACGTCGAGTTCCGCCGATGACGGCCACGAACATCCTGCGAGCCACGAACATGCGACGGTGTCAAAGGCCGAAAAGCAAATTTCGGCAGCCTTGTCCGGCTTGACACCGGAAGACAAGAAACTGGCGATGAGTCAGCGATTCTGTCCGATTAGGACGCACGATCGTCTCGGTGCGATGGGTACACCGCAGAAACTGACGATCGAAGGCAAGCCGGTGTTCGTATGCTGCAAGGGTTGCGTCGATAAAGCTGTTGCCGGTGGCGCCGCAACGGTTAAAACAGTCGCGAAGCTGCGCGACTCGACACACACGCTGGCGAAATTGCCAGTGGCAGAACGCAAAGCAATCGAAGCACAGAAGTATTGTGCCGTTGCCAGCCACAGTCTACTCGGTGCGATGGGGGAACCGATCAAGCTAGAAATTGACGGCACCCCCGTGTACCTGTGTTGCAGCGGGTGCACCAACAGGGCACAGTCCAACCCCGTCGCGACGCTGGCCAAGGTGAAGGAGCTGAATACGGCGGGAACTCGCAACGGTGGCGATCAAGATCATGCGGACCACAAGCACTAGGTGAAAGCTGAGGGGCCGAAGAATCTCATGCTGAGGCGCAGTCGGTGGCCGTCCACCATACGCCACGGAGCACCTGCATGTCTGGCACCGATTGGCGGACACTGATTGGCGGACACTGATTAACCGCATCGACACGTACCCGAAGGTACCTGCCGATGCGGTTTTTCGTGTTCTGCGGCGTGGAACGGTAGTCAGGTGCCCTGCTTTATCGGATCCACATTGAGGACACACTCACACAGGCAAAACGGGCGGATCCCCTGTGAAGAGCGGCTAAAAATACTGCTTTCGATGACAGTCTCGATCGCGTGGTGGGACGGAATGGTAGCCGGAGTGTAATCGTGGCGCAATATTCGCTAAGAAATGGCTCTCGAGCCGAGGACACGGGCCTCGATTTCGATTAAAAACTTGGTAACTCAACAAGTACATCCGTGAGCCGGTCGCTCACCGATCAACGCATCGGGAAAAGGGCATTCATGCTGAAAATGGAATCAACTACGGAGGAGACTGCACCGCAGCCTCACGAAAGTCACTTTTATCATAACTTGGTCCCTGCCTACCAAGCGGTATGGCCAGCGGTGGCGAAGCGACGCATCCAGACGAATTTGACCGCCCTCAATATCCCATCGGGGGCAAAAGTGCTTGAAGTTGGTGTGGGGACGGGTTTGTCCCTCGACTCCTACCCGCGTCATGCGGACGTTCTCGGAGTGGATCTATCGGAGTCGATGCTGGCCGAGGCCGAAGTCCTGATTAAAAAAAATCAGTGGAACCACGTCCAGGTGCGGCCGATGAACGCCGAGGAACTCGAGTTTGACGACGCCAGCTTTGATTTGGTCACCTCGTTTCACACGATCAGCGTGGTCTCGCGGCCAGACAAAATGATGCGCGAGATGGTGCGAGTATGCAAACCTGGCGGGCGAATCCTCGTCATCAATCACTTCCGTAGCGGAAACCCCCTGATCGCACGTGTCGTCGATTCGGCCGGCGGAATCACCCGCCGCTTGGGTTGGCGCACCGATCTGGAAGTCAATGAACTGCTGACGGAACTACCCATCGAAGTCGAAAGTTGCCACAAGAACAATCCACTTTCGCTCTTCCGCGTGTTGGTCGCTAAAAGAATTTGAATCATTCGATTCAATCTGAGTTTTCGTGAGGCGGAACTCGCCGGGAGTTTCGCCTGCCGATTTTAATGGGAACGAGAGTCTTCACTTATTGTCGATGACTTCCACGGCTTCGCGTGTGAAGCAGCGCGGGCCTAATCGTTCAATCCGAACGCTTCTCGCAGTTCGCTGATCACATCGTTGGGCATCGCCGAAAGTGGTCCGATGGCCCGGGATTGAACAAGCGCCTCCGCCGTCGACTCAAAGACTTCCAAGCGATCGAACGTCGCCAAAATGCTCGATCCTGTTATCAAGACGCCATCGTTTTCCAACACCGCGGTGGGCGATGACGAGGAAATATGATCAGCTATCGAGCCATCGCTGCGATACTGAATGCCGTACGGCACGCGGCTGACATCTCGTAAAAACACGTAGCTTTCCGGGATTGTTTTCGAGTCAAAGATGGCGTCGGTGACACTGAACGCTGTCGCAGCAACAGGATGAGCAAACGCAATGGCGTGAACATCGGGATGTTTTTGGTAAATTGCTTGGTGCGCCAGCACGGCGCGACTGGCTTTCTTGCCTGCCTCGCGTGCCCCACCCGCCACATAGACCAGATCACCAGCCACCAAGGTTTCCCGATCACGCTGCGTCGGCGTGATCACGAAGGCATCGTCGGCGACCCGGGCGGAAAAGCTCCCCTCGGTACTGATTAACAGTCCCTGCCGGCAACCCCTGCGAACGAACTCACGCAGCGTGCGGCGAAGCTCGAGTTCTTCGGATGTCGGCTGATGGTTGTCGAGAGATTCAAGCTGGACGCTGCGCTCGCGGGCTAGTTTCAATTGCGCTTCGTCGAGGTAGTTGATCTTTCCGATCTGCCCAGCGTGGATCAGTGTTTTGGCACAGAACTCAAAGGCCTCGAAACGCTCGAACGACTGCGACAACGTTTCACCACCCACGACCACACCGTGGTTTTCTAGAATCACGCTATCGCAACCTGTCTTGAATTGTGTCGCGATGGATTGGCCGAGTCGGTCACTGCCAGGCAAGGCATAGGGCGCAAACCCGGTCGTACCGCAGACCGCGTTGGCCTGATGAAATATTCGTGTGTCTGGTGTACGACCACAAATACTGAAGGCCACCAAGGCGACCGGATGGGCGTGGACGATGGCCCCGATGTCCGGGCGCACGTCGTAGATCGCTTTGTGAAACGGAAACTCTGAGGACGGCGGATGTTTCCCATCGAGCGAACCATCCGCCCTGACACATACGATGTCCTCGCGTTTCAGACGGCCTTTATCAACCCGAGCTGGCGTGATCCAAATATCTCCGTTGGTATCACGAATCGACAGGTTACCACCTGACGTCGTTGTCATCCGCGAGCGATAGATCCGCTGCATTGTGGCGATAATCTCGTCGCGAGGATGCGTCCACTGGAGACAGGGGGTGGTGGTAGACTGGGGCATGACGGGGTTCGCTCTGGTAGTAGGCACTTCGTGGCAGTTCAATTGATGGATCACACGGTATGGTTGCTTGGCGTCCCGGCACATGCCGAACAGCTTCCCGGGACTTGCTTCACTCGTTCGCGAGGCATCTATCCTAGCGTTTGGCTAATACATCCGCATCGTATTGCCGGACAGCCGTCAGCCATTGACGTCCGACGGGGACACCCGACGCGTCACAGTAGTAGTCCCAGACGGCACCAAACGGCATCGTTCGCTGTTCTTCCATCAATGCGAGGCGAGCGGTAAAGTCACCTTCTCGCTCGAGTTGTTGGAGGTCTGCGGTCGGTTCGAGGAGCGCCATCAAAATCGCCTTGAGAGTATTCCGGGTACCGATCACCCAAGCAGCGATTCGGTTGATGCTCGCGTCAAAGAAGTCCAGCCCGATATGAACCCGATCAAGGTATTGACCGCGAACGATCTCCTGCATGATCGCTTGTAACTCATCCGTCATGGTCACAACGTGATCGCTGTCCCATCGAACGCCGCGGCTGACATGCAGCAGCAGCTCGGGAACATACAGCAGCGTCGCTGAAATCTTGTCCGAGATGACTTCAGTAGGATGGAAATGTCCTGCATCGAGACACAAGACTTTGTTGCGTGTGATCGCGTAGCCCATGTAGAACTCATGTGAGCCGACGACGTAACTCTCCGATCCGATTCCGAACAGTTTGCATTCAACGGCGTCGAGCATGCGTGAACTGTCGATCGGATCGGCGAACATCTTGTCAAGCGAGTCAGTCAAACGTTGCCGCGGTGCCGTCCGGTCGGCAGGAGTGTCTTTATAACCATCGGGGACCCACACGTTGTTGATGCAGGCGTTGCCCTGTGCATCGCCCATCGCAGCCGCGATCTGGCGACAGGCGATCCCGTGATCAATCCAGAACTGGCGAATGCCCTTATCGGGATGGGCGAGCGTGAGGCCATCGGCGGCCTGGGGGTGAGAGAAGAAGCTTGGGTTAAAGTCCAGTGACACGTGCTGGTCGCGTGCCCAATCCATCCAGCCTTGGAAGTGTTCAACGCCGATTTCGTCACGATCAACAGGCCTATCGAATTCGCCATACATGGCGTGCAAATTCAAACGCTGCTGCCCCGGAATCAGCGAATAAGCCATCTCCAGGTCGCCGCGAAGCTCCTCCGCCGTGCGGGCGCGACCACGATAGTTTCCAGTGACCGCCAGACCGCTGCCCAGCTCTCCAACATGGTCAAATCCCGCGACATCGTCGCCTTGCCAGCAGTGCATCGAAACTGCGGTTTGGGCGAGCGTTTTCAATGCTGCGTCCACATCGACGCCGATCGTTTGGTAGTGCTCAGTCGCCAATGAAAACGCGGCATCGAGGTTCGAGGTACTGCTCATGGTCCAGTAAAAAAGACGTTGTGGATTGAATGATTTCACAATAGTACGCAATTCTCGGCCTCTGCGCACGCCACCGGCGAAATGTTTCGCTGCCAGGAAATTGTCGCTAGACGGCCTTCACGCCCGCGGGTGAAATTCGCGGTGGACACGCTGCAGGCGGCTATGTTCGACGTGGGTATAGATTTGAGTGGTCTGGATGCTGGCGTGGCCAAGCATCTCTTGGACCTGACGGAGGTCCGCACCGCCAGCGAGGAGATGTGTGGCAAAACTGTGCCGCAGTGAATGTGGGCTGATCTCCGAGAGAATTCCGGCGCGCTGGGAATATCGTTTCACCAGTCTCCACAATTGGATGCGATCTAAGGGGCGGCCACCCCGAGAGAGAAACAACTCGTCGCAGAGCGCAGGAGCCCGTGCAGCGAGCATTCCACGCGACTGCGACAGATACAGTTCGATCGCAGCGATCGCCCGCCCGCCGATCGGTACCATCCGCTGTTTATCCCCTTTCCCGTGGCAGCGTAAATGCTTCTCACCCAGCGAAAGATCTCGAACTCGCAATGAACAGACCTCGGAGGCGCGGCACCCCGTGGCATAGAGTACTTCGAGCAAGGCTCGATCACGTTCCCAGAACGAGTCGCTCTTCTTAACCGCGAATAGGAATGCATCGACTTCTGACGGCGACATCACGCCTGGCATCCGCTGCCAAGCCTTTTGGGTGGCAATCAATTCGGCGGGATTCTCGGTCGCCAGACCCTCGAGCTGGAGATACTTGTAAAACATTCGCACCGCGACGATGTTGCGCGAAATCGACGCTGGCGCGAGATCGCGGTCGTGAAGAAAACCGACGAAGTCCGACAATTCGGTTACGTTCACTTCGGCCGGTTTACGCCCCCCCAACCATGCGACAAATTGTTTCATATCGCGGCTGTACGCAGCGATGGTGTTCTTAGCCAGATGGCACTCGCGTTTCAGATAGGTCAGAAAATCGGCGCAAATCGAGTCGCTCGCATCGACTTTTTTGGGGGCCGAGCCACCGTTTTGGAGCTGCTGCAGCTTCGTGATTCGTTTGGCCATCAGTAGTCCCTCGCGTGTGATTTCGCTATCCTCTGCTACTTCTTATCGACCCAACTTTTGCTTGGAATGAAGTAGATGAACGTTTTGGTAGTAGGTGGTGCTGGATACATTGGCTCGCACGCCGTTGCACGGCTCATCGCCGCCGGCCACAAAGTCGTTGTGTTGGACAATCTTTCACGTGGTCATGCCGCAGCGGTACCTGACGGGGCGCTCATTCGCGGCGACTTGAACGACACCGATTTCGTCGAAAATACGCTGCGCGACCATTCGATCGATGTTGTCATGCACTTTGCAGCCTTTGCCGAAGTCGGGGAATCCGTCAAAGACCCCGCTGCGTACTATCAAAACAATGTGGTCGCTGCACTGTCACTGCTTGAAGCGATGCGGCGGGCCGACGTCAAAAAGATTGTTTTCAGCAGCACGACCGCGACCTATGGGCAACCCGACACGGTGCCGATCGCGGAATCGACCCCGCAAAATCCGATCAATCCCTACGGGTTCACCAAACTTGTGATCGAGCGAGCACTCGCCGACTACGCACACGCCTATGGATTCGCCTACGCGGCACTGCGATACTTCAACGCGGCTGGGGCTCACCCCGATGGCCACATTGGCGAGCATCATGACCCCGAATCGCACCTGATCCCGATCGTCCTGCAAGTCGCCTTGGGCCAACGTGAAAGCATCACGATTTTCGGCGACGATTATCCCACACCCGATGGGACATGCATTCGCGACTATATTCACGTGGAAGATCTCGCCGACGCGCATTTGCGTGCGATGGATCGACTCGAACCAGGCCAAGGAATTTGTGTCAATCTCGGCACCGGCAAAGGCATTAGCGTTCGGGAAATCATTGAAGCTTGCCGAGAGGTCACCGGACATGAGATCCCGGTCGTGATGGGTGATCGCCGTCCTGGAGACCCTGCCGAACTGGTCGCCGATGCACGCTTGGCAGAGGAATTGCTAGATTGGAATGCCAAATACACCGACGTCAAAGAAGTTGTCGACACGGCGTGGCGGTGGCACCAATCCCATCCGCGCGGATACGATTCCTAGTCAACTGAGACCCATGCCAACACCGAAATCCCGCTCGACCGCACCCGTCCGCTCGCCGTGGTACGCAGATGGACTGCGTTTTGAATGTACCCAGTGTGGTGCCTGTTGCAGTGGCGAACCCGGGTACGTATTCATCGACGAGTCAGAGACCGCCGCGATGGCGAAAGAACTTGAATTGAGCGTTGCGGAATTTGAGCGAAAATTCACCCGCCCGGTGGGAAACCAAACCAGCCTGATCGAGTATCCCGACGGCGACTGTATCTTTTTGGATCCCAAATCGCGACATTGCCTGGTCTACCAAGCACGCCCAATCCAGTGCCGAACGTGGCCGTTTTGGGACAGTACGCTGGAAACACCCGCTGATTGGCAGGATACTTGCGATGTGTGCCCGGGCGCTGGAAGTGGTCAGTTGTACACTTTGGACCAGATCGAAATCCGCCGCCGAGAGAAATCTGTCTGAACGCTCGCGACGCGACGCCAACAAACTCAAATTATTCTCAGTTTGATTGGACTTTGACGATTGTGACGGTCGATACCCTAATTGCGGGTCAATGTGGCGCGGAGTCTACAGCCTCGGTAACGAGGTGAACGACAGGCAGTCAGCTGGCAAAATTCTGTTTCGCCTGACTTTCTGCCCCCACGCCGCTTGACACTCGCCCGCTCACGTCCATACAGTGACGACTCCTAAGTCGAGCAGCTTTAAAGGTTTGCGTCAACACGATGCTGACTTAGCTGTGCATCTGAACGAGTCAACTGGATGGGAGTGTCAGCGGAGTGACCAAGAAAGAGATCGTACGCGTCATCTCCGAAGAACTCGGTTTGACGCAACAACAGACCAAAGAAGTGGTGCAACGGACCTTCGACTCGATTATCGAGATGTTGGTCCGCGAGGGACGAATTGAACTGCGAAACTTTGGCGTCTTCGAGGTGAAACTTCGAGCCGCTCGCAGTGCGAGAAATCCCAAGACCAGTCAACAAGTTCATGTTCCTGAAAAATACGTCGTCAGCTTCAAACCCGGTAAGGAGATGGAGCAACGAGTGCAGGATCTGAGCGAGCAACCCGGACGTCCGGCATGGCTCGATTCAGACCATGAACCGCAGGGCACGCCACCGCTTAAACCGACCGCCGACGCAACCGAGCAATCCGCTCGATCCACGCACAGCCAAAATTCGAAACCAGCTCGCGAAGCTGACCGTCCGATTCGCCCTACCGGCGAGTGGGGGTGATTCAATTTCGCGAGCCCATGTTGTTCACGGAGGAACTCCCCATGAAACTTGCGACCACGGCGATCGACGCCACCCCAGCGACCGAAACGACCGGCCGGGCAAAGCGAAGTCCCTCGGCATCACTTCGAGCGCTCGCTTCCCGATTGATCCTCGGCATCGCTTTAATGATGGTGATCACGACTTCGGTCGGATGTTTTCTTCCAATTTACTCCGCCCGCCCCGAACGCCGGGTTCAGCAGTTGCTGTATACCTCGGAAAACTTGCGTGCAATGGTTGACGAGTGGGAACGATTCTGGCAGCTCGACGCCCCGAGTCACCTGACACCCATTCGAACTCACGGCGGCGTGCTCTAACGGGGGACCAACGTTACTCCGAGGCTGCGAGATTGGTAGGTCCATCCAAATTTACCCTGGGTCACTCCCACAGGTGGATTCTCAAGGGTGGAGACACATCGGCGGCTGGGCTGGCGCCACGGCTCAGTGCATGACAGCACTCGGCTCACCCTCGACTCGGCTCACCCTCGACTCGGCTCACCCTTACGTCACTAAGGTCGATGCTATCAACCGCCCGTTGACGACCTCCGCGACCTGCCCGATTGACTGCCAGTAACGACTCCGCCACCGCGGTACATTGTGGGCTGGTGGCACCATCGCGGTTAACTAGGGCTTGCTCGACTCAGCTTGCTCGACGCTGACGCTAGGATCATGCCCAAATCAGCAGGTAGTTGTAAGCTGCGAAGCCGATCAAGAACACAACTCCCTCAGTCCGAGAGATGCGACTGCCTGTAAAGACAATGGGCAAACACGCTGCCGCCACCAGAACCATGATGGGAATGTCAAAGCGAATCGCATCGGGGCTCACCGGAATCCCAGCTGGCGAGATGACACCGGTCAAACCGAGAACACAGGCGAGATTGAAAATGTTGCTGCCCACAACATTGCCAACGGCGATATCCCGCTCGCCTCGAATACTCGCGACCACCGACGTCACGACCTCAGGTAGCGACGTGCCCGCGGCAACGATGGTCAGTCCGATAACCAGTTCGCTCACGCCGAACCAGGTCGCGATCGCCACAGCGCCACTGACTAGCCACTTTGCTCCCAACCCAAGACAAACCAGACCCGCGGCGATCAACGCGAATTGCACCGACATACGAACTGGTTTTTTGCTGTCGCTGGCATACTCCGCCGCGAACTCCTGCTGGACCTGCTTGGACTCCCTCCGCGCCGTTCGCAAGCAGATGGCGAGGTAGACGATGAGGACCGAGAACAGCACCATCCCATCGATTTGGCTGAGCACGCCGTCACTCGTAAGTCCCCAGGTCAGGCAGGACAGAGCGATCATCAAAGGCACATCAAACCGGATGAGTTGGCTCGACACCACTAACGGGGTAACGAGCGACGAGATGCCGAGGATCAGTAACACGTTAAAAATGTTGCTCCCAACGACGTTCCCCACTGCGACATCGGAGGCGCCCGAAAATGCCGCTTGCAAACTGACGCCGAGTTCAGGGGCACTCGTGCCAAAAGCCACCACGGTCAGTCCAATGACAAGCGGCGGTATCCGAAATGCCGCCGCGACAGCCGAGGCACCTCGCACGAGCACCTCGCCGCCAATGATGAGTGCCACCAACCCAGAGAGAATCAGCAAACCCGAAAGAAGATGCTCGTTCATACCGCACATTTCAAAGTGCCGCGATCACGGATTGGCAGACGCCAACCAGAACGAAACCGCTCGAAACGAACAAGATTGCTGAAGCCCAAAAAATGTCAATGTGAGATTTTACAAATCAAGAGAGATCCGCGTTAAAGTATCTCGTCCCCACCCAACCGCGTTGCCCTTTCTTGAGCTGGTCCATTGAACGCATTTTTCCTCTCGGCAATCTATACTGAGGCTCACGCAAGCTCTGACGCTGGCAGTATCCGGCTCGGCGCGATTGATATGCTCACCGCCATCACGTACCTGATCGGCATCGTCGCGATCGGCTTGTTCGCTGCTTGGCGTCACAAAAAGAAACAGGGCGCTGCCGAGGAGTACTTTCTCGCCGGCAAGAGCCTCGGTTGGCTCAGTATCGGCTTGGCGCTCTTTGCGACAAATATTTCAACGCTGCATTTGGTGAGCTTCGCGCAAAACGGTTTCGACACTGGGCTGCTCAACGGTAATTTTGAATGGATGGCCGGGTTCACGCTCATACTCTTAGGACTTTTTTTCGCTCCCTTCTACATCCGCTCATCGATCGCGACGCTGCCTGATTTTCTCGAGCGACGTTACAACCGGATCTGCCGCGATGTGTTGGCGTTGATCTCGATCGTGTCTGCGATCGTCATTCACATCGCGTTTGCACTGCTCACCGGTGGTATCATTTTGGAGGAACTGCTCGGCGTTTCGATGATGCTCAGTATCGTCGTGCTGTGCGTCTTAACGGGTGTCTATACCATTGTGGGCGGACTGTTGGCGGTCGTCGTGACAGAGTGCATTCAGACCGTAGTGTTGCTCGCCGGCGCGGCGCTGATCACTGGCTTAGCCTATTATCAACTCGGCGGAACAGCGGACTCGCCGGGGGGTTGGGATGGGTGGTCGAATCTGACCTCCCTACTCGGCCGTGAAGACGAAATGCAAAAATTATCGATGCTGCGACCCCACGGTGACCCCGACAACATGCCCTGGTACGCAATTTTGCTGGGTTACCCCGTACTCGGTATCTGGTATTGGTGCGCTGATCAAACGATCGTCCAGCGGGTACTCGGTGCCAAGGACGAACTCAACGCGAGACAGGGGCCGATATTTGCAGGGGTGCTCAAAATCCTGCCAGTGTTCCTGTTTGTACTACCTGGATTGCTGGCATATGCGTTGCACCTCGACGGACGATTGGACCTGTCGCTGATTACCGTCGACGGCAAAGTGAAGAGCAAGGGTATCTATGCGAGCATGATCACCGAACTGTTGCCCATCGGCTTACGCGGCGTGTTAGTCGCAGCCTTGATGGCAGCACTGATGAGCACCGTTTCGGGGGCACTCAATTCAATCTCGACACTGGTTAGCTATGACTTGATCAAGCGGTTTCGTCCCACGGTCGATGACACGTCGCTCGTTCGATTCGGCAGGATTTCAGCCACCGTCGCACTCATATTTGCAGTGGCGTTGGTGCCGGCACTGAACATGTTCGAGAGTATTTTCAATGGCATGGCGACAATCATTTCTCACATCGCACCACCGATTAGTGCGGTGCTCGTAATGGGAGTGTTTTGGCGGGGATCGAGTTCACGTGCTGCCGCGACGACGTTGATTGCCGGCTCGCTACTAGGAGTGGCCGTGTTCACCAACAATACACTGCGCCCCGATAGTGAATTAAATCATCTACCGGGTGGTTTCATGATGATGGCGTTCAATTTGTTTGTCATCTGCTGCATCTTGCAGGTCGGTCTCAGTCTCCTATGGCCTGATCGACCTCGGATCAGTTCCGACGCATCACCCGGTGCAGAACCGCGGAGTGGGCGCCAATTGATGGGCGCTGACCTGGCCTGGGAGACTCCCCTGGCCGCCCTCAAAATCCCCGCCCCGACTCGTTTAGGCGACCCTAGAATTCTGTCGCTCGGGTTAGTTGTCGTGATGGTAGGCTTGTATTGGGTATTTCGTTGACACGTCGCTGGATCCCCCTGCTCCCTTGGGACCCTCACCCTAGCACGTTCCGCGTCCACGCTACTCACGGCCCCATGATTTACGAACCGCCCACGACAGGCAGCCATTCGTTAGAATCGAGCTCTCCCGCTTTCTACCTTCCCCCGAAAATCCCACCGGAGCCTTCGATGCGATTGTGCGTCTCTGTTTTTCTATTTTCCTGCCTGAGCCTAATTTACATAGTTCCATGCTCCGCTCAGTCGTCTGGATCGACAACGACGGTCAAGCTTTGGCAAGACGGGATTCCGGGTTCGGACTTGAAGGAAGACGGTGACACTCCGGAACTGATCATCCACCAAGTGGTTTCCGATCAACCAACTGCGGGCGTAGTGATTTTGCCCGGGGGAGGCTACGGCCATCATGCGATCGGTCACGAGGGGCATGCATTCGCAGAGTGGTTTGACTCCATGGGGATCTCCTCGGCGATCTGCACCTATCGAATGCGTGGCAAGGGAAATGAGGGCCAGGGGTACGGCCATCCGGCACCGATGATCGACGCCCAGCGTGCCATCCAGACGCTGCGAAGCCGCGCCCAGGAGCTCAATCTGGACCCCAATCGGATTGGCGTGATCGGATTTTCCGCTGGTGGGCACTTGGCCTCGACGGTGGCGACTCAGTTTGCCCAAGTCGACCCCAACGCTACCGACCCGGTGTTGCGAGTTTCATCTCGGCCCGATTTTTGCATCCTTTGCTACCCGGTGATTGCATTGGGAAAACCGTTCACTCATCAGGGAAGTCAAAAAAACCTATTGGGTGCTGATGCCGGGGCGGATCTGGTTGAATCACTGTCCAATGAGACTCGCGTGAGCGAACAAACACCGCCGACATTTCTATTCCACACCGCTGCCGACAAGGCCGTTCCTGTGCAAAATAGCTTGGTTTATTACGAAGCATGCGTCGCCCACGGCGTCGATGTGGAGATGCACTTGTTCAATGACGGACGCCACGGCTTGGGATTGGCCGCCTCCACTCCGGGCGCCTCGCAGTGGGCGGACCTATGTCAGCAATGGCTCATCCGCCACGCCATGACGACCGCCAACTAAACCGCGGACTGCCTTGGATACGTTTGACCTTCCAAACTGAAAGCACTTGACATGACTCATCCGAAACACGCCGAGCCGAATCATCCTGTCCACGACTTAATCACCCGTCGCTGGAGCCCCTATGCGTTTGCTGACCGGGGCGTCTCCCGAGAGGATCTGCGTTCGCTCTTTGAGGCTGCTCGCTGGGCAGCGTCGTCATACAACGAGCAGCCGTGGAGCTACCTCGTGGCAAGGCGTGAGGACACCGACGCTTTTGAGCGTCTGCTGTCTTGCCTCGTGGAAGGGAACCAGGAGTGGGCGAAGCACGTCCCCGTCTTGGCGATCGGATGCATCAGTTTGAAGTTTTCACGCAACGGTCAAACCAATGCCGCCGCTGAACATGACCTGGGTCTCGCCAGCGCCAATTTGACTTTCGAAGCGACGTCGAGAGGGCTAGTCGTACACCAGATGATCGGGATTTTTCCCGGCCGGGTCAGGAGCCTGTACGGTCTTCCGGATGATGTGGAAGCCAAAACGGGGCTCGCGATCGGCTACGCGGCGCCGGTCGAATCCGTTCCCGACGAGCTTCGAGATCGCGATTTGAAACCACGCCAGCGAAAGCCTCTGCAGGAGTTTGTGTTTGGCGATAAGTGGGGCGAGTCGCACGATCTGGCGTAGCGATTCAGACGCCGAAACCAATCGTCCGACTGTCGGTTCAGTCTGGAACGATTCACTCTGCCTCGATAGCCTGCACGCCTTCGAGGACCGGTTTGGGTGGTTAGCCCTCGGCGACCTTCGCGGCAGACTCTCTCGCTTCCTGCTTTGCCATCAAACGTTTCTGATAACGTGTTTGCACGATATCGACCACAATCAATGTCGCCAACACAAAGTAGAACGTGCTCTTGGGCATATGGTGGACTTCATGTCCGAATAGAACCACCTGTGCCAGTTCCCCGCCTTCGCTGACCAACATGACACCCACGATGAATAAGATGAACAGCCCCAGGACCTCGAACATTCGGTTCTTCTTGATGAACTCAGAGACCTGATCAGCGAGCAGCAACATCATCACACCCGAAATGATGATCGCTATAGACATGATCCACAGATTCTTCGTGAGTGCCATCGCGCTGAGGATGGAGTCAAATGAAAACACGAGGTTCATCACGATGATCAATGTCACAGCCTTGCCCACGCTGGAAGTCGGCTTTTCTTCGCCGGACCCTACATTGGGATCTGACAGCAAGTGATGAATTTCCTTCATCGCCGTCCACAGAATGAACGCGCCGCCGAACAAGACAATCAAACTATGGCCGGAAACTGCCATGTCAACATACCCGTTGTGGATCTCAAAGAACGAATCCTCAAGCAACTGAATCAGATTGACGACCACAAACAGCAGTGCAATCCGCAAGACGATCGCGACCCCAATCCCAAGCTTGCGAACCATGGACTGCTTGTCTTCAGCAACCCGTTTACTCTCAATTGAGATGTATAGCAGGTTATCAAACCCCAACACCGCTTGTAGCAGCACAAGCATGCCCAGGGTAAACAGCCCAGATACAGAAAAGAGTTCCGACATAAATATTTTCTAAGTTTGTTGACCAGCGTACCGCAAGCCACGGATGATCGCGTCACGAACGTCGGAAGCAGACGCACGCCGCGCAACTTCCATATTGGTTTTCCACTCCGGTCGCATACGGCGATCGAACAAAGTCATTCCACGCGTGAGCGTACCGCTCACTTCAACGTCACCCGCCATCTCTTCCCATTGGAATAGTTCCGGTTCCACCAGCGAGATCATCGTGACAGCGTCTTGGAGCGGCATCACTTCACGCCCCAGTTTCTGGTGTCCGACGCGAAATTTATAGGTCAATATTTTATGCAGCAACCATCCGGCACGTGTCGCCTCGCTCGGCAGATTTTCGATCAGATCAAGCCCAAAGGTGATCGAGTCGGTCACATCGAGCGGCACCAGACTTTTCGTCGTTGGTGAGGCAAATACTTCACGAGCACTGGTGGGGTCGAAGAAAAAGTTCATTTCAGCGACCGCGCTGGCATTCCCACTATGGGCGACCGCTCCACCGCTGACGATCACCTTGTCAATCAGGGGTATTAACATCGGGTCGCGGCGCAGCAAGCGGGCGAGATTCGACAAGGGCCCTAAACATACAATGGTCACCTCACCTGGATACCGCCGAATCAAATCGGCCATCACCTTATCGCTGGGGTGATCGTTCTGACGCGTCGCCGTAGGAAAATGACAACCCGCTAATCCATCGGGCCCATTGAGATGCAGGTCATCGAGGACAGGTGCATCCAAAGGCGGCACTGCTGAGCCGATCCGCGGGTACCGCGCCGGATCGAGCTTGGCAATGATCGCCGCCGTATTCGTATTGGCCTGCTCTGCGTCCACCGTCCCGGCAGTGGAAGTGACTGCCAACACATTCAAGCGTGGGTCAAACAAGGCCATCGTGATGGCAACTGCACCGTCGATCCCAGGATCACAGTCGAGTATGATTTTTCGTGACATGCCCTTCAGTCTAGGAACTCCGCCCCCGGTGGAGAAGAGGAGAAGGGACAAGATAAGCCTACTCTCCCACTCTCCCACTCTCCCACTCTCCCACTCTCCCACGCTCCCACATGCTCGACTTCCCTACCGCAACCGCTCTCGCCCTTGCTGGCACCGATCTGACGTCGGAGCAGACCGGCCACCTGATTGACACCATGCTGCGTGGCGAAGCCGCTGAGGAGAATATTGGCGAGTTGCTGCTTGCCCTTCGCGAGAAAGGCGAGTCGGTCAGCGAACTCGTCGGGGCGGCCACGGCGATGCGCGGTCACATGACGCGCATCGAGCATGGGCACGATATCCTGCTTGATACCTGCGGTACGGGTGGCAGCGGATCGGGCACTTTTAACATTTCGACCGCGGTGGCAATCCTGGCAGCGGCGTGCGGCGTGGCAGTCGCCAAACATGGTAACCGGGCGGCCACAAGTCGCTCGGGATCGGCCGACGTTCTCGAGCACCTCGGAGTGCCCATTGAATCCGACGCTGCCGAAGTCGCACGCAGCCTCAACGATATCGGCATCTGTTTCTGCTTTGCCGCAAAATTGCATCCAGCAATGCGTCACGTCGTCGCCATTCGGCGCCGCCTCGGCGTGCCAACACTGTTTAACTTGCTCGGACCGCTATGCAATCCCGCCGCCGCCACGCATCAACTTCTCGGTACCGTCTCACCGATCGCGCAAGCTAAGATCGCGGCAGCGCTGAGCCAGCTCGATACTCAGCGAAGCTTCGTCGTGCGTGCCGAAGATGGTCAAGACGAAATTTCACTCGATGGAATCACGCAGTGCATCGAAGTCTGCTCGTCAGAGCAAACCAAGCATCATTGGACCGCCACTGACTTCGGACTCCCTGCAGCGAAGGCGGAGGCGCTCGTCGTCGCCGACCCAGCCGAGAGCGCTCAAGTCATTCGCGACATCTTTGCAGGTCAACCCGGCCCTCCACGCGACACCGTCATCGCCGGCTGCGCCGCCGCACTCCTCCTAGTCGGAAAATCGGACAATTTGCAGCAAGCCGCGCGCATCGCCGCAGACGCCATCGACAGCGGCGCGGCCCAAGAAAAAATGCGACAACTCTGTCGAAGGTAGGCGCGAATGGGACTACGGAAATGTCATTCGCCTGTTGTCGGTAGGCCGGGGTGTCCAAGCTGCAGCTGCACGTGACTGCAAATCGGCATTTACCTTTCCAACATCACCCCGCACTGCTCGCAATTCGGTCAATGAACGTGGGATTGGCTCGCTGAAACGTTAGAACCATATGCCGAGACGTCCGCAGGGACTCCGCGTTTTGCCATGCCCTCAATACGGCGTGACTCGCCGTCGCTCAGCTCGTTTGCGTTGGCTGTAGAAACAGCCCGCGATGAGAATCAGCGTCGTGAGGGCGGCCGGTTCAGGGACCGCGGCGATCGCGCCGGTCAGTTGAATCGTTGCTGCGGGTGTTGAACCTGCGAGTGGACTGAATCCGAAGACTCCGTCGCTGCGTGCGGCCTGACTGCCAATCAAACGAAACTCGGCCGAGCGAGCGGTGCGAGCTGTCAAGTCGATCCGCGGCATGTAGGGATCGAGTCGAAAGGGTGTGCTGAGCGACAGCAGGTTCTCAAATGATGCACCATCGAAGCTTGCAAAAATATCGACCACCTCTGGACCGAGCGCCGAACTGAACGCGATGTCTAAAGTGCCCAAGTCAATCGGCAACGTACTTTCGTATCCAAAGGTGATGAATTGACCGGGGGTGGCTGCACCAGTTGAGAAACCCTGGTACGCAAGAGTGCCGCTGCCACGCCGGTATGTCAGCCCGATCGCAGTTAACGGGTTCGCCATGATGCCAGCACTGAATACTTGCGATGGCGCCGTCCCGTCCACAGTCTCATTCGGCGCGTACGATAGGATCAGCCCCGCGGAGACGGAAGCGCTACCGATGCACACGGCAACAGCGAAACACAGTGGCACGATGACAGCGATACGGACGGATGAAAGAAACGATGGGACGTTCATGACAGACTGCTCAGCGTAGGGTGTTGTGTGCGGACGGATGTGATCGGCGGTTTGTTTCAAGCGAGTGAAGCAAACACAGCGTCAACGGCTTCGGTCAGTGAAGTGAGTTCGTCATCGGTGGGCTTGCGGCTGGGTCGCGATGATTCGTTGAGATGATTGGCCAGGGCCAACAGATCAAGCGGATCAATTTGGTTGTCGCCAACCACATCGAGGTAGATGGGATTTTGCGGGTCGACCGGCGGTGGTTCGGTTTCCGAATGGGTCTCCAAGTAGTTCTTCAGGATGAATAGATCGAATGGATCGACAACACCGTTGTTGTCGACGTCGAATCGATTGATTGGGTTTTGGTTCGGAAACGGTGTGTCAATGACAAGCGATGCCGACTCAAACACAACCTCCGTCCAAGGCACTGAGGTCCCATCAATGAGGGCTGGTGACAGGATGCCGGGCAGCGGTGAGATGCGGACGCTACCGTGACCGACTGCCGTCATCGCGATGGTGGCCAAGCGGACCCACGATCCACCCGCCGCAAAATCGCTGTCCTGGGTCAGGCCCCCGGCATCATCGACTAGGCCCGCCGACGCCACGATGCTGCCTCGCTGCGAGATCGCAAATGCTCCATTGAGCTGAATCGAGTCCGCCGTCAATCCAACTTGCGCCGGATTCATCGAAACGTCTACAAATAGACCGGCGAGTCCGGGATCTTTTCCACTCGTCGTTTGCACCCAGATTTCAGTCATGAACGCCTTGCCCTCATCGAGCCTTTCCAATCCCACTGGCGGAGTCGACGCGGTGGAGGACGCGAACACGGAGACCGCGCGAATTCGAACTCGCTGTAGCGATGCTTCTGCGCGGTTTGGTTCGGCCGGGATCCTACTGAACTGTAACTCTTCAAGAGATGGCGAGATGTCCATCTTTGAAGCAACGTCATCACTGATCGTGCCGAGGCTCGCCATGGCTCCCACGTCGGAGTCGGACGCTATCTGTGTGGTGGAGAGTCCGGCCACGAACATCGTCGTAGAACCCGCTGGAGGATCCGATGGCACGTCCGGAGGCAGCACCCAAAATTCGCCAATGCCAACTGTGATCGCATCGACCAATCCATCGTCGATCACCGTGTCCGCAATCGTCGAATCACCCTGGATCAAACGCGCGTTCAACGATGCTTCACCAACACCGCTCACCAGCGCCGCGATCCGTTCGGACACCGGAATGTCACGATTCCATTCCTGTTGGATCAGCAACAGTCGCTTCATCAGTTCGGTCCGGTTGGAATCAAATGTCGGCGGGAAAAACCGAACGTCACCGCCAATGATCAGATCATCGTCGCTCCCGCCCGCGATCGTGTCGCTGCCACTGCGACCGATCAACACATCATTTCCATTGCCACCGAAGAGTATCTGTCCCCCATAGATCAGGTTGTCCGATGCATTGCCCGTGAGGAAGGCGACGGCCGAATCACTAATCAGATTTTCAAATTGCGATCCATCTCGGATGCCATCGCCGATCAAGTCGAATGTGATGCGGTTGGCTCCACTGCTGAATCCGGGAACCAATTCAGGGGGATCGGCCGTACCAGCTGCAGCAAAATTGGCTAGCGAAAAGGTGTTCACGAACGTGGGCAGCACAATAGTATCGCTGCCCCCGTCGACCAACGATCCGTCCATCACCGACGCCGGGTACTCGACCAAAATATTATCGGCGTCGACGGAACCAAACAGCTTTTGGAAGATGTAGGTATCATCGCCGGGACCACCGGCTAGACGGTTGCGTCCGGCACTACCAAACAACACGTCACGGTCGCGTCCACCGTCAAGATCGTCGTCACCCGAACCCGCGTCCAACACGTCGTCACCTCGCCCGCCGCGAAGTAGGTCGTTCCCACTGCCGCCAGACAATTCGTTCGCAAAATCGTCGCCCAGAATGGTGTCATCGCCAATCGACCCCCGGACGTCTTCGATCCTGGTCGACAGATCGCCTACGAAAACCGTTCGCGAACCGCCTGCCGTCGTGCTGCCATGGGACGCGATCACCAAATCGGTCTCGTCAAAATTGAGATTGACCAGCAGATCGACCGCATCGGCCGCCGACAAGCTCGAGAACACGATTTCATCCCTGCCGCCTGAATCCAAAATGGTTTCGACTTCGGGCACCGCTCCGGTCCCTCCGGAAAATCGCCGCAACGTATCGAATCGATAGGAGTCGTTACCGTCGCCACCATCGAGTACGTCGTTACCGAATCCTCCGTACAGTTCATCGTCGCCATCGCCACCGAACAAATGATTATCTCCATCGGATCCGCGAATGATGTCGGTTCCGCGACTGCCTGCTGCATCTTCGATGCTAGCCGCATCGAAGATGATTGACGTAGAGGAATAGACGGCAAAGCCGGCTGCCAAATCAATATCGACAATCGACGAACCGCCCCCGAAAAGCTGATCCGGGACATCTGACAAGTCCAATCGATCGACCCCGCCACCCGCCGCTTCGAGGATGGTGTCGTCTTGTGAGGTATGGTCGTCGCCAAAGCGGTAAACGTCGTTCCCCGCAAGCCCGATCATCGTGTCATCGCCGGGACCGCCAAAGATCGAGTTATCAGCAGCGTTGCCCGTGATGGAATCATCCCCACTGCCGCCGACCACGTTTTCGAACTGGGTCGCGCCGGTTGCGACCACGCGAGTTGTCGTGCCGAAACGGACCACGTTGCTGTTCGCACCGGAGATATCAATCGTCAAATCATTGGTGAAGGACGAGAGTTCCAAGGTATCGTCTCCACCGCCGGCAAACTCACGCACCTTATCCTGTTCAATGCTCGATCCATCCAACCTGTACACGTCGTCTCCGTCGCCGCCGCGGTAGTCCTGGCGGCCTGCGATGTCAACAAACAGGTCCGCATAGGCCGAACCGATGATGGTCACGTTATCGAGACTGGCGATCGAATGGTTGACAGCGCTGATGTCGCGAAACCCATGCGACGCGATCACGCCATCGGACAAATCGACATCAACCCCGACGTCGTCTACCAATCCAGAAAAATCAAGTGCGAACGCGCTGCCGTCCAAGAATATGGAATCATCATCACCCGAGACCGCATCAAAGAACACAAACGTGTCACCACCAGGACTCGTTCGCAGCATGTTTTTCCCGGGGCCGCCGATAATGATGTCGCCGGCACTTCCACCTGATATATCATCGTCGCCGATATTTCCATCCAAGCGATTGACGCCCCCATTCCCAAGAATCTTGTCATCTCCATGAGTGCCGACCACATTTTCCAAATTGGCGAACGACGTGCTGGTAACGGCTCCGACAACCGGGTCACTAAACAGTGCGAGTTGTGCCAGTGATATTGGCGACGCTGCGACATCAACAAGAGAGAAATTCACCTCGTCGCCTTTGTCAGAACCCGTCTCGACGATTTGATCGGTTCCGAATGGGGCCGCTGCCGAACCGCTGAAGACGTACTGGTCGTTGCCGTTGTTCCCTACCAATATGTCGTCGTTCGCCAGACCATTGAGTACGTCGTCGCCTGGGCCCCCGATCAATGTGTCTTTACCTGCACCGCCTGTCAGAACGACGGGTCCGGCATACGTTTCATTTTGCAATGTCGGACCGGAATCGTCTGCAAACAAGTAAACGACCTCAATCGATTCGAACGTGTCAGTGCCCTGGCCCTTCACTTCCGCAGCGAACACGGATTGATCTCCGACGGCTCGCTGACGGAGTTGGTCGGTTCCGTCGCCGCCGACAATATGATCGTTCTCTGATTCATCGTTGGGCAATGTCGCAGGATCGACATCATCGCCGCCCCATAGAATATCGTCGCGATCTTGACCGTTGATGTCATCGCGACCGGCACCTCCGTAGATCGTGTCGGATTGGCCAATCGATTGGTACATTAAAGGATCGACTGTGTTGTCACCTCGAATCAAATCGTCTTCGCCGTGTCCCTGAATGATATCGCTGCCATCGGGCACGCAGACAAGTTGTGAGGTCAGACATTCGTCTGCCGCGGTGAGCGCGTCGGCGGCAACTCCGAGGTCCAGCAATTCGCCTTCGCCTCGTATGCCGTGCGGCATCGGTAACATTACGAGATCAAGTTCTGAGACTTCCAACCTTCCCAACAGGACGGAAGCCATCTCAGGAGCTGCGAATGTGCCCGAGTCAAATCCAGCAGCAACACTCGCCGCTGCTTCAAGATTATCCAACGCCGCAATATCAATGACTGGAATGGTCGGCGATAATATCACCTCGACCGCTGGATCGATCCCACTTGCGATGCGAGTTCTCATCATCGCGACGTCACCAACATCGACTCGCCCGCTCTCGTTGAGATCCAACCGCCGACCCAACCGCCCCGCATCCTCCACAAATAACCCCAACGCCTCAGCGACCAGATCCAGATCCACGTCGTCGACCACGCTGTCGTCGTTCATGTCAAAACGATCCACAATGATGCGTGGGTCGTCGGGTATGTACAATTGAGGCCGCGTCTGGCCGACTGTTGAAACCACAATCGATGATGCGGCGAACTCCGGTGCAAACGAAAGACGCGGTTGGAGTTGATCGTCTTGCGAGGTTTCACCATCCTCGGCACCAAATACCAGTGTGGCGAACTTTCGGTAACCGGTTGTGAATGTCGTATTGGCTCCCAATGACGCCGAAAGGTTGCCAACCGTTCCGCGACCTGCCTCCTCCGCGGGCCCATCATCAAACGTCGGAATGCTACGATCATCCGTGAACGCGCCGCCATAAAGGATGTTTTCGTACGCCGTCGTGAACTGAGTTTGATAATTCAGCGTGGTCGTTACCGAATCAGCATCGCCCTCTGCGCCCCCGCCGCTGACCCACAGCTCGACCAGATAATTCTCTCCTTCGCCAATCGCTGTTCGAGTTTCCGGTGGTTGCGCGAGTACCACATCCGGGTTGGCAGCTTGCGTCAGCACGACGTGAATTTCGGAAGCCGGCGTGTTGCCGAAATCGGTGTTGTTCAAAATCGATTCGTAATCGGCCGCCAACAAGTATCCGCCCAGCGGCGATGTCGCAACCGTGCTGGGTAACAGCGGATCGGCCGCAATCACCAACCCCGCAGCGTTGGTGGCCGTGGTCAGCGAATACGTATCCGGGGGCAGTGTCAATTCGAACATCCCCGTTTCGACTTCAGCAGTGGTCGGATTGTCCGCCGAGGTTCCTATGGGAAACAATGTTCCCAACCCGCCCCTGGTTACCAAGTTCATTTCCACGCCCGCCATGCCGGGCTCATTGGCTTGCTGCACCCCGTCGCTATTAAGGTCTAAGAATTGAATGCCGCTCAGGATGGCTGCACGAGCAAGTCCGAAGTCGAGAGACGAGGCAGATTCGCGTGCCGCTAAAGTCACCGAATAGGACGGATCGGTGCCGAATGGGGCGAACGGCGCAGTCGCTGCGGAAAGCGGCGGTAACACGACTTCAACTCGATAGCTGCCCGCGTCGAGTGAATCGATCGACCACTGTCCAATCTCCAGTTTGGGGTCAATCGTGCCGTCGCCATTGAGATCGATTGGGCCTGTTGTGATCTCGGCGGCGATCAGGTTGTCGGCATCATAAATTCGAATGGTCACTCCGTCCAAAAGTGGTTCGGAATCCAGCGGTCGACCGGCGGCGTCGAGCGTTCGCACGGCGTTGCGGTCCAGATCGCGAAACACGTTGCCGGAAAGCAGAATCGGTACAGACTCGATCGGCGGCGGGGGCGCCGCTGCCGAACAGGACGTGATCGAGTAGCCACCGGGGGTCAGCGGCACGATCGCCTCAAACGAAACTCCCGCCTCATCGATGCCGCGGTCGGTGGTACCACCGTGAATTGTGTTTTGACCTGCCGACCCACAGATGAAATCATCATCAGGCCCACCTTCGATGTAGTCCGCATCAGGACCACCGACGCCGCCGACTTCGATCCGATGGGCAATGATCACGTCATTGCCCCAACCGCCGAACAGATCATCTTTCCCATCGTCACCGATCAACAAATCATTCCCGATCCCGCCGATGACGTAGGGATCATCACCGGCACCCGCATCAATGAAATCATCGCCCTCGTCACCACGAATGGAGTCATTTCCAGACCCGCCACGAATGGTGTCGTTGCCTCTCATGCCCAAGACCAGATCGTTCCCCGGCCCCGCATTGATCGTGTCGTCTCCAGAATTACCAAAAATCTGATCGTCACCATTGCCGCCATCAATCGTTTCGCGTCCTGG
Organism: Allorhodopirellula heiligendammensis; assembly: GCF_007860105.1. Taxonomy (NCBI): domain Bacteria; kingdom Pseudomonadati; phylum Planctomycetota; class Planctomycetia; order Pirellulales; family Pirellulaceae; genus Allorhodopirellula; species Allorhodopirellula heiligendammensis. The sequence continues at coordinate 155,161 of NZ_SJPU01000002.1, forward strand.
TCCGCCAGCAATAATATCGTCACCATCGCCGCCGTCGATCAGATCATTGCCTCCGTCGCCGCCCAGGATATCGCGACCGCCATTTCCGCTGATCTCATCGTCATCCAACCCGCCAAGGATTGTGTCACGCTCGCGGCCACCCTCCAAAACGTCGGTGCCCGCCCCTCCGTGGGCAAAGATCGGCAGTGGGAAGTTGGCAGCGGTTGCTTCGTCGCCGTCGCCCACCCGCAGATTCAATTGATCGACACCCAGCCCACCGTCGAACAGAATCTGGGTGACACCAGCGTATTGTCGGTCCAGCCCCATGCCGATGACTTGCACAATTCCGGGAGCGATCCAACGGAGCGTGAAGTCTTCGGACGTGTCACTGGCACCTCTGCCTCGTTGTCGCGCGAATGCACCGGAGTGAACAATCAACGTGCCTTCGCGAGCGACCTCCTGTCCATCTACCATTGGGCCTGTTACCAGCGAGCGTAAATAATCGGGCAGAACGTTGCTGAAACCATCTGTTTCACCGCCACCATCGGCGACGTGCGCTGGATTGACGGCGGGACACAAACCACCGTTATCAGCCTGGAAAATGATCACATCGATGATGTCGATTGAACCTTCAAAGAACAACACTTTGAAAACGACTCGCAAAATTGCACGCACGCGGGCTTCCAGATCGAACACGCACTGGATGCCCTCGTCTTCAATGATGCCAATGAGTTCGTCGATATAGAGTTTGCCATTGTTATCGGGATCGCGAAAATTGGCTCCCAGTTCGCCGCGAATCTCACCCTCGATTCCCGCCGATGCCACGCCTACATCCAATAGTGCGGCTAGCGAAACGCCTAGTGAAAACACAAACTCTTCGATGTCCACGTCGGTGTCCGGGTCCAAATCGCCCAAATAAAATCCGTCTAGCAACCCACCGGTTTTCAAACCCCGGGTGTCCAAGCCGACCAGCAGATCGATGCTGAATCCGACGTCCAGTCCAACGCCAACCGAGATCGGCGGCACGGGGAAGATCGGGAACGTTTGCGACCAACCAAAATCGAGTTCCAGTTTTGGGATGTCCCAGACTACGAGGTCGACCGTTTGTCCCAACAGCAGTTTGATGATATTGGAGGGCTCAAAGATCGGAAACGAAATCCCCAGTCCATCATCGTCTTCTTCGCCGCCTGCCGGTTCCGCCGACAGACTGCTGACCAGCGAGGTCGCTCGCTCGCCCAAACTACCGAAGGGATCGTCATTGGTATCGTTGTCCACTGATAAGCCATCACCGCCATCGAGCGAAGTGCCAAACGCCAAGTCGTTGGAAACCACACCGTCGCCGTTGAACTGAATACTTCCAAAGTTCAAGATTAAATCTTCGCTGTCTGGGCCTTCGGGGCCGAGTAGCTCCGCTATCTTGCCAGTCACGTCGTCAATGCCAACGATCACCGACACGAACTTCCGTGCCGCCGCTGCCGCCCCGGGCGACATCTCGGCCAGTGCCAAATCCAGCAGCGTCACCGGGTCCGCACCCGCCAGCACCGCCAAATCACTGACCCCGGGAATCGGAGTCGTCAGCAAGTCCACTACGTCGCGGACCGGACCAATCACATCGTCCAGTTTTCGGATCGTCGGCGCGATCGTCTTGCCCAAGAATTCGCCCAGATTCAACTCGATATTGTTGAGTGCGAAATACAGTCCCTCGTTGACGAACCCGCTGCCTGTACTGAACGTGAATCCCCAGCCAGCCTGCAACTCCGTGCTGACCTCCGCCAGATCAAAACCGGTCCTCGCCCGCACGTCCAAATCGATATTCACTCCTCCACCACCCGAGATCGTGGCACTGCTGAACACATCTGTCACCGCCAACGTTTCATTGGCATCCCAATCGATTGCCAGATCCGCATGGGCCCGAGTCTGCTCCTCATCTGACATGGGGTCGGCCCCCGCCGCGATCTCTTCGTCCGTCTCGATGTCATCGCTCGCGGACACATTTAAAATGAATAAATCCATCTCCAACGCGGTGCCCGGCGTGATTCCTGCATCAATTGACGCCGTGATTTCCGGCAGATCACCGGTGATCAGATAAAACCCATTATCGCGGCTGACGCCCATGCCAAGATTCAAACCAAGCGTCAGTGCAGCGGTCACACCGCCGGAGGCCGACAGGGGCAGCGGTCCAAAATTGGAATCAAAATCAACATTCAAAAGGTCGAATCGTTTCGACAAGTTGGTTCGGATTTCGAACGTTCGTTGATCCAAGACAACCTCAATCTGATCGCCACTGGCATCGATCGGGTTCCCCATTGCGTCTTCGGCTGGAATGAATCCGAATTCTTGCAACGCCTCGGTCAGTTCGCGATCCAGATTGAACTTCACTGCATCGAGCGTTCCGCCAAAATTTTGGAGTTGTTCGCGAATCGGTGTCACGATGCGATCATTGAGCTGCTCAATCAGCTCACCGACATCCTCCAACCCGCCACCAATCAGCGGCACGTCATCGAGGTTGTCTGTCAACTGAGTCGATAACGTTCCCAAAAACGTTTCGATGCCTGCCAGAATCGTGAGCAGATCAAAATCAAGTTCGCTGAACAGGGACGACAAGCGATCGGTATCAACGGTGAAACTTGATGCCGACAGATCCGACAGCGGAATCCTCACCTCGAGGATATCTTCCACGGTCCGTCCCAACAGGCTCGCGTCGATACTGGCGGCGATCTCTCCGTCCAGTTCCGTATCAATCGTCAGTGTCGAAAAGTCATCGATCGATCCGTACGGTCCGACGGTCGCCGTCGACAGCAATTTTAAATCGAATGAGGCCAGGCCTTCGGTGCCAGAATCCGCGTCTGTTTCATCATCGGGATCGGACAGCGATAGCTCGCCTGACAAGCCAATCAGTTCCGTCCCCGCGATCGACACTGCGGCATTTACATCGGCATCGAAACCGCCCCGAACGGAAAGCTGCGTCGCCGTGATGTTCTCGATATCGGTACCGCCGGCAACCACGAATGGCGTGATGTTCGAAGGCTCCGATGGATCGATACGGACTCCAAACCCCACACCGAACTCGATCGATCCGCTAAACGATGCCATCGTATCGAGATCGAGCGAGATGGGGCCCAGGTCGCCGAAATCCAGTTCGGGATCGAACTCATAGGGTCCAAAGTCATAGTCGCCATGAATGCCGCCGATCACCGCCAGTTCGCTGGTCGCGCTCGCATCACCATCAAAGTCTGGCACGATGTCGAAGGTGAACTCCAGTTCGCTGGTTGCGGGTAACTGCGACCGCACCGCCGATTCGATCCGATCGGTAATGTCGTTGATCGATGGCAATAACAACCGCAGGCCCGCGATTGCCGCGAGCAATTGATCCCGCAGTGGATTGTCATCTTCCGCAGCCATCGTACCCGCCACCGGTTCCGAACTCTCTCCCGAATCGGACTCGGTAGACGACCCTGTTTCGTTGATCGCGTTGATCACCATCAACGCATCCAAGGCAGTCACAAATCCGTCGCGGTTGACATCCATCCGCCTGTTCGATGCATCTACGACAATCGGGTCAGGTAAATCAGTACGATTGAGTAAATTGATAATCATCAGTGCATCGAGTGCCGTCACGTAAGAATCGCCACTGACATCGAAATCAAATTCACTTCCTTCGCCCGGCGGCATTGAATCCGACAAATTGCCCACGAAGCGATCCAACTGCCCACCGGCAGCAATCAGTCGGCTGGTCAATTTTGGGATCAACGCCAACGCTTCCGTGGTTCCAGCTTCCGTCGCCTCAATCAATCGCGACACAACGCCCCGTACGCTGCGAACCGATTCCAACACCTGCGATTTCTGCTCCCTCGGCACCGGGAAATTCACGATCGCCGTTTCCACCGTATCGAGCGCTTCAATCACGCTGTCCGTGTCGACCGATGAGACCACTCGCTCGACCGCATCGATCAAATCGTCGGCCAACTGAATGATGTCCTCCAGCGAAACGCCCACCAAGGGCAGATCGGTTTGAAAGATCTTGTCCGCGATCCCATCCTCACTGCCCGATGTCAGGCTTTCGATGGCATCTCGGGCCACTCCGATCACCTGTTCAATGCTGATCTCACGCAACTGTTCGAGGATCTGATCTGGATCCACCACCGTGGGTGTGAATGTGATGCTCGACAAATCGCCTGGCACTGCCAGCCCAAGGCTGATCTTTGCCAGCTCATTCCCACTCAAACCGTCTACGTCGGTGACATCGACGGAATCGAATAGATCCGCCCGCAATCCAAACGTCGCTGACAGCTCGTTGATCACCGGAGCCACTGGAGCGAACAGCGATCCGATCTCCAGACGCGACAGTTCACCGATCGAGATCCGGTCCGCGCTGACGGCATCGGCTGGAGCTTGTAGGCGAATTGGGAAATCAACATCGATTGTTAGTGGATCGACCTCGCCGGCTGCGTTCGTACTGGTGACCGCTGCCAACTCAATAAACCCGAGGGCCGCAGAGAGTTCCAAATCGCTGGCCGCCAGTTCGAGGGAGACGTTCAGGACATTCGATCCCTCCGGCGGCACCGCCACAAACATCCGATCGGCCAGCGGAATGGTCCGCAGCGAGGTTCCCGTTAGTACATGATCGGTCGTGCCCTCGCGCGGCTCACTATCACCCGAAATGCGCAGCGCCGTCGGGGCAAACGAACGCAAACCGTATCGATCCGCCGCATCGATCGTGAACTCCGATGCGGTATTGGTGACGATGAAACACGTGCCATCAAACACAGCGGTGATGTGATCCGACGCCGCCGAGATCGCCAGGGCGACTTCCGCGATCGTATTGGCTTGATCGAGGTCAACGAGGAACACCTCCGTTACCATCCCATCCGAATCCGTTTCCGCTATCCGCAGATCGGGATACGCGACCCGTCCCCCCAGACTCGCCACCGGATTCGAAGACGCTTGAAATGCTCGAAATCCGCTGGCTCGCACTGCCTCGTCTTCCAATTCACCGAGCGTTACCGTTCGAATCGATTCGTCGATGGCGCGAATGTGCAGCGCCCCGTCGACTGCCGCAATCTCGATGCGCCCACCCCTGGTCGTGGCATCGGGATGCAGAGGTGTGCCGACAATGGCCGCGGTGATGTCACTCGCCAGATCTGCGAGGGTCAGATTGTCCGTCGTTGCTGCATCATCAACGACGATGACAACCGTTTCACCGTCGACATCGATCGGCAGAGTCAAATCGGATGCCAATATGAATGACTCCGGTGGGCTGGCCGCAGCAATTCCAACCGAACCTCGCAGTCCACGACCGGCATCCAATGTTTGCACCGGAGTATCCGCCGTGATCGGCAAAGCTCCCGGGACCGCCCCCAGGAACACGCCAAACTCGATTTTGAGACCAACTCCCGCGATCACACCGGCACTCGCCTGGGCAACCAATTCCAAATTCCCGAGAGGTCCGAGTTCAATCGAGCGGTCGAGATCGAGATTGACCAAGTGTGCAAACGATTCATCGAGCACCAACTGAAAGCGTAGCTCGTCGGATGCGGGCAAATATCGCCAGCCTGACGCATCCGCAAAATCGCCGACGACCATGGGAATGCCCAATCGATCCATCAATGATCCGATCGCCCCCTCAATGATCTCGTCGTGCGTCTCCTCGCTCGTCCCATCCACACCCGCCGCTTCCAACGCGATTGCCGCCGCCCGGTCGATACCGGCGGTCCCACGCACGCCTTGAATTCCCAAAGTTCCATAGACAGGTAGATCGGTCTCATTCGTCGACCCATTGAACGTCGAAATGACCGCGTCGTCGTCATCGGTGACGCGGTAGTTCTCGATGGTAAACTCAGTCAACTCAGCGTTTATAGCGACCATCACCAGTCGATCATCTCCAGCCGACGAGGTGCCTTGGTCGTCCATAACCACCGTAAAGAACGTCGACAAACTCCTCGTGATCGGTGGGTCGCCGCCTGCCTCCTCAGCATCGCCGGCACGGGTACCGTCAACAAATGTACCCGCTGGATACTCGACCGCGATCGCTGCCATCGCCGCGTTGTAGTCGTCCGCCAAATCTTGCAATCCGACATTATCTCCAGTCGGCGGAACTGCGGGCGAGTCCGACCGCGCCGCCCCGTTCAGATGAACCTCCAACGCCCCGCCAGCAGGAAACGATAGCGTCGCGGGGGTATCGGTACTCTCACCGATCAATGTTTCCATTTCGAACTGAATATTGAATGAGACATCCCCCGTCGGTCGCCCAAACTCGCCTGGGGTTGGTAATTCAATCGCCGCCGTGGTCACACTCAATGTCGAGCTGACTGGTCCCTCGTCACCGGTTTGCACGACCAGTGCCAGCACCGGATCAGCATCTGGATCGAGTAGCTCATCGAGCACAATCCACTCCACTGTGTTTTCTACGGTCGTTCCACGCAAATGATCGTTGAGTTCGGCCGCCCACTCGTCGATGTCGTCCACGCTGGAGTCCGACGGTGTGAAAGCGGGCACGTTGATCCGCGTCACACCGGTGTCGGTAAGCACCGAGATTCGCTGATTGGCCGCGAGCGGTCCGTAGGTCGGTGCAACGTTCTCGGATGCCATCTCAGCCACCGCCGCCGTCCCCGCGCGAGCGGCGAGGGATCGGAGCATCCCGCCGACGTCGGCCAACTCACCTAGGCCCTCTTGGATAATCGGAATATCGTCCAAGCCCAGTAGCTGGATCGCGGTATTGCCCGCCGTCCCAATCAATCCCGCGTCGTCCAAATTATCCAAGCCGCGTTCAAATTTTTGTCCGATGACGTCCAATTGATTGATCGCCCCGTACACAACGCTTATCGCTTGACCGGGCAACAGATTCTCGACCGCGGTGCCGCCCCCGGTCACCTCAGCGGCCAGCAGATCGCGACGTTCGAGAACTTCAAAAGGCCTTCGAGCTTGATATGCGTAAGGGTTTCTAGCTCGTTTGGCGATACGGGATCGCTGGATCCAACGTGTTCGTTTTGGGCGTGCTTCAGTGTGGGGCGTTGACGATTTCATCGAATCTTGCCTGCTGGCGGGCGAAAAGCACGGTCGTGAGGAACGACCGCTCACTTAGTTAGCCGGCAAATTGCCCCGGTCCGGAGACAGGAAAATGATCTAATGTAAAAGAAAGGGTGGAATGTGCGGAATGTTTCTTGCGGATGCTTGTGGAGCTGTCCGCGACGGTGGCTTGGTGGTTTCTGATTCCATTTACGAGAGTTTTCGGTGGAAGAGCGTGAATTCGAATCGATAGACGCACACGCGGGCGACTCGGGCGTGAGGCAGCGTTTGAGGCAGTGCGATAACGCACAACTCAAAAAAGAGTTCGAGTCGTTGGTGGCCGAGCACCGTGCACCACTGCGCGCGATGGTCCGTGCTCGCATCGAGCCGCGTTTGCGAAGGCGCATCGACGCTTCCGACGTGGTCCAAGAGGCATTGCTTGCTGCACACCGCCGCCTGGATCAGTTTCTCAATCAGCCCGCAATCCCGTTTGCCGCTTGGCTGCGCAGAATGACACTGGAGCGTCTTATCGATCTGCGCCGCAGACACTACGCCGCCCGACGCAGCGTCTTGGTCGAAGTCGGCGTGTCCGATGGGTCCGCCATGACGCTAGCAAAAACAATTGGCTACCAAGGCAATCAAGATGCAACCGATCGACGCAATGAGTCTATCGACAAGGTCCGCACGGCAGTGCAGCGGCTAAGCAGCGCCGATCAACAGATTCTACTCTTGCGTTACGTCGATCGACTCAGCAACGTGGAATCGGCCGATGTGCTTGGCGTCACGTCCGCGGCCGCCAGCAAGAGGCACGTGCGTGCCCTCCTGCGGCTGTCCGAAATGCTGAATGGTCGGAGCTGAAGGCGCGCGTGCCTTTGACAATGATGTAGTACCTACAAATGCGTCCAATCTCGCTGCTAACTCCTTCAGATCCCACACCGCAACTGCGGTACGGCCTCGTTCGGTCACCAAGTATCGTCCATCGCTACTGAATGCCAGTGGGCGTGACTCCGGCTGCCGAACGTCTCCGCGAAGCCATTTCAGTGGCTGCAAGGTCTCCACGTTCACGACCAGGCAACCTCTCGGTCGCCGCGATTCGGTCGCCAGCAAGCGACCGTCTCGAGTGGTCACCAACGATGCGAAATCTCCCAACGGATACCGATCCGCATCATAGGTCGCTACGGAACTGGGATAGAGGTAGCCACTCGCGCTTGCCTCCAACAACCGCAGGTTGCCACCGCTTTGAATCACAAACTTTCCTTTGGTTGGACATCCGATCAAGTCCGCTCGAAAGCCGTCGACTCTAAACAGGTTCTGTCCATTCGCTGCGTCGAGTACACGGCAAATTCCGGGTGCAAACGTGCTCACCACGTACCGGTCGCCGCGCTCGTCGAAACGCACCGACGACGAATTGAAATCCAGTTCTTGCGTCCACACGACACGGCCGGTGGGAAGCTGGTGAACGGATAACTGGAACGGTGGATGGGTCAGCACCGCAATGCGATTTCGAGTTGCATCGTAGGCCAAAGACCAGATCGAACCGTCGCCCGAAAACGACAGTTTATGCAATCCCTTTTGAATGCTGTCGGGCGCCCCAACAATATCGGAATCCAGATGGCCATCCGTGAAAGCATCTGAAGAATCAAGCGTGTAAAGATCACGCTCTTTCGCGACGAAGACGGTACTCGCACCGCTTGGTTCGAGCGGTGTGAACGGGCCATCACTAAAATCGTGATTGGCACTGAATATTTGGGTCGCCAGATCAAATACGCGAACGCCCCGAGAATGAGAGAGGGCGACCTTTTCATCACCCCGCATGAAGCTAGCCTCACGGACGTCGCCCTCGCTGAGCGAGATAATCTGAACTCCCAATGGCGTGATCGGACGACGAATCTCAAATCCATCCGGTTGGCTCAACGCCATCAAGCTCCCATCGGTTGAAAGCGTTACGGGAATCATTTCGCAGCGCAGCAATGATGTCGACAAGGTTGCGTCCCAGCATTCCATGAACCCACGCCGACCGTTGCAGAACAGCATTTTTCCGTCCGCCGAGTACACCATCTGAAAGTATAAGCCGTGACGGTTCGGCTGACGATGAAGCGGGCGGTGCGTCGCCAAATCATAGATCACGGTGGTATCGCCGCTAACCGCCAAACAGCGACCATCGGGCCGCCAGGCCAAACAATCGATGGATTGATCGAGAGCAAGCGTCTCGATCTGCTCCGTTTCCAAGTCAATCAAATCGACGCTGTGGCGGTCATGATAGTGCACCGCCAAATGCCGTCCGTCGGGTGCAGAAATGAACTGATTAAGATCCGATTGCGGCGGCATCAGGACCGCCGGCTCCGCGTTGTGATCAATTAGCGAGACACGACATAATTGCAAATTCTCTGCAAGATAAATCAGCTCCCCGGTGTGTTCGACAATTGTACTCTTATTGGTCGGAGTGGTTCGCCAACCGGTAGGACGAAACTCGTCGGTGGTGAGATCCCATATCCAAACCTCTGCATGATCCGGACGGACAACCGTCAGGCAGACCTTCTTTGCACGGGCACACCATCCAATCCAGTTGGTGAATGCCTCGTCGGGCATGGCTACTTGCCGCAGCATGTTCCCCAAAGTGTCGAATATCACCAATCGATGGTTACCCGGTGTGTAGTCATGGCGAATGTGATGCATCAAATCACCCGAGAATGCCACAGGACTGTCGGCAGCGTGTGGTGCCGACCAGCGATGCACCAGTTGCAGATCCGGTTTTGAGATCGCCGCAAAATACATTCGTTGGATAAGGCCCTCCCAAGGTAGGTTCCAACGCTCAGCTACTTCCGATCGTAGACTGGGGTCATTGGTGGCAAGTTGCATCGCTTGACTAATCAGTTCGAGCGATTCGGTGTGCTGGCCAATCCTTCCACTGTCAGTCCTCGACTCCGCATCAGACAACCAGGACTGCAAGAGAGTGTGCTGCCGACGTCGAGATTCTTCCTTCAATTCTTGTAGCGAATGTTCAACCTGCGATCGCGCCGTTTGAATGTCGCTGGCTAACCGACGAAATCGCACCGCCAAAAGAGGGCCGGCGACCGCCACCGCGACCAAAACAGCCAGTAGGATGGCGGCAATCTTCAGCGCCGCTGGATTCTGAACCCAACGCATCAATCGCTCTTCCAATCGACCGATCGGCACAGCGTGGACGCGTTGCCCGCTGGCGAAGCGTCGCAGATCATCCGCCATCGCTGCCGCCGAGACATACCGCCGAGCAGGATTGGGATGGACCGCGCGGTCAATGATTCCCACCAGCGGTCGCGGCAGCGATGGATTAATTTGCTTCACCGATTGGCCCAGGCGGTGAGTGATCGAACGCATCAGTAATATGGGCTCTTGGGCGTCATGCAGGGGCCGGCCATGCAGCAGCTCAAACAGGGTCGCACCGAGCGCGTAGATATCCGAACGATAGTCGACTCCGGAATCAAAAGCTTCGGGCGGCAGGTAACGCAGCGTCCCGACCAGATCGCCAGTGGCCGTCAAAGTTTCGTCATCGATCCGCCGAGTGAGTCCGAAATCGGCCAACATGACCGTCCCGTTCTGCTCGACGAGCAGGTTGGTGGGTTTGACATCGCGATGAAGGATTCCACGATCGTGTGCGTACTGCAAACCATCATCTGCCTGGGCGACGGCGGCGGCAATGCGCCGCATCCTGCGATCAGTGGACTCTCCTCTGAGTTCGCTCAGCCAACTCACAATCGTTCCACCGCTGGCGAACTTCATCACATAATAGAAATACGTCTCCGATTGGCCCCAGCGGTAGACCGGAACGATGTGGGGATGGTGAAGTTGCAGAGTCGCTTCCGCTTCGCGGCAGAATCGTTTAATGGCGAGCTCCCCCGCATTGCCGCGGATCAACTTCACCGCGGTACGTCGTATACCGACTTCCACATCGCCTGGCCCAGTTGCCGTCAACGCGTGTCGCGTTTCCACCAGCTGACCCTCGTAGACCACGCCCATCCCACCGCGTCCGATCCACCGCGTCAGCTGATAGTCATCAAACACCGCGCCCAGAAGTCCGGCCTCAGCAAATCCGAGCGGCGCGATTGTGCCTCTGTTCTCTGATCTTTGAAAAATGTGGGGCTCCGAGTCGATGAACCGATCCCCCATCAGCAAGCCATCGATATGCAAAGCCTGTTCAATCGCACGATTGATCTCAGCACGCAGTTCAGGCGGGCACCCCGACAAAAATTCGTCACGACCAGGCGGATTGGATCGCCCCATTTGCCGCATATACGCCGCCACCGCCTCGATGACGTCATCGTCGCCGGTAGGACCGGGATCAAACATGGGTAAAGCTGTTGAGCGTGACAGTCGAAGAAGAAGCCACAAGTGCAAAGCATCCATCCTACCCGCAAACCGTGGCGATGAACAATTCAGTCTTTCCCGATCACCGCCATTCGATTGGGTGCATGCGATCCTGGGACGCCGACTACTCCGGCCGTTGACAGTGGATCGGAACCCAATTTACCCAGCGATGGTTGGCGCCGGGCGGGTTGGAATGCGCGGTGACGGTCGGTCGGACACCGGCTGGTTAACGCGGGATTCGGCTACCCAAGTTCTGTGGTATCAACTACACCCCTGTGAAGCACGGGTAGGTTCCCAAGTTTGCTCAGTCTACCCGCCGGTATTCGCCACCAGTTTCTGTTGCGAGTGTTTTGAGAAACTCGCTCGTCGTTGGATTCACTCCGATACCGATCGTGTTGAACTTCAGATGACGCATGTGATTGCGGCCCACAATGTCGTGAATGATCACTTGGGGGCTGATCGTGACACCGGCTGTTGGGCGTCCATCGGTGAGCACGAATACAGCCTCAAGTTGATCGTCAAAGCGAAGCGATTCGGTGAGGACACCGTGCGTGTTGGTGCGATCACCGATCTCGATGCCTTTGACAAACTCGATGGCGTGGAGTTTATTCTCCTGGGTTGCTGGCGTCAGTTTATTGCGCCATGACTGGATTTCGGTATCAAACAGCATGATAGCGAATTCCGCGTCCGGCGAGAGTTGATCGAGTGCACGAATGAGTTCCCGCTTTGCACTCTGCAGACGGGTTTCGTGGTAGGCTGGCTCACGCATGCTTCCAGAGCGGTCGATGACAAAGAGCATCCGACCGGCGTTCAGTTCAATACCATAATATTCGCCGTTCGTCAGTCGTAATTTCCCCTGCGACTCCGACGGAGCATCTTGCAATTGCAGTTTTCCTGCCCCGGAGCGGGTAACCGCCGAGGCGGGCTGAGCGGGCGTCATCGATCTCGGTGGCATCCCCAGCTCGGCCATCTTGGCACCCTCTTCAAGTTGCTCGAGATAACCTTGGTATCGCTCGCGGTCGCCATCAAAATCTCGCAAGTCCACGTCTGCTAAACGCGTTTCTATTTCATGGCGAAGCTGCCCATCGATTTGCTCAGCGAGCCGCTGCAACCACTCGATGCTCAGGGGGCAGTGCAGTCTCGCAAGTGCGCGCACCAGTGCAAAGCGGAACGCATATTGTTCTTCGAACGCTGGTCGCCTGATCTGCCTGACAATATCTTCGATGGCAACAACGTGCTGCATCTCGCCGATCGTGTCCATCGCGATCATCGACACGTATGTATCAGGATGATCAAGAGCGTCGACAACGACCGCATGAGCCTCTTCATGCGGACAATTGCCTAGAATTTGGAGCAACTGCCTAAGACTTACTGGGACACCTGCCTCACCACCATTCCCCCGGAGCGTTTCGTCATCGGAGACGCTGCCAGCATACTCGTCAAGCAACTGCTCGGTAGCGTCGATCACCGCACCGAGGTTGGCATTGAGTTGGGAGCGTTGAGCGTTTAGTTGTGAGATCAGCTTCAGCTTGGCAGGTTCGCTACGTCCAGTCAGAATTCGAATCATCCGCTTCTGAGCAGACGTGGTCGCAGTTTTCATATTCTCTGCGGCAGAATCAGCGGCGCCGAGCGGCCTCCCACCCTCAACAAACGTCAGCAGACACAGCACCAGCGCCGTCCATTTCCAAATCATCTGAGTTCCCCGTGTGGCACAGAATGCACGGCAGCGAGAGTTCGACCGCCTTTGAAACAACGTCGATTCTAACGAATTCTGACTGACACGGACAAAAATTTTGAGCGTTTAGCGACGCTCGCGACGCGCCGAAATTGGGGTGGCAAATTGGGAAAGCTTGTCGTGCATGACGGCCAGATCTCGCTCGATCTCCATCCCGAACTCTGTCTCGATCACGTCATCGACGAATCGCTGCGATAACGAGTGCCAATCCAAGGGAGCGATCGCGTCATGGGCGCAATCAGCCCCAGATGAAGGGGTGTTGGCGTCGAATTCAGCTTCCGAGGAGAATGACATGCTCAATTCCCTGATGAATGCGTTGGGCGGACACTATTAAGATGCAACGAACTCGCAAAAAGTTCGGCAAATTGATTTCATTCCAAGATGGTTCCGCCCCCGCCCTGCGGAATACGACTATCTCATATTTCGGATTCTCCAGCCCTCCAAGTCCAGCCCGAATTTCAAGGGAATTCGTCATCAGTCGAGGAATTCCCAAAATTTTTGCGCCAATTTACCAAGATTCCCCGCCTAGAACGAATACCCATCAGAGACCACAGCTGTCCAAAATCATTCGGACTCGTTTTGCCGCCCCGTAGCGACAAAACTGCCGATTGCGGCAGACCGGTGGGATAAAACATCACTTTCAATTGGGGAAATCCATCATGTTACGCAAGCTTTTTATGGCCGGGACGACCCTGGCACTACTGTCCGGGCTCACCTTTGCTACGCCCGTGGGCTCCTACGCCCGCTGCGCCTGGAACTATGTGACCGATTCGGCAGGTGATTCGGTGCCCTTGGAGTGGGAACTGAAACGGGCCCGACAAATGATCGCTGACCTGCAACCAGAAATTCAGAACAACGCCCGGCGAATCGCCAAAGAGAAGATCGAAGTGGTGAAACTCGAACGGCAAGTTGTTGAAACCGATGCTCGCTTGGCGAAGGCTCAGGACGAAATCGAACTTCTCACTGACGACCTCCGTGAGGAAAACTCTGCTTACACCTACGGCGGCAAGACATACACGTCTGTACAGGTTAAGTCGGACCTCAGCAACCGCTTCAAACGCTTCAAAACTCGTCAGCAAACTTCGGAGAAGTTACAAAAAATGCTGTCTGCACGCCAAGCCACCCTGCGAGCGGCGAGCGAGCGGATGGAAGCGATGCTCGACGCGCGTCGGCAACTTGAGGTGGAAGTCGAAAACTTGCAAGCTCGACTGGGCGCCCTGCGGGTCGCGCAAACGAGTAGTCAACTGAACTTGGACGATAGTGCCCTCTCCCGTTCACGGGAGCTGCTCGACGAAATCGCTACCCGTATCGACGTCGAGGAGGAGACCATGAATGTCGACGTCGAGTACTTTGGTGAGATCGATTTGGATGAACCTTCTGACGAGAACCTGCTCGATGACATTTCGGCCTACATCGACGGTCTGAGCGGATCGAATTCCAATACGATGGTTTCGATCGACTTCAATGATAACGACGACGACACTCTCTGAGCTCGATGTATCGCCATGTTCGCTACCCTGGAACCGACCGTCATGAATTTCACCTACTCTCCCAACGATACCGTCCTCGGCCGGTACACGATTCGTCGTGGCATCGGCATGGGCGGTTTCGGTGAAGTTTACTTTGCCGTCAGCCAAGCTGGCAAAGAGGTGGCTCTGAAGCGAATCCAGCGAAACCTAGCTGTCGAACTCAGGGGTGTCTCGCACTGCCTCAACCTGAAACACCCCAACCTGGTTTCACTGCACGATATTTGTCGTGACCAAGATGACCAGGCGTGGGTGGTGATGGAATATGTTGCTGGCAAGAACCTGCGTGAAGTGCTCGATGACGCCGACCCGAGTGGCCGGATTTGCACAGCAACGGCTTCCGGTGAGGCAGCCTTGCCCAGCGGACTGTCGATCGATGAAGTCCGACGCTGGTTCTGTGGGATGGCTGCAGGAACGGCTCATCTGCATGCCGCAGGATTGGTACATCGGGATCTTAAACCGGGAAACCTGTTCGATGACAACGGAATCATTAAGGTCGGCGATTACGGGTTGAGCAAGTTCATCTCGCTGTCACATCGTAGCGGTCACACCGAGAGCATCGGGACGCTGCACTACATGGCACCGGAGATTGGGCGCGGACAATATGGGCTAGAAATCGATGTCTATGCATGCGGTGTCATCCTGTTTGAACTGCTGGTGGGATCGCTACCTTTCGACGGTGAAACACCGCAAGAAATCATCGTGAAACATTTGACAGACAAACCTGACCTGTCTGCCGTCCCGCGTGAATTCCATCAAGTGATTGCCGCATGTCTGCAGAAGGATCCGGCATCGCGCCCTCGTGATATCGCCGCCATGATGCAGATGACACCGTGGGCACAAGATTTTCATGCCCCTACCACATGGACCTCCGCAGCCCCCGTGGCTGGCCCGCACACGTCTGCTCTGAATTCGGACAAACCTCGCAATTCCGCACCAGCTTCCCCTATTCGTCCACGGGTAGTCCTGCGTCATCGCGCGACCGACGAGCCGATCGCCCGCGCAGTCGGCAACGCAGTGACGGATACCCGACTCTGGTGGGCAAATCTGGAATGTTCTCCGGTAGCGAAAATGGTGATTGCTATCTCCGCAGCAGCAATCCTGTTGATCAACACCCACTGGTTGCTGCCCGCACTCTCGCTATTCGCATTCATTTATGTCCCCTACTTCATCGTCAGGCACATTGTCTTGCAAATCGGGGGCGCGGACGCTACCCGCACCAGCCCTCGTGCAACTCATTATTCCCAGGACCATAGGTACACGAAGTACTACGATTCCTATCGGCATGACCACGCAATGCCATCCCCAACATTGACGCCGCGGCCGACGCCCATGCGATTGTCGAAAACGCAGACACGGAGTCTGCTCCGCCGCTCACTTGCCGAACGAACGCGGTTAGCACTCGCTGCGGAGTGGGCTACCTCGGGTGTGATTTCCCTCGTGGTCGCCGCCACGTTCCTACTGGTCACGGCGGTCATTGGCCTGCGGCATGCAGAGCTCTCAGCGATCACGATCGCGCCCTTCGTATGGATGGTGAGCGTGGTGTGGCTGGGCGCCGCAGGGCTGCTGGCGGTCGGGAAGGCATGGGAATCGAGTGACGGCGAGGGATTGCCACGCCGGCTAACCGCCGCAGTGCTGGGCGGCTGCATTGGCGTCGCCGCTTTCGTACTTGCCGACGCACTGATGGTACCGCTGAACCAAGGGCTCAGTCGCGAAATTGATGCTACATCACTGCCGTCGACCTTTTACCAGGCGACAGGGGTGCCGACTGCCGCGGCGATGATGGCTCACTTCGCCCTGCTCTTCGCGCTGTTGCGCATGTGGAAACCTGTCGACCCGCTGCGCCGTCGACGGCTGAGCCCGTGGGCAGTGGCGGTCGCCGTAGTAGGCGAATGGATCGTGCAGCAGATCATCCCGATCCCGCAACCCGCTGGCATGCTGATTGCCGGCGGAATTGTTCTGATGTCGCAGATCTCGGCACCGTGGTTGAAAACCGACTCAATCGCAACAATCTCCTCTCCGTGAACACTCTTCCAAACCAGGGTCTCTCGAATGAAAACCTCAACCTCCAGGACGACAGTTGTGGCAGGGTTGGTCTTTACTTTGGCGTGCTGTGGAGCCACCACGAGGGCTGATGCTCCGAAAACCGATCCTTCGTCCGCCCAGCTGACCGACGAGTCGTCCACGCTAAGCGTGGCACCGCTTGACCACATCGACTATCCGCTCGATCGCCCCAGCTGGATCGAAGAGCACCGCGTCCCGACCCCGCCCAGTGACGGCGCAGATTTATTGATATCGGTTGGTTCTGGGCCCGCTGCCTCGCCGGAAGCGGCCTCCGAGATGATGGACGTGATGGCACGCGGTGCGGTGGAGAATTATCTTGAACAGATTGCGCAAGATGGCCCCGAAGTCATCCCTGCTGAACGGTTTGATGTCGACATGGATTGGGTCCGAGATGAATTGATCTCGCGACGCTACGAAGGCACCGTGGGGATTGGTGACGATGTGCAGTACGAAAGCGTTTGTCTGTTGCGAATCAGCGATGAGCAACAACAGAAACTCTCGCGATCGATCCAAAACTATCAGCTGGAGGGACGCCTTTCGACCGTTGGCGCCATCGCCTTGATCGGCTTCGCGGGCTTGCTCAGCGGATCCGTTGGATTGGGCTGGCTCGCCTCCCGCCAACGACCGCGCGCGGCAGCCTGACGATTCAAAGATAGTAGGCCAAGGGAAGAGAGTGGTTTGGTCAACGGCCTGTTGATGCAGCGGCCTGTCCTTCCAGCGGCCCGAGACGCAACGGGCTAGCGGACATGGCCCGGCGTCGGTGCCAGACCGGAGCGTCCGGCCCATTTACAGAAAATACCCTCGGCGGGATTCGAACCTGCGACCTGCTCGTTAGGAATGAGCTGCTCTATCCAGCTGAGCTACGAGGGCGAGCGGTCGAGAGTCTACTCGATCACTCGATGCGCGGGAACGGCAACAGACCGCCCCGCTACGAAATTCCCTTGCTGCGTGATCCCCTAGCAAAGGCGTGATCTCGCTGCCGCGTCCTGACAGCCTGCTTAACACCGCGGCAGATATTTCTGAGCGTGGGCTGGGGTCGATTCCGGGGGCGATCGACAGCGATTCCGGCATGAGCCACTGCGAGAGTGCTCCACCCGTGCGGTGTGGAGGTGCTCTGGCTTGCATCTGCCAGGCTGGCACCACGGCTGCGAAGCCCGCGTTGCTGGCTTACCCACCATCTTACGCAAGCCATTCGCAAATAAGGACTTGCGACTTGCCTCCAGCGATCGGTACGGCGATTGCTCTATGGGCGTGACCGTGGCGTGTTGCTGTCCGTCTGACCGATATGACGGGACCGCACGTTGCTTGACCCAACTCATTCACCCCCTACCTTTCCCGGGCCGCAAGGCCTGTCTCAGGAGATTCACACCGTGGCAAAGCAAATCGTTTTCGACGATGACGCGAGAGGCCCCTTGCTGGCTGGCGTCAGTAAATTGGCTCGCGCTGTCCGTAGCACCCTCGGCCCGCGTGGCCGTAACGCCGTCTTGGACAAAGGCTGGGGTTCGCCCAAGGTTACCAAGGATGGCGTGACGGTCGCCGAAGATATTGAATTGGACTGCCCTTTCGAAAACCTGGGTGCCCAACTCGTCAAGGAAGCCGCCAGCAAGACCAACGATGTCGCTGGTGACGGTACCACCACCGCTACCGTGCTGAGCGAAGCCATCTTCCGCGAAGGCCTCAAGATGGTCGCCACTGGCGCCGACCCGATGGCACTGAGTCGCGGCATGCAAAAGGCCGTCGATGTCTGCGTTGCTCAAATCGCGAAGATGTCGACACCCATTCGCGAAGGCAACCGCTCGGATATCAAGCAAGTCGCGACAATCGCGGGCAACAACGATCCAGAAATCGGCGACGTCCTCGCCGATGCGTTCACTAAAGTCGGTAAGAACGGCGTCATCACTGTCGAAGAAGGTCGCTCGAATGAAACCTACGTCGACGTCGTCGAAGGCATGCAGTTCGATCGCGGCTTCCTGTCGCCGCACTTCGTTACCAACCAAGACGAAGTGTCGGTCGAGCTTGATGATTGCTACGTGTTGCTCTTCGAAGAAAAAATCAGCAACAACAAGAAGCTCATCCCGTTGCTCGAAGCGATCAGCGAATCGAAGAAACCATTGCTGATCATCGCCGAAGACGTCGAAGGCGAAGCCTTGGCAACCCTCGTCGTCAACAAGATGCGTGGCATCCTTTCGGTCTGTGCGGTGAAGGCACCTGGCTACGGCGATCGCCGCAAAGCGATCCTCGGCGACATCGCCGTGTTGACCGGTGGTAAGGCTATCTTCAAGGACCTTGGAATTGATTTGGAAAGCGTGAAGCTCTCCGATCTCGGCCGTGCAAAACAAATTCGCATCACCAGCGAAGCGACCACGATCGTCAGCGGTGCGGGCAAGAAAGCGGATATCGAAGGTCGCGTGACGCAAATTCGTCGCGAAATCGACAACACGGATAGCGACTACGATCGAGAGAAACTTCAAGAGCGATTGGCGAAGCTTGCCGGTGGTGTGGCCCAGATTAACGTCGGCGCCGCAACTGAAACCGAGATGAAAGAGCGTAAAGCATTGATTGACGATGCTCGCGCCGCCACCCAAGCCGCCCTGGAAGAAGGGATTGTCCCCGGTGGTGGAACCGCACTCCTACATTGCCGCAAAGCCGTCGAGAAACTCGAGAAAGACACCGAAGGCGATCAGAAACTCGGCGTTCGGATCATCCGCAACGTACTCGACCAGCCCATGCGGGCAATCGCAAACAACGCCGGCCTCGACGGTGCAGTCGTTGTCAATCGTGTCTCGCAACTCAAGAGCAAGACCGAAGGCTACGACGCCAACGCCGACAAGTATTGCGACTTGATCGCTGCGGGTATCGTTGACCCAGCCAAGGTGGTTCGTACCTCGCTGACCAATGCTGCCTCTGTAGCCGCACTCTTGCTGACGACCGAATCGCTGATCGTGGAAATTCCTGTTGAGGAAGAAGACGGCGGCGGCGACCACCATGACCACGGCATGGGCGGTGGCATGGGAGGAATGGGCGGCATGGACATGGGTGGCATGGGCGGAATGGGTGGCATGGGCGGCATGATGTAGTTCATGCCGCAGAGCACTCCCGTCTCTGCAACCGAGCCACCATCGGTAGCTCCCGCAATTTCGGTAGCGGATCTTAACAAAGGATCCCTACCTGGGATCCCTCACCGGGCCCACACGTTCATCTTCAATCAATCAACCAATCTTAACATTTAGGAATTTCACACATGGCAGCGACCAAGACCATCAGCCTCCGCCCACTCGACGACCGCGTAATCGTGCAACCCAACGAAGCCGAACAAACCACCGCTGGCGGCATCGTGCTTCCCGACTCGGCCCGTGAAAAGCCACAGCGTGGCACCGTCGTGGCTGTGGGCCCTGGCAAATTGCTCGATAGCGGCAACCGTGGCGAACTCAGCGTGGCCGTTGGTGACGTAGTGATCTACGGCAAGTACGGCGGCAGTGAAATCGAAGTTGACGGCCAAGAGCTGAAGATCCTTCGTGAAAGCGACATCTTGGCCAAGATTGCCTGAGATCTGTTCGCTCGCTTTCCTCCCTTCCATTTTACATTCACTTAGGAATCTCAACCGTGGCAAAACAATTGCTATTTGAGGACCACGCTCGGGCACGCATGCTGGCCGGTGTGGATAAACTCGCCAACGCGGTCGCGGTCACCATGGGCCCCACCGGCCGCAACGTGATCATCGACAAATCCTTCGGCGGCCCTACCGTCACCAAAGACGGCGTGACCGTTGCCAAGGAAATCGAACTGGAAGACCGGTTCGAGAACATGGGTGCCAAGCTCGTCATCGAAGTCGCTCAGAAGACCAGTGACTTGGCTGGTGATGGAACCACCACCGCCACCGTGCTCGCCCGTGCGATCTTCAAAGAAGGTCTGCGAAACATCGTCGCCGGTAGCAACCCGACGGCGATTCGCCGCGGCATCGAAAAAGCCGTTTCGGCTGCCTGCGAGAAACTCGTCGAAATGGGTCGCCCGGTCAGTGGCAAAGAGGAAGTTGCCCACGTCGGTGCAATCTCTGCAAACAATGACAGCCAGATCGGCAACCTACTCGCCGACGCGCTCGAGCGTGTGGGCAAGGACGGCGTGATCACTGTTGAAGAGGGTAAGAGCCGCTCGATGGAAGTTGAGTACGTTGACGGCATGCAGTTCGACAAGGGCTACATCTCGCCGTACTTCATCAATGAACCAGGCACGATGGAAGCGTCTCTCGAGAACGCCCTCGTCTTGCTCTACGAGAAGAAGATCAGCAACATTCGGGATCTCGTCCCCTTGTTGGAGAAGTCGGCGCAAACCGGCCAGCCTCTGCTGATCATCGCCGAAGACGTTGACGCCGAAGCACTCACGCTGCTCGTTGTTAACAAACTCCGGGGCACGCTCAACGTGTGTGCGGTGAAAGCCCCCGGTTTCGGCGATCGCCGCAAATCCATGCTCGGTGACATCGCCACTCTGACCGGCGGTACGCTGATCAGCGACGATCTCGGCATTCAGCTCGAAAATGTCACGCTCGAACAACTCGGTCGCGCCAAAAAGGTCACCGTCGACAAGGGTCACACGACCATCGTCGAAGGGGCTGGCAAACGCGAGGACATCGACAAGCGGGTTTCACAAATCCGTGCTCAGATCGAGCAAACCGACAGCGATTACGACAAGGAAAAGTTCCAAGAACGGCTTGCCAAACTCGCCGGTGGTGTCGCCGTGATCAGCGTCGGTGCGGAAACCGAAGCTGAGATGAAGCAAACCAAGGCTCGCCTGGAAGACGCTCTTCACGCGACCCGTGCAGCGGTCGAAGAAGGCGTCCTGCCCGGTGGTGGCGTCGCTCTCGTTTACTGCCGCGAGGCAGTCGAAGCGGCACTCAAGAAAGCCAAGGGCGACGAAAAGGTTGGTGTCAACATCGTACTCCGCGCTCTCGACGCTCCCATGCGTCAGATCGCTGACAACGGTGGCATCGACGGCAGCGTGGTCGTTGACGAAGTACTGCAGAAGAACAACCCCAAGATCGGCTTCAACGCTCACACCGGTGAGTATACCGACATGATCAAGGCTGGCGTCATCGACCCAGTGAAGGTTGTTCGTACAGCGTTGACCAACGCGGCCAGCATCGCCGGATTGTTGCTCACCACCGAAGCGCTCGTTACCAATTACGAGCAGGAAGACAAGGACAAACGACCCGTTGAAGGCGTTGTTAGCTAGTCTGGATCAATCACACCACCTTCCCCGGCCCTGTCGGGGAAGGTGGTTTTGTTCCAAAATTAAGGCCTTCGAGTAGGCGTGTCTCTCCGAGACGCGCGTCCGAGACATAGCCCCGTGTCTCCGATACATATGCCCGAGTCTCGGAGAGACTCGGCTACTCACCGCGGGTATCTGTTCATCCAGGCCTTCAAATCCCCTTCACTTGCACCCGGTTCCATGGCAACCAAGACTTGTTACTACGAGATCCTCCGCGTCGAGCGATCTTCCACCAAGCAACAGATTGATCGTGCCTACCGCAAGCTAGCGATTAAGTACCACCCTGATTCCAACAAGGGTGAAGACGCCGTGGCACGCTTCAAGGAAGCGACCGAAGCCTACGAGGTACTCAGTGATCAGTCGAAGCGGTCTCGCTATGATCAGTATGGACACGCGGGCGTCGAAGGCTCCACGCAACAGTACGGAGACGTCGAAGACATTTTTGAAGCTTTCGGCGATCTCTTTGGCGGCGGCTTCGGGGACTTTTTTGGTGGCGGAGGTCGTCGCGGAGGTGGTGGTCGCAAACGTGTCCGACGCGGTGCCGATGTTCGCTGTGATGTTTCTTTAACTCTTGAGGAAGCTGCGCGGGGTTGTCATAAGGACATCTCGTTCCGCCGCCGAGTCGCCTGCGACACCTGCGACGGCAGTGGAGCCGCTCCCGGCAGTGAACCGGTCACCTGCACGATGTGCGGCGGACATGGCCAAGTCATCCAGTCGGCGGGCATTCTCCGCGTCCAAACGACGTGCCCCACCTGTCAGGGTG
Source organism: Allorhodopirellula heiligendammensis (assembly GCF_007860105.1). NCBI lineage: Bacteria > Pseudomonadati > Planctomycetota > Planctomycetia > Pirellulales > Pirellulaceae > Allorhodopirellula > Allorhodopirellula heiligendammensis. The sequence continues at coordinate 177,839 of NZ_SJPU01000002.1, forward strand.
CGGGAAAACAGATCAGCCAACCCTGTGGGAACTGCCGAGGCACAGGCTTGCAGAACGAAAAGGCCGAACTGAATGTAGAGATCCCTGCCGGCGTCGACGATGGCATGCGTGTGCGACTGCAGGGCGAAGGCGAACCGAGCCCCGATGGCGGACCAGCAGGTGACTGCTATTGCTTCATCGCGGTCAAGCCACACAGTCTATTCAAACGCGATGGCAAGCATCTCGTTCTGCAACTGCCGATCGCCTATGCCCAAGCGGCACTGGGAGCGGAAATTGAGGTTCCTACGCTCAACGGTCCTCATCAACTCACCGTTCCTGCAGGCACGCAGAGCGGTGAAGTGTTTACCGTTCGTGGGCAAGGCATCGTGGATCACCGCAGTGGCCGCAATGGCGATCTGCTCGTCCAAGTATTTATTGAAGTGCCGAAGAAGCTCAGTTCCGAGCAAGAAAAAATATTGCGTCAACTCGCCGACCTCGATCACGAGGCCGTCCTGCCTCAGCGAACCTCCTTTCTAGACAAACTCAGGCATTTTTTTGATCCTGAACCTGAAATCACGTCGGACACAAAATCATCATGAACGAAACCCAATCTCACCCTGAAGACGATGTTGACTTTGGCGGCGACATCCAAGCGCAGAACGAAGTTGAATCGGCAACCGATCAGGCACACGAATCTCTCGACGCGCCAGAGACGCGCGACGAGGAAATGATCCGCTTGCGGGCTGATGTCGATGCGGCGGATAAGCGCGTACTGCAAGCTCAAGCGGACGCGGAAAACTTCCGCAAGCGGATGCGACGTGACTACGAAGATCAATTGAAGTTTGCCGCGATGCCGCTGATCAACGACATCCTCCAAGTCCGCGACAACCTCCACCGCGCCATCGATGCCGCTGGAGCGAGCGGCGACGGCGGAACCTCGGCCGGCCTACGGGATGGCGTTGCAATGGTCGTCAAACAACTTGACGATACGCTGGCCAAGTATGGCGTCGAACCGATCCCCGCTGAGGGCGAAGAGTTCGACCCAAACTATCACGAAGCGATCTCACAAATGCCGCACCCCGAGATTGAATCTGGCAAGGTCGCCCATGTCGCCGGCGGTGGGTTCCGTATGCACGGACGAGTCATCCGCCCCGCGCAAGTCGTCGTCAGCACGGGCGCTCCGTAGCCACTTTTCTACATGGTTTTACGCAACGTCTTCCTGCCCGAACGCGGTTCGGGCAGGGTCGCATCACGCGTCGGAGGGTCGAGGTACGGCGACACACAGCTTTTGGGTCGATCTACGACACAGCCTGCCTTCGCCAACGGATCGCCAAGACGTTGGTGAACACGCGCCAGTGGACGCTCCTCAAACACGGATCGCGGCGTTGCGCGGCGGCGCCGCCCTTCGCTCATGAAGGTGTCCGGTACCTTCTTATCGGCTCCTGATGAAAGGTATCCGGTACCATGATCGAAAAAGACATCTTTCGGGCCCATTTTGACCTGGGCGAAGCGACGCGACAATTAATAGCAGTCGAATGTCGCACAGACCTCTGGAAATCGAATGGTTACGTCTCCTGCAACACAGAGTGATGATTCACCTTGCAAATATCAACGGGACCCAAAGAGCCACAATACTCAAGATCGTCGTCGCAGTCGGGTCCAGTGTCAGGCGGTTGGGCAACAACGTTCCCCACAACCGCCACTGTGCCGATGAACGCACCGATGATGGCAAACTGATAGGCAAGAGTGACGCGGATCATTCTCGCGACACCCGGCTGCCGACCGGGCGGAAACAGACAATATTCGCCACGACGGATTCCTGAGAGGGGTGGGACTCACAGGAGGATTCATGAAAGAACAAACCGCGCATCCACGCGCAAGACGATTCCGGTCCGAGCCAGACGCGACTTTGGTTTGGCAGAGGCGAGTCCTGCTCGCGTCACAGGCGAATCCCTAGACATTCTGTCGCCTGAAAGCTACCGTAGAGTCGGTGCCGTGCTGGACTGCTTCGCAGTCGCCACCCATCTCGCTTTTTTCGATTCCTCAGCCCATCTCTCTGCGTTGTAACACGACGATGCCCACTTACGATTACTTGTGCGAAGCCTGCGGCCATACGTTGGAAATTTTTCAAGGCATCCATGACGAGCCAGAAACTAAGTGCCCGGCTTGCAAAAAGAAAAAACTCAAACGGCAATTCGGAACTGGAGCCGCGATCGTCTTCAAGGGCAGCGGTTTTTATCAAACCGACTATCGCAGCGACAGTTACAAAAAAGGCGCCAAGGCCGAGGCGAAAAAATCAGAGTCAGCGAGCAAGCCCGAAAAATCATCGGGCAAAGAATCCAAATCCAGTACCCCAGCTAAGAAAGCGGAATAGGCTGCTGAATCCTGGCAAAATGACAGATGGTTTTCTGTCGTGCGGCGATGAAGCAGACTAATCTGGCAGTCTCGCGAGCAGTCTGGATTCTGCTCACTATTCTCCTGGCAAACTCGCTGGTGAGCCTGCGTTTCTCCCAGGGGCGAGAACTGGTCGAAGACGCCAGAGCCCCACGCAATCGTTCGAGCTGCGTGGCGTCGATTTTGGACGGGCATGCCGTTCCCCTGCCGCGACTGATTCAGATGTCAACCTTAGCTAAAGTCTGGAGACAGCACGAGAGGACGCCCCGTTTGATCTCGGTGGGATCCAGTTAGAGAACTAGTTCCGCAGTCACCCATAACAGGTCTGCTCTATTGCAATACTGCCAGCCACACAGGAACGATTATTCCGCACGTAGGATGGAACCATCGTCCCATCCGGGATTCCGTTGATGCACGCTCGGGACAATGGTCCCAAGCTACTAAGCAGGTTGCCAGTCGCCCTACTTCATTTTCCGATACCGCTCGATCAACGCGTTCGTCGAGCTATCGTGATCGAGCACGGAGTCAGCATCAACCGCCAGTTCGGGAATGATTGCTTTGGCAAGCACCTTGCCGAGTTCGACGCCCCATTGATCGAAGGCGTCGATGTTCCAGACCACACTTTGCACGTAGACGCTGTGTTCGTAGAGTGCGACGAGTTTGCCCAACATCGCGGGCGACATCCGCTCGGCGACGATGGTGTTTGACGGACGGTTGCCTTCGAATACACGGTGGGGCACCAACCAATCCTGCGTGCCTTCGCTGCGAACTTCGGCATCTGTTTTTCCAAAAGCCAGTGCTTCGCTTTGTGCCAGCACGTTGGCGATCAAGATATCGTGATGGTCCCCGATGGGATTGAGCGATTTCGCGAACGCAATGAAATCGCAGGGAATCAGTCGCGTCCCTTGATGAATCAACTGATAGAACGAATGCTGACCGTTCGTGCCAGGCTCGCCCCAGTAAATCAATCCGGTTTGGTAGTCGACAGGTCGCCCATCGACGGTCGTCGACTTGCCATTGCTCTCCATGGTGAGCTGTTGCAGGTAGGCAGGGAATCGTTTGAGGTATTGCTCGTAAGGCAGCACGGCGGTGGTTTCGACACCGAAGAAATTGGCATACCACACCGAGAGCATGCCCATCAGGACCGGCAAATTCTCCTCCAACGGGGCGTTGCGGAAATGTTCATCCATTTCATGGAATCCCGCGAGCATGTCCCGGAATCCTGCGGGGCCGATCGCCAACATCGTCGACAATCCTATTGCCGACTCCATCGAATAGCGACCGCCAACCCAGTCCCAGAATTCAAACATATTGGCCGTATCGATTCCGAACTCGCTGACCTTCTCGGCATTGGTCGACAGCGCCACAAAGTGCTTGGCCACCGCGGACTCGTCGCCGCCGATGCGGTGCAAGAGCCACTGCCGAGCCGTGTTGGCATTGGTCATCGTTTCGATCGTGGTGAAGGTCTTCGATGCCACGATGAACAGCGTCTCCATCGGGTCGAGATCCGCCACCGCTTCAGCAAAATCGGTTGCATCGACGTTACTGACGAAGCGAAAGTTGAGTTCCCGAGCACTGAAATACTTCAGCGATTCATAGGCCATCACTGGGCCCAAGTCGGAACCGCCGATGCCAATGTTGACGATGTTGCGAATCGGCAGGCCGCTATGGCCGACCCACTCGCCGCCGCGGACGCAATCACAAAAAGCAGCCATCTTGTCGAGCACCGCATGGACATCGGGGATGACATTCTCGCCATCAACCACGACCGACGTTCCCGCCGGCGCCCGCAGGGCGGTGTGCAGTACTGCGCGACCTTCGGTCAAATTGATTTTCTCACCGGAGAACATGGCCTCAATCGCCTCGGGCAACTCACACCCGCGAGCTAAATCGATGAGCAACCCCATCGTTTCGTCCGTGATGCGGTTCTTGGAATAGTCCAGGTACAGCCCCACTGCCTCCAGGGATAGTTTACTGCCACGCTCTGCCTCTTCGGCGAACAAGTCGCGAAGATGCTTGCCTTGGATCGCGTCGTAGTGCTCGGCGAGAGCCCGGTACTGCGGCAGGTTTTTGAGAGTGTCAGTCATGGTTGGCTTTACAGTGGAAGGGTGCAAGAGGAGAGGCGACCGCCAACTTCATTCTGCGCGATTTCGCTACTGCGGACCATCCGCCTGCCCACGTAGAACTTCCGCTGCCGGAGCACGAACAGGTGCCGCCAAAGCAGCTTGGCCAATCACGCGAGCAGGCAGAATTGGCTGCAATTCGAGTTTGCGTGTAACCATCTCCCCCGACGCCGCCAACTGCTCAGCGCGAGCGACCAGTTGGCCTGCTGAGTCACCGTCGACAGGTACGCCTTGGGCGGTCAACTCGCGGACAATTTCGGCTCGCTGGGCAACGAGAGCTTCCTGAGTCGGCGATCGAGAAATTGCCCTTGAAAAAATCTCGTTGGCCTGGATGAGGTCGGTTGTGCGCCCGCCGACCTGATATCGCTGAACCATTGTCTCGCCGATAGCTCGCAACAGCGTCGGGTTATTGCCGGCACGCAAAATGGCATCAGCGAGCGCTGCCTCGGCAACTTGCGAGGGGCCATCTAACGGGGTCCCCGACATCGCCAATCTCCGCAACCATTTGCGGTTCTCGATCTCCGCTAGCCAAACAGCCGCATCCTGTGCGAGCGGATCATTCTGCAGTGCAGTTCGCAAAGTCGATTCGGCCTGGGTGATGCGATGAGTATTGAGCTGCCGGGATGCCTCCGCCATGGCGGCATGCGTCGCCCGGACGGGACTAAATGAGAAGTGCACCAAGACGACAACCAAACCAAGCCACACGAAACCGAGCGCGAAGGAGGGAAGCCAAAACTGCCATTCCTTTACTCTTGGTGATTGCGAATTGTCTCCTGCGATGAATCCCTGCCATGGCACGCTGGTGGCGATTCCCGCCAACCAGAGCAGGACAATGCTCACGCCCGGAATGGTCCAACCGCCTGAGAAGCATAAATGCACCAAGCCGCACGCCGTTGCGGCGGCAGCAATCTCCCGGCATTGGCGCATCGTCAAACCGGTGGCACCCGATGGACTCGCCTGCCACCATATCCCCATCACAATCAGCGCAGCAGGAATCGCATATTGGTGGGCTTCGAAATCCGGCAACGAATCACTAAGAATTCCGTAATACCAAACTGCCAGTAAACCCACGCATGCTCCAATCGCCATCGCCACTGCAATCGCGCCACCGCAGTCTCGCCGCAGCAGAATCGCGTGATGTGCTGATTCTGCTCGCGTTCTGTCAGGCACGACCGATCCACTCTCTCGCTCATTGACCAGTCGCATCGAGCTGCGGTAAGCCGCGTATCCCGCAATCAAACCAGCCGTCAGTAATACAGCCGCCGTCCAACCACCACACGCCAAAGTTTCGATGATGAAATTGTGAGGCTCCGCAATCATTTCATGCCCTTGAACATCACGATACTTCTGGTAGACAAGCTGAAAATTGCCAGGCCCGGTACCGAACCACGGACGATCAACAACCATCTCCAGTGCCGTTCGCCAGTACAGTAAACGCAAGTGGAGTGTTGCGCGAGCGCCCTGGGCAAACTGGCCGAGCCACGTATCGGCGCCGGATTGCCACCATGCCACGACCGCGGCGAAGCCAAGTCCAATCATGCACGTCAGGACGATACGGACCGGTCGCCTCGACCGAATCCAGACTGCCGACATGGTGTACCACGTTCCAATAAACACGACCGACAGCACCCCGCTGCGGCTACCGGTCGCCATGAGTGCGATGATCAACAGGCCGAGCACACCGCTCAGCAACGCCACCAGAACCATTTTCTTGTGCTTCACACCTACAGCATCGTCGCCTGCCCTTTGGCCACCATCCTCGGCAACCTGTGGCATGCTCGTCGTCGACGACCATCGATCGCTTTGAAACCAGCCCAATAGACACACCAGACAGCCACCGCAAAGGGTTGCCATCATCGCCAGCGGACCCGCGAGCGAATTGGCCAGTGCAAAGGTCGCGGTCGGGCCACCGTCTCGCAATCGATTCTCGTAGATCATTCGGGCCGCCGAACCCGCCGGTGCGTAGAGTCCGATCATCTCAAGTGCACCGTCTGGATCCCGAAGATACTCCCGCATCGTCTCTGGTAGTGATACATAGTGTTGGTGCAACGCATGCACAGCCAGCAGCGTCGCCAGTCCCAACATCAATCCAAACACTGCGACGATACGATCGGGTCTCGCCATCAATCGTCGCATCACCACCAGAAAGCCGGCTGCCGCGATCCACCACCAGCCTTCGTTCGTCGCCGCACGCAAGTCACCTCCCACGTCCGGCGATGATGCCGAGAAGACGCCCGCGGTCACCCAGGCAGACAGGAACACCCAGCTGGCTAGCCCGCATGCGCAAACATCTAGCCACCAAGACGATTGGCGAACGTCCAGCACTGGCCTGATCCGCGAAACGATTGCCCCAGCGAACACCCATATCATCCACGAACAGGTCAAGCCCAATGAGCCTCCCTGCTCAACAGCAGTCGAATCGGCGGGATAGTACGTCGTCCAAACCAGTAAGGCTGCAGCGGTTGCCAATGTGACTAGAACAGAGACATCACGCCAACGCATCCGCCCACTGGCGTTATTAAGTCGCTTCAGTTGGGGAGCGGTTGCATCAACTGCCTGCCGAGAGGCGGAGGGCTTCCTGTCAAATTTGCGACTCACGACTTCGATCGCCGACTGCGAGTCGATTCCAGAATTGCGACCAGCGTCAGCATGCAGCCCACGATCCCCAACACCATGATCGCCTGCACCGTGTCAACGTGCGTGAGCAACACCGCGGAGAGCCCGCAAGTCGCGGTGATCAGATGAATCGTCGCCACCGCGGCGGTACGTGACAATCCGAGTTCGACGAGCCTGTGCGACAGATGGCTATGGTCCCCCTGAAACAAACTGCGGCCCTCACGCATGCGGATCCATAACACCGTCATCATGTCATAGAGCGGAACCGCCATCGCGCATAGCGGCGCCAGCACCGCGTGCGGTCGCAGCGAACCGTCGGGTGCTGGTCCGCCCACGAACGTCGCCATCAACATCGAAACGGCGATCAAGAAGCCCACGAAGTAGCTGCCCCCGTCGCCCATAAATATCTTCGCTGGCGGGCGATTGTGAAAAAGGAATCCTACCAGGGCCCCGGCGACAACAGCTAACAACGCTGCCACGAGCAATTGAGGGTGATGGGTATCTGGATCCGGCGTCGTCAACATCACCACCGCCATCGCGCCCGCAATGATCGCTGCGATACCGCCTGAGAGCGCATCCATATTGTCGAGCATGTTGAATGAATTGATCACGGCAACAATCCACAATACCGACAGTGACTTCGTCAGCCAGCCTGCCTGGAAGTACGCGGTCAATTCAATTCCCAGTCCATGGACGACTGCGGCGGCAATCCCAAATTGCACGCCCAATCGAACGATCACGGACAATCCCCGGCGATCGTCCCACAAGCCCAATACCAGCAATACCGTACCTGCGGCTAGCAACCACAGCACGTCGCCAGCACGTGACCACACCCCCTCCGCATGCGTGGTCGCGGCAGTCCAAAGTGCCTCAATCTGCAAATCCGCCATCCGTCGCTGCCAATCGGGATCCCCGGCAGCGTCCTGCAGCCACCAGGCGGCCAGGAGTGCCAGACCGACCGTACCGGCAACCCCCAGATAAATTCCTATCCCGCCGCCCAAGGGAGTCGGCACGGTGTGGCTGCTATGCCCGCCCGGCCGATCGAGCAACCCCAGTCCTTGCGCAAATCGCCGCACCGGAAAGAGCACCAATCCACTGATCACTCCCGCGATTCCAGCAGCCGCCAATACGAGCACGACGGTAGCGGACATGGCGAACAAGGGGTCAGAGGGAGCAGGAAAGAGAAGAAGGTGAGCTGGCACAGACGCGTTAGGCGTCATCCCGCAGAATGTGTGATTTTGCACTGTACCGCGGATGGCGTCCACCTCCCCCGACAAGCTCAGCTCATGCCAACCCGAGCTGTCAATGAGTGAACCGGGAGCGCCTCAAATACTCGCTAAAGGGCACGTTCATGAAAAATATCTCGCTGGGAAGCCGCTGATTAAATTTACTCTCTCACTGAGAATAATTGGTGTACGAAGTCCGTTACAGCACATTTATGCATGACGATGCCTCCTTTGCAACGGCTTCGGAGCCCTGCTGGTTCGTAGAGACCGGCTCGATCTCGCAGCGTTTCCAACACTTTTTTGGCAATTTTTTGGACTGGGATATCACAACTATCACTCTGCATATAACCAATTGCCGATGTATCGCGACGGTAGCAACGACCCCAGCACCAACTGGCCACCCGGGTACTCCGACAACAGTAACATTTACAACCTCAGTCCGCTGGTCGGAATTCTGCCGTTTATCGAACAGCAGGCCCTGTAGCAACAAATTTCCAATCCCAGTATTCAAAATGCGGATGGTTCGACACGCGCAGCAGCCGATCCATGGCCCGCGATGGGACCGACCGTCGACGGGAACGATCGCTATATTCCATGGACCACCGAAGTGAAGACGTACCGTTGCCCGAGCGATCCCGGTCGGGGTGCCCCAGCCTATGGGCGGACGAACTATGCCGTGTGCCTGGGTGATAGCTACGCTCAACCCAATGGATCGTGGGTGTGGTGGGACAACACGCAACGCGTCGGCCAAGTATGGGCGGGTAAAAAGCAAATCGCGGACTCTGCGAAGAAGGCTGGCGAGATTAACCCACCTCCCAAATAGTTCGCGACTCGAAACCGCCCAGTGATGCTCCCGCTAGCTGCCGTCGCCAGAAGGTGACATGGACATCCAGAAGTTCGCAGAATATGTCGAGCCGAGCCCGCTTAGGATCGCGGCGTCGGCAGGGGAGTCCATGGCGTCGCCGGCAGTCATCGGGTAGCCAATCGGCCTGTGTTTCTGCTGCGATTTCTGCTAACTACAGTGGGACGTCACTCCCGCCCCGACTACTACCTCGATCCGACTGTGGAAACATCGCTCCACCACCAGCTGAAATCCCATTATTCGACCTCACCCGATCAGATCGAGGTGACGATCGGGGCATATCGAATCGATGTGGTCCGAGGTGAGGAGCTGATCGAAATCCAGTGCGCCTCGTTGTCAGCGATCCGACGTAAAACACTCGACTTGCTGCAACGACACGACGTCCGAATCGTCAAACCATCGATTCATCGCACACGCATCTGTCGTCGCAATTGCCGAGGTGGCGACACCGTCTCACGCCGCTTGAGCCCGCGCCGAGGTCATCCTCACGAGATCTTTGAAGAACTGATCTATTTACGCGACGTGTTTCCACATCCCCGTCTGACGCTGGAAATACCTATCGTCGATGTCGATCAACATCGCTGGGTTCGCAAAGTCAAAGGGCGTCGACGCCGTGACCCGGGCTACGTGATCGAAGACACCGAACTGACCCAAGTACACGCTGCGATTGAGCTCCGTGAAGCAGCCGATTTGTGGCGACTGCTCCCGCCCGCAGTCGCCTCCCAAGGCATCCCGCTCGACGAACTTGCGCAGGCTGAATTCAACACCCAGGATCTCGCCTGCTCCATCGGTTGCCCACGCTGGATCGCTCAGCGAATCGCTTATGTGATGCGGCACGCCGGAGCGATCGAGTCCACCTCCCGCGACAAATCCGGCGTTCGCTACCGCGCCGCTTAATTGGTTAGCGGGACTGCCGAGCAATTCACCAATTCACACCGATTCGACAGTCCTGACAATCGTCTCGCTCGTCGGGATGATCCTGACGGCAACGAGCGCTGTACTGGCAGCGAAAATCCTCTACACGGTAGACGATTTCCAGTCCAAGCGGACGAATGATGAAACACCGCATCCTGTAGCGTCCTCCCGGTTTTGAAGCATGCGTATGATTCTCCAGCCCTAAAGACAGCTAACTGCATCAATTGGGCGTGATCAAGCTGGCAGGCAGCAATGCGGTTGGTCCGTACGCTACTTCTGTCGTAGCCTGGCAGCGACGGGGCGATGATCCGATGCATGCGGTTCATCGATCACATTAACGTTGTCGAAGCCCCATCGAGATCGCGGTGCGGCAAAAATGAAATCGATTTCAATGGAAGGTTCCGTAGACGAAAATGTCAAATGATCATCCACAGGTTTATGAGCTTCTAACGCTCGCTCGCGAAATAATTTCACGGTGCGGGATAGGGGTTGATCATTGAAGTCACCCATTACCACGTAGGGCATGTCCAAGGAATCTAAGTACTCGCAGACCTTCTCAGCTTGCGCATATCGGAAGTTGTCGTCCTTCACCCAATCGAAATGCACGTTGACTAATTTCAACGCTTTGCCAGTGGGTAATTCCACTTCCACTGCTAACGCGACACGGGGTTCGTTTCCATCGGGCAGCCGAATCGATTCCTTCTTGGTGATTGGATACCGCGAGAGAATCGCCAACCCGTACTGACCACCATCATAGGTCATGAACGATCCAAAGGCGGCATGCATGTTCAGACGCTTCGCCAAGTTGAGTGGCTCGTTGATACCCTTGCTGCGTTGAGTGCCATCGTCGACCTCCTGCAAGGCAATGAAGTCGGGATTGAGCTTGCTAATCACCTCCGCGGTGCGAGCCAAATCGAGCTTTCCATCATTTCCTAGTCCGTGTTTGATATTGTAAGTAACCACTTGGTAGACAGGAGCTGAGTCCTCTGCGTGCACCTTGTATGGAGCCGAAAGCAGAATCGCGAAAACAAGGCTCGCAAGCGAGAGAGAGATAGATTTCATTTGATGATCTTGAGAAAAACATAAGAGGCTAAGTAGCCGTGTCTCTCCGAGACACGAATTCAGAAAATACTTCCGAGCAGCCGTGTCTCTCCGAGATACCAAGCCAGTAACTACTTCCGAGTCTCGGAGAGACTCGGCTACTCAGATTAAGTCACGGAGACTGCTCATGGCGAGCGGTTCTTTGGTATCGAAGGGCTCTCCGTAGTTGCGATTGATCAATCGGCCCCAATGCTCGCCTTCGTGGCGAATGCGATCGATCAGTGTGGGGGGCGTTGTGGGGCGGCCTGTGACCATTTGACTGTGATAGGCGCGAACTGTCGCCATCTTGCGATCCCATTGCTCGGAAATATCAACGATCCAACCAGGTTGAACCGCCAATCGCAGATGGATGCAGAAGTAATAATACAATCGCTCGGGATGATGTCGCGGTCCCGGCATATCCGTTTTACTTAACTTCGCGTGAAACCGAGCTGCTTCTGTTAGCAGGGTGGCTGCAAGGTGATCTGGATGTGCGTCGTGGTAATACGGCGCAAACAACCAGCGCGGACGAAGGCACCGCACATAGCTGGCGATCCGTTCGCGAGCCTCAAGCGTATTTTCGAGTCCGCGGTTGACCAACCCAGCATTCCCTCGCCAGGTCAACTTCATCACCGCCGTCGCGGCCGCGGTTTCACGGATTCGCATTTCCATGCTGCCGTGTGGAGTCGGTTCTCCTGACGTCAGATCCAACACGCCAACTCGCATGCCTTGGTCAATCATCCGCATGATCGTACCGCCCATACCGAGTTCCGCGTCATCGGGATGAGGGGCGACGACGAGAAAATCGAGCGGCTCGAACTCGTCTGGGTTCGGAAACTCGCTCGGCGGCAGCGTGTTGATCATGGGGAAGCGTCGCTCAGATTATCGAGTAGGTTGCTTGGCAGGAAGTTGGAGAGCCATGGCTTGGACGGAATTGCGAATCAACAGCACGTTGCCCACGAGGCTGGGCACGTTCCACGTCTTGTGATCGAGGGCCTTCAGACGCGCCAGTTCGCGATACTCATGAGGGTCGGCCGCGACGAGCGCAACGTCTCCCATCTCTTCTTGAACGATCAGAGTATCACCCGCCAAGATGACCTGCCCCTGCCCCGAGCGGTTGCGACGAGACTGTTCCCAGAGCCGCTCACCTGACTCTAAATTGATTGCTTGCAGAGCCCCGTTGCTGATCCCATAGGCGACACCTTCACGGACAACCGCATGATTGAACTTTGTTTTCATGATTCGGTTGGAACGCCATACGTCTTCGGCAATGTAACCTTCGCCAGACTGATCTGGTTTGACTTCAATGAGGGCGCTACCACCACCGTATCCCTTACCGATTAGGAACCGATTCTCGCCCGCCGGTACCACCGAGGCACAATTCGCGCCACCGTTGCTTTGGCCAGCCCAATCGGTCTGCCAAAGCTGTGCACCGGAGTCAATCGCGTGACCCGAAATGGTGCTCTCATTGACGATAACGATCTGTGGCTGACCCGCGAGCGTCAGGAATTGCGGCGACGCATAGCTGATCTGATCCGGACCCGCCCTCCAGCGCACTTCGCCGCTGAAGGCGTCTAACGCGACGAGGGAGCGTTCCGGGGCGAGTTCATCACCCCCCAACGGCACAACACACAGTCCATCGACGAGCAAAGGTGAAGCGCTACGTCCCCAGGTGATAGCGGCTTCTGACTCAGTCTGGTTCCAACCAGCCAGGTCCAGCAGATCGACTTCCCAGAGCACCTCGCCACTGTTTAGATCGATGCACCACAGCATACCGGTAGCGCCCTGTGCGTACACGCGGCCATCCCAAATCGTCGGTGTTGATCGTGGCCCGGTCTCGCCGAGAGGATGCGTGTGGACGGCTTCGTGATCAACAATCCACAGCAACTCACCATCAGTTAACCGATAGGCGGTCACGCATTCGCGTTCGTCCCGCTGCTCCAGAGTCACCGCGATATTGTTGGAAACAGAAAATGATGACCAGCCGGCACCGATGCCAATGTTCCACAGCGTCTGCACCTCCGCCGGTGATTTGGGTATCTCGAACTCTCTGTCAGCTGCGATTCCGTTACGATCCCCGCCGAGAAATTGGTCCCAAGTTGCCGAGGGTGTCGGACCGACTATGCCACCCTCAGGGCCGCCCGTCGCATCGCCCTCGCCAGCAATCTCGGCGTCGTGGCCTCCGGCTAGCTCATTGGCAGTGGCCGGACCAGCGACCGTGGTTTGTAAATCAGGAACCCGGTGAGACGTGAAGCGCCACTCGAACTGCGGAATCATCTCACCCGACAGCGTGCGAATGCGTACCAATCCGAACAGGGTGAGTGCCACCGCGATAGTCGAGAGGGGCACAATCCATGCGTGTCCAGCCTGCCACGCTGCTCGCTGCAGAAAAAGCAGCGTCAATCCAAGGGAAATCGCGCCGATCACCACGCACACCAGAAAGGCAATTTGGTAATCAAAACTGGGTGCAAAGAACTGCACGATCGCGATTGCAACTAGACCCACGATGGCCGAGACGGTCCCGCGACGTAAGAATGGTTTACCGGCAGGGCTATCCTCAGCAGACTGCTGGCCCGAAACAGAATATCCGTCATTCGATTCGGTCATCTTTGTCACGGTATCAATATCCCAGGCGAGCGAATGTCTATCGACCACGCCCCTCATGATAACAGCTCACCCAACATCGCAACATTGGTACGCCCGGAGGGGACGCTAGCGGGCGATCCCGCTGACGCGCTCGATGCGAACAATGTTTGTACTGCCGCATTCATTTCCGATCTGCATCTACTGAGTTCACGCTGCAACTACCGCGACCACGAATTCGCCATTCGCAACGCCATTGAGGCTGCCGATGTCTGCGTGTGGGGCGGTGATCTATTTGATTTCTGCTGGTCGTGTGAGGGCGATGGTCCCAAGTCACGTCGGCTCGCCATCGAATGGCTCGACCGCTGGAAACGTGAATTTCCCATGAAAACATTTGTGTACCTCACTGGAAATCACGATGCTCAACCGGAATTCCAAGACGCCCTCGCTCAATGGTCGGGCAATACACACCAAATTTCATCGGATCAATCGCCGCGGCCCGAACTATCGATCCAGCCAGCAGCAGTTCATGTCGGTCTGGACGCGGTGCGCATCGGCGACTGCCTGATGGTCCATGGCGACGTGATTGAACGCGGCGGCATGGATGGTGGCTTGGCTGCCTATCGCTCCAGGTGGCAACACGAACGCACCGGAGCCGATCGACCACCGGCGATTCGCAATAGCGTGTACAACGCCGCCGTGAAGGCGCGATTGCACCTGGCCACTGCCGGGGTGGCTCATCGACGAAAAGATGTCTGTCTGCGCTTGCTGCGATGGACGCGCAGCCAACCGGACTGGGTGAGTGACGGTGTTCGCCGCATCGTCTTCGGCCATACCCATCGTCGCTTACGTGGTGTCCACATCGCTGGCTACGAGTTCTACAACGGAGGCGCCACCGTCAAACACGTACCCTTCGCTCCGATTGTGCTCGAAACGGAAGTCTCGACAGAAAGATCCGGATAGAAAAATAGGTCCATCCGGGTTCCTCATAGGTAACGCCGACATGCTCAAAGAAGAGACGACCTGCGTCGCCTGAGGATCGACTACCATGGTTGACAGATTTCCCCTCCATTACTTTCAGAGCTAATCACACCATGTTTCGCCACCACTCCAGCGGATTTCTTTGTTCCCATCGTATAGCAACGATGGCGATCTTGCTCGCGACGTTCCTGCTTGCCTGCTCAACCGTTGAAGCGCAGGTCAACGAAAGGACGAAGAAGGTGCTCGCCGATCGCGCTAAGATCACGGCGGAGGGGTTTTGGATCTACAACGATTTGCCTGCTGCCTTTGAACAGGCGCGTCGGAACGGCAAACCGATCCTGGTGGTACTGCGTTGCTTGCCCTGCGAAGAATGCGTGAAGCTCGACGACGAGGTCGTCGATCACGATCCCGTCATCCGTCCACTGCTGGAGCAATTCGTTTGCGTTCGAGTCGTTTCGACCAACGGCCTGGACCTCTCCCTATTTCAATTCGACACAGACCAATCCTTCGCTGTCTTCATGCTGCGTGACGAACACACGATCTACGGCCGCTTCGGAACGAGGTCTCACCGTACCGATTGGCTGGGCGATGTTTCGATGCTGGGGTTTGCCGAAGCTTTACGAGGTGCCTTAGAACTGCATCAGACTTGGCCGACGGAAAAAAGTGCGTTGATTTCGAAAATTGGAACCCCGCCGCAATACGCCCGACCTGAACTATTACCATCACTGCAGCAACGAAACGAATACAGTTCCAAACTGAACTATTCAGGAGACGTGGTTAAAAGTTGCATTCACTGCCACCAAATCGGCGATGCGATCCGCGATGAATTCCGCAGTGCAAGCGAGCCGATCCCAGAGAAAATTCTCTATCCCTACCCTCATCCCAAGTCGATCGGCTTGATACTCGATCCCACCACGCGGGGCACGATTCGCGAGGTACTCAAAGCTTCTCCGGCCGAGAACGCGGGGCTCCAAAACGGCGATCAGATTCTTCGCATGCAGGGCCAGCTGATACTCTCCACCGCTGACATTCAGTGGGTGCTGCACAATGCGTCTCCCCAGGACACCGCGATCCAGGTGCTCATTGAGCGCGAACAGACTGAACAAACGATCGATTTGGTACTGCCAGAAGGCTGGCGTCAAAACGACGACATTTCTTGGCGGGTCAGCACATGGGGACTGCGGCGAATGGCGAGTGGAGGGATGAGACTCGACCCCTTGAGCGACGAGGATCGTGCTGCGCTTCAATTTGATCCGGGGCCGGCCGCCATGAAAGTGAAGAGCGTTGGTCAATACGGACCGCATGCCGCAGCTAAGAAAGCGGGATTTCAGGTCGGCGATATCGTCACGGAGATTGATGGACGAACGGACCTCCGAAGTGAAACGGACCTGCTGGAGTACGGTGTTACGCAGCTTAAACCGGGTGACAAGGTCACCGTTACCGTATTCCGCGACGGAGAAAAAAGAACTCTTTTGCTACCCATGCAAAAATAGCCATCCGACGATTGCGTCCTTATCAGGTGCTTGAAAGACTCGTCATGGCCACTGCGTGCCGACGTGAGACAGTGTTATCTCAAGGCGTCAGAATCTGCCTCGCCGACTGGATTGATCCATTTATCGTACTCTTTGCGGCACGAAGAGCATGTCCAAACCGGAGTTTCTTAGCGTAGCAAAACGCAAATAAACCAAGAGTGCCTAATCCTCCGGCGATTCCTCCGACCAACAGCGACGAATCCAGGACGCTGGCCTGAAGCATAGTTCTCTATTTCGAAAGCGATTACAGAAGCCAGAGCGTATCTCAGACGTGGAGAGAGATGCTTCGGTCCACCGATATGTTGCCCGCATATCAGACGGCGTTCAAGTTGAGGCGATCGGCACAACGAAGCTTAAATGATGTGCCGCGTGCCATTGTTGCAGCAACAGCCATTGCTCACGATTGAGTCGTCCCAGCATCGGATAGTGCGAAACGAATGGGGTGGAGGGGTCCATGAGTGATTCCGCAAGCTTGTAAAACCTGTTTACGCAGACATCCTCATCGAGAGCTAGCGCAGGCTGAAGTTGCTGAGGTGCTTTGCCACGAAGCTTGGATGGCTTGCCCTTTCGCATTGTTGGCATGAACATCAGCTTCATCACAGGTCGCATCAGCGCAGGAAACGTAAAGGGGGCACCGTCCGTTGTCATTTGCATGGACATGTTCAAATGATCGAGGATCTGGGCGAGACTCCACGTGCCAACCAGTTCGTATCCGCCTTGGCGCAATTGAGCAACGTCGGCACACGCGGCACCCAAGTCGGGGTAACGTAAATCCATTCGCCGCTGGGCGGTTGCCGTTAGGTGTTCAGGTTTCCGGAGCATATTGGGACCACGACTGCCGCTGGTGTGAGTTTCGCAACTAAATGAATTTCAGATTAGACCCGAGGGCCGCGTTGACGCTCTTACCGAGACCGACACCGCCGTTCGCTCGCAAAGCCTCGTCAACCGCCAGCTTGGGTTCATCAGCCAACATTCTAACCATTCATATCCGAAGCAGAACCCATGATTTCGGGTTTAATTTGTCCATTAATGTTATTCAGCGCGAGCAGCCCTCAATTCCGCGGCAGCTCACCATCTCCTGACGTGAGGGCCGCTCGGGACGTGCTGGATATGCCTGGACGTACCACCTCGTCCTTCAGCAAGCGACGCTCGTTGAGAGAGTGGAACCGTCCCGAGGGAGATCGCTCAGACCTTGAGCGGGCTGACGTCGGCCGCCGCATTTTATGGACGCCGCGCTTCGATCGCCTGCTCTCGCTGGTGACGATCAACCAGCAGTCTGGTTAACTTGCTGGACTGAGGGCATTGCGGGAGATTTCCAGTGGCCTGGATCGATTGCCAAATCTTCGACTTCTTGACCGCCGGCTGATTGACGCAGTAACAGGTAGATGCCGCCCACCATTGCCCACAGCATCATCACCGCGATCACCGAGGGCAGTAACGCGAGGCAGAGGAGCAGCGGTGGGTTTGCTGGCTCCAGCGAGACGGCCAGACCGCGAGCAGCCATAGAGACACCGACCCATGCCAGCACGACCACTGCAGAAATTGTGCCCGCGATGATCGCCAAGAGCGTGAATTGCGGCAGTCGCCGCAGCGTATACTCGTATCCGCGGCTGAGAGCATCAATCGGGTCCGCATCCGGTTCGATCATCGTTGCGGTTAGCCCTAAGGGGACCGCCAGTTTGCCCCCCAAGATCAACAGGCCGGCAATCAGCGTCGCGGGCAAGACGATGAGCTGGCTCAACCAAGTGGCCCATGTCATTGCGATGGAATCACCGCCGATGGCGACCGCTACCCACGTCGCGCACCACGCGACAAGGCACAAGCACGCGGCAACCACCGCTGGCAGCAACACAATCACAGCAGCCCCTAGCAAACGCCTGCCGACGGCACGAAACGTGGAAAGATAAGACGGGAGATCGCGTCCCGCAGTGAGGATCGCTCCCACACGCGCCAGCGCCATCATCGTCGGCAGCCACATTGAAATAGTCCACACAACTGTCTTCCAATCTGGCGAAACACCAATCCACGACCCCAGATTGATGCCCGGCACGACAGCCCAAGCGTCACTCGGCATCGTTGCGCTCGCCAAGGGCAATCCAAGCAACGACAACCCGCCGTAGGATCCCATCATGTCCACCGGCGAATCGGCAAGCCAAGCGAATCCCAGTAACCAGATGAGGGAAACGATCAACGTATGACTGATCCACACCGGCCCCCCAGCAATCCGGCAAACGCGAACCAGTCGTAACCAGGGGAAGACGTCCGTCCAGGTGCGGATGCGATCGAATAAATGCCTTTCGAGGCCAGCAGCAGGTACACGCCGTGTGGACCGATCTGACGGTGCCGTGGAGGACGATCCGCTGTCCTGGGAATCAGTGCTCATGGTTGTCGTTGGAATGTAAGGGGCTCTCTGAGGCCTGAACCGGGTACTAACGGCTTCAAAAATCGGACGTTTCACGCGGTCAACCCGGAGCGTCCGCTCCAAGTTGAAGCCGAAAACATAGTCACAAAACCCTCGAGCGTGATACTCCGAAGTGGTATTTTGCCACGATTCGCAGCTCGGCCCCATGTCTCGAGCGTGTTGTGTGTCGCCAGCACACACGGTTAGAATTCGCCCCCAGTCCCGGGCGTGCCTGCTGCGTTTTCAGCTGCTGTAATGCGAATACAACCCCCCATACGGCGGACTGGTGTAACCGCCTTCAATTCCTGGTCGACGGTAGCGTCATCACCTCGAGATCGAGCACAAGCGAGGGGTCTACCGTTCGGTTTTTCCATGAATCACTAACCCGCAGCCAGCTGACTTGGCATTGTGCAGGCGAGACGTCAGCTTTTGCTGGGGGCGATCTCCACCGCTTAAGAGCACACAGTCCGGGCGGGAGTATTGAACAGCCAAAGATGTGTTTGCCCCTTTCTACTTCTCTCCACAATCTTTTGGTGACCAGGCGGGCTGTGACATTTTTGCGCGTCCAAATGCCTACGCTGAAATACCGACCGTAAACGCGAGCGGGCGGTCCCGTTGACTTTCTCGCGGCCGCGTCGGATCAGTAAGTTAATGGCCCCTCATGACTTGCGTACACGCTCCTGATCTGAGGTGCGCGTGCCATTGCTTGACGCCCGGGCACACCCACTCTAGGATCTGTCCCGCTATTGAGATTTAGTATCAATAGCAGATACGTCGAGCCAGCCAACTTTGTACAGCCAGCCAGACATCGGTCCGCGACATCCGCGGCGAAGTTTCCACACGGTCTCCTGCACAGAGTTTTAGACATGACGACATCGATCACCCAGTCGACACCTCACGCGACTAGCCCGAGGGATCGAGCGAGCGGATTTACTTTGGTTGAGCTATTGGTGGTGATCGCCATCATTGGCGTTCTGGTAGGTTTGCTATTGCCCGCCGTCCAAGCCGCACGCGAAGCGGCCCGGCGGACGCAGTGCAAGAACAACATGAAACAGATCGTGCTGGGGATGACGATGTTTGAGCACACGTTTCGACATTATCCCTACTCGCGAACGGGATCATTGTGGCGGATCTTGCCGTTTGTGGAACAAGCAGATCTCGGGCAGAAATTTAATGCTGCAAAGCACCCTAATTTTGATATTCCATCGGCATCGGAGTACAAGTGGGGCTACAACGGTAGTCTGTCGACTGACTGGAGTAACAAAGACGATTTGATCGAAGGTGCTGCTGCGGAATTATCCGTGTTTCAGTGCCCCAGTCGCACCGGCTCCAGTTCCATCCTCGACAGCGACGGACTTGCTCTGGGTGTGGCAGACTACACGACACCGCGGGTTCCCGCGCTTCGGCCCGAGGGACATCCGCTGTACTACCGCGGCGGCGAACCGCAAATGCAGTTCAGCACCGCGATGACGCCTGCCTCAGGATCGCGGAATCGCAATCCGAATAACCAAGGTGGTAGAGCCAGTAGCATCTTGGACGGACTTTCCCACACGTTGATGTACTACGAATGCCTCGGTTCCCCCGAATTGTTCGTACGTGGCAAGATGGCTGGCACTACCGGCGGAGCCAGTATCGCGTGGGCAGGTGCTGGCGATGGCGTGAAAATGCGTGCTTATCGGGCTGACAATATGTTGGCAGATACCTCCAATTCCAATAGCGGCAAATCAACCAGCGCAGACTTGAGCCTCCCCGATGCACCGACCGATTGCAGCAAAACATCGGCTTGGGAGGCAACGATCGATACCTGTGGAACCTACCGGTCGCTCAATCATACCAACAAGAGTCAGCCATTTAGTTTTCATGCTAGTTCTGTCCATGTGGGTCTTTGTGATGGTTCGTCGCGAACGATCACCGACACCATTGACCAGGGCGTCTTTTTGAACCTGATGTTGCGAGACGACAGGCAACTCCCTGGCGAATATTGATTCGCCAGAGCGTGATACTCGCAACCAATCTGCCGTCGGAACCGCATCGCTCGATCGCAGAACTCAAATTCGACGGCATCGATTTCTATGGCATCGATTTCTACGGCATCGATTTCGCGTGTGCTGGATGCCACTGGGAAGCTTGGGGCATGACTTCCCACTGCGACTGTGCCCCGGGGCGACCAGGCCGGATGTGAACGCGGCACATCGGTGCGGGCAGGCTTGAGCGAGCGATCGCAACTTCGGCGAGCAGCGGTCCGTCTGCTGGACCGGAGGTGGCAGAATCCGTTTTATTCGCTACTGCGGTATACCACACCGGTGAGATCGCTCCGACAGCGTCCACGCTGACGCGGTGAGTCCCATCCCGACTGATTTCAAATCGAATGGCTGTGAAGTAGTCACCGTCACAATCGAGTGATAGTCGCACCCCATCTCGGCCAGCGGCAGAGATGGCGAAATAGACGTACTCACTATCAGCCACGCAGCGCGCCTCGTAACTGTCACCGGACCAACAATCCGCGACGGACCAACATGGGTCGTCGCAGACACCGTCGAGCAGCGGCCGGTCAGCGGTTCGAGGGGGCGAGTAGCGGGCGACCCGGTGTTCGGAATCGCTCGCCGATCGAGAATCAGGCAGTAGCGTGCCACTACCATGGTCAGCGGGTGCGATCCCGCGGGCGGCCATGACAACCGGGTGATAGTCCCAGTTAATTCGCGCGGGGAAATCGCCGGTGCCCTCGTCGGTTCTACTGGGGGCGTCTGTCCCAGGTCTGTTTCCGAACGGAGTAGCAAGTGCATTCCAACCACGCGTAGGTTGCCAGGGAATTGGTTTACTCTCGGGCACCAAAATAACCGCCGGTGCGGTCCGCTGTGCTGACGCAGCGGTCGAGTACGCCGGGCTAAAAGTCTGCGAAAGTGGACTCGCGTCCTCCTCGTAGGTGACCGGTGAAATCTGGAAGGGCGAGAGTGACTGGCTTGCCTCGGTTTGCTTGGAGGTGGTCGTCGGGGGCTCGTTCGATGACGCCGAGCGCACCAAACTTCCCGCAACGTTGCCAAGCACCTGCGGCGTGTTTCGATGCCAGTTCGCAATCAGATTGGGCGACGTCGGGCTGCGTCTCTCCACACTCAACGAGAGCACCTCGATGTTAAGATCCGCCCATCGTTGCAATGCCGCAGGTTGGCCATACCGCGAGATCAGAGACAGTATCACCTCCCGCACGTGCGAGAACTCGCCCTCGGTCGTCATTGCCACCGACATGGCATCCCATAGCAATCGGGAACGGTCTTCCGCTGCGGTGCCCGCGAGGAGCTGTTCGATTCGTTCGCTCAAACGTGACTGCTCGGCGCGGGAACGTCGGACTTGGCTGGGATGAAACATCTCTTCATGGAGCCGGCGGGTTAAGTTCATGCGTGCCGTGGTGATTTGCAGGCGCCGATTCGACGCCGTCAGGGTTTCGGCAGCACCACGATTTTGCCCATCGTCCAGAGCGAGTCCGGCAGCCAGCGCCACGTCGCGGCGCACCGTTCCCGACGCGTCGTCCAGGGTCGCCATTTCAATCGCAGGAGGTGCGGATTGTTGCGGCGCCGCCAACATGAAAGCGTCGGTGGCGATGTCATTCGCCAACACGCCTGGGCGGCTCAGTAGAGCGTTGCCACGGAGCATGGAGGGATGATTCCACGCCCGCTGCCAACGTGGATCGGCTTCGCTGGAGTACCACGCCTTGCTCGCCCGCGCGGCATCGCGGGATTGATCCTCGCTGGCGTTCACGCGGCGGGTGAGTATCACGCGTTGGGGACCACTCCAATCGGTCGCCGCGACCGGCTGGGTTGGGGAGGCAGGGCGGGTTCGGAACTGCTGGACCAGGGCCCACCAAGCCCGCTGAGTGGCGGGAGTCAGACTCTCGTCGAGCACGACGACGGCCGGGCGGTGTTCAGCCAGCCAATTGCTTCGCTCAGCATCATGCGCAACGTACTGGACATCAGAACTCCCTAGCATCGCAGCGGCAGCGCGGCAGCGGCCGAGGTCGTTGCGGTCGCCCGATTGCGCTGGCCCAACTCCTGATTCTGGCCCAACTCCTGATTTCGCGTTATCGAGCAGCACCGCAGTGCGACGGTGTTCGTGGAGGGATTCTCGTCCGACAAGCGACCATGGGACTGCTGCCGGAGATGCCGCGACAAATAAAACGGCTGTCCCGCGGCCTGATCCCCGCACCGCTTGCCAAGCGGATTGTGGTTCACCGCGACGCCAAATACGACCGTGAGTGGAGACTGCAAACTGAAGTCCATCGTCCGGTCTCGTGAGATCGTAGACGGACATGCTCCCCGCAGCGGTCTGGATCGCGTGCGGGGGGTGGGCCGCCTGCGAGTGAGAGACGCTGCTGGCGGACGAATTCTCTGCCCCTGACGCACGAATGTCTTCGACCCAGGTTTGACCGCCATTGTAGCTATAAAATCGATCCACACCGCTGGCCTCGGAGGCGTCACCAGTGGCTTCGAGCACACCTGGGGCCAATTCACGCGGTGCCCCGGGGCGAGCCGTTGCAACGGTGGAGGGACCGCCCATCCGCAATTTCTGCAGTCGAGGAAGCTCGTGAGCATCGCCCAAATACCAGGTTCGGCCGCCATCGCGACTGAGCACGCAGATTCCCCGGCTGATTCCGGTCACCGGCTCGTAGCCGCCGCCGACGACAATCACGTCGAGTGGTGAAGCCCACAATACGTCGGTGAATTCGCAAAATGGGATCGACGGCGGTTGCTCGGAGCGGCGAGGAGATTGACCAAAAGGCGTTTCGCTGGCAGGTGTGTCGAGGTGAATGTTTTCCACCGCTCGCCACGTCTCGCCATCGTCAGCACTGCGGAGGATGGTGCCAGCATCTCCCACAGCGACCACAACCCGCGTGTCGGGCGCATTGGGCGTCCGCCGCGGCGGAGATACCGCGACGGCGCGTAAACAGCTGCTCTGTCGCAGCAAAGACGCTGAGATGTAGGCGGGCTGAAGTGAAATGCTATCCAAGTCAAACCGGTCAATTTCGCCTGCCGAGACGGTCAGATGGAAGGGGCTTGCCACCATCGCAGCAATGACCAGCCCGCCTACGAATCCCCGGGCCATCCCCAGTCCCATGCCCCGTGCCATCCCCAGTGCCAGCCCTCGCACCAATCCCCGTAGGCCACTAGCAGTGCCGTTCCCTGAGTTCCCCCGCGCAGGCGTCCTCGGACGCAGCGGGCGGGGCGCGGAAATGCCCGTTGGAGACACCGGCCTCGGCGTACCTGTCATGGACAGCGGCCATGTACTGATCGCCATCCGCATCATGACAATAGCCCTCGCACGGAGGCGGCCGCGAGCAGGAATAGTGCACACCCGCCGACCAAATTCACGCTGAGCATGGTCAGGCTCGCAGCCACGCGTCCCTCGCTCGACAGTACGGTAATATCGCCAACCAGGGTGCTGAACGTAGTCAGACTGCCGAGGATGCCTACGCGAATTGCCAACAGCATGTGCGGGCTCAGTGGTGTTTCGCCGAGGTCCGCAAGACTTTCGGTCCATTGATACAGTGATCCAAGCAGTAAACAGCCTAATAAATTCGCGAGGGTGGTGGCGAAACCAGCCTCTCCACCCACGAGGTGGCTGATTCCCCCAATAAGTCGCTGTAGTGGCCCCTGCGCAAACAGAACCGTGAGGCCGTAGCGGCACAAAGCGCCTAAACTACCGCCGATCGCGACTGCGAGCACGTTCATTGACCAACCCATCATGGACACTTCCCTGTTTTCACCATTGTCAGTTCGCTGCGGGGAATTTACTTTGAGGGGTTAAGAATCGGAAGTTTTTCCGCGCGGGGGCAAGGTCCATCTGCAGCAAACCGCAGTAAAGTGGCTAGAATTGTTGTCGTCGCTCCCCACACACACCCTTTTTGAACTGAAAGATACCGCTGATGAGTACTGCTTCGAGCACGTCACCCGCGCCCACGCAGCATGTGATGAACGGAGCCGATGTCCTGGTCAAATCGTTGGTCGACCATGGTGTCGAAGTACTATTTGCCTACCCCGGCGGCTGCAGCATGCCGATGCACCAGGCGCTGACTCGGTTTGGCGAATCGATTCGCACGATTCTTCCTCGACACGAGCAGGGCGGTGCATTCGCCGCTCAAGGCTACGCCCGCAGCACAGGCAAGGTCGGCGTTGTGATGGCGACGAGCGGTCCAGGAGCAACCAACCTGGTCACGGCTATCGCGGACGCCAAACTCGACAGCATTCCACTGGTGTGCATCACCGGCCAGGTGCCTGTTGCCGCGATCGGTAGCGATGCGTTCCAAGAGACGCCAATGGTGGAAATCTGCCGTGGAATCACGAAACATCACTATCTCGTGACGGATATCAAAGATCTGCCTCGGATCATGAAGGAGGCGTTCCACATCGCCGCCAGCGGCCGTCCTGGCCCGGTGCTCGTCGACATGCCCAAAGACGTGCAGTTAGGGGAAATGCCTGAAGATCTCGATCCACCGATGAATCTGCCGGGCTACGACGCGTCGACGCCCTCCGTGCCGCCCGAAACAATTCGGCAGATCGCCGCCGCCATCAAAATGGCGCGACGACCGATCATCTATTCCGGTGGCGGGATCATCTTGGGCGAAGCGACCGAAGAATTGCGGAGTCTGATCAGCAAAACGGGTATCCCCACAGTGACCACGCTGATGGGCCTCGGCTCGGTCGAACCCGAAAATCCCCACTCACTCGACTGGTTGGGCATGCACGGGGCGGCCTACGCGAACTACGCCGTCAAGGACTGCGACCTCCTGATCGCTCTGGGCGTGCGGTTCGACGACCGGGTGACGGGGAAGGTTGAAGCCTTCGCCAAAGGCGCAAAAATCATTCACGTCGATATCGACGCATCGGAGTTGAATAAGAATAAAACAGCCCACATTCCCGTTCGCGGTGACGTCAAACAGGTGTTGACGGAACTCAACCGCATCGTTCAGAAGCCGGATATTGCCGATTGGCAGCGTCACTGCAGTGAATTGAAGGCAAAATTCCCGCTGAAATACGACACCGAGTTTGACGGTATCCTGCAACAACACGCGATTGCCACGCTCAGTGACCTGACTGCCGAGCGCGAAACCTACATCACCGTGGGCGTGGGCCAGCACCAAATGTGGGCTGCCCAGTTCTACAAATTCCGGCAACCCCGGACTTGGATGAGCAGTAGCGGTCTGGGCACGATGGGCTTTGGACTGCCCGCTGCGATGGGTGTCCAAGCCGCTCATCCTGGGGCTTTGGTCGTCGATATCGACGGTGACGGCAGCTTCCAAATGAATATTCAGGAACTCGCGACGTGTTTTTGCGAGGAATTGCCAGTCAAGGTGCTGTTGCTCAACAACCAACATCTTGGCATGGTGGTGCAGTGGGAAGATCGCTTCATGGAGCGGAATCGCGCCCACACGTACCTCGGTCCAATTCACCACGACGAAGCCAAGGGCAAGAGCTCGGCGGACCGTTTCGAATACGCCACTGACCGCTACCCCAATTTCGTTGAAATTGCCAAGGGCTACGGTTGCGGTGCTGCGACAGTGAAACGCAAGGGAGATCTGAAGGATGCGATGCGGGAAATGATCGATTCCAAGGGCCCCTTCCTGCTTGATGTGGAGGTCCCGTATCAAGAACACGTCTTGCCAATGATCCCCGGTGGCGCGACCGTCGACGATATGATCTTGGATTGAGACGAGCCCTTCCGACACTTTTTTCTCGAACTTTCGAGCTGATATCCCGTGGATACAACCGTTCCTACAGATTCGGCTGGCGCGTCATCGAAAACGTCGTCCGGCGCGTCCATACCTCCTGAAGCGTCGGCGGCGACCGATGTCGCTGGCGCGGGTAAATCCGCGCCACGCCGTCGTGGCGTGCCGGAGGGACTATGGCTGAAGTGCGATGGTTGTGGTGCATCACTGTACCGCAAAGAGGTTCAGCAGCAGCTCAATGTCTGCCCGAAATGCAGTCACCATTTCTACGTCAGCGCCCTCGAACGGATTTCGCAAGTGCTCGACGAGGGCACCTTTGAGCCGATGAATGAGCATCTGAGGCCGACCGATCCGCTCGAATTCAAGGACCGCCGGCCGTATGCCGAACGGCTTGTAGGTGAACAAAAGCGAACCGGTTTGAGCGACGCAGCAGTGACAGGGACGGGCATGATCCGCGCTCGCCGCGTGGCATTTGCCGTCACCGATAGCGCATTCATCATGGGTAGCATGGGCAGCGTGGTGGGCGAGCGGTTAACGCGGTTGGTCGAGCATGCTACCGAGCAAAATATCGCGCTGATCATCATCAGTGCCAGTGGCGGAGGAGCTCGCATGCACGAGGGCATCCTGTCATTGATGCAGATGGCCAAGGTGTCCGCGGCGCTCGCTCGCTACCACGAAGCTGGGGGCTTGTTCATCAGCGTGCTGACGAACCCCACGATGGGCGGTGTCGCGGCGAGTTTCGCGTCGCTCGGCGACCTGATTTTTGCGGAACCGAAGGCCATGATTGGATTTGCCGGACCGCGGACGATCAAGGCGACCATTGGGATTGAGTTGCCCGAAGGGTTCCAATCCAGCGAGTTTTTACTCGAACATGGCTATATTGACCGCATCGTGCCGCGTCGCAACCTCAAGACCGAGATCGCCAGCGCGATCGATTACTGCGGGAAATAGCCGTGAGCCTGCTCGATTCCCTCAAGGGCATGTTTTCCGGTGGCAGTGCGTCACTGAAGAAAATTGACGTCGATGCGCGGTTCGCCCGTTCGCGTACCGCCGCTACCGGTACGATGAGCAATTTCTTCGTCGCCTACGATCTCGAACGCAAAGAGGATGTCGGCGTCAAGATTCTCGACCCCGAGAAATTCGAGCTTTTCGAAGCTCGTTTCAAGGGCCTCAAAAAGCCCACCGAAGGCGAGATCGCGATGCAAATGCAGCACGAGCTGATCGCGAAAACCTACGAGCATGGGATTACGACGAAGGGTCAGCGGATCCTCGTGATGGAGTACATTCGCGGGCCCAGCATGCAGGACGTGATCGTCCGCAAACGCATCGAATTGATTGACGGCGTGCAGCTGATGATCATGCGCGAGATGGCCGAAGCGTTATCGTATGTACACCGCAGCGGTTTCATCCACCGGGATATCTGCCCCCGAAATTTCATATGCACCTTGCCCGCGGAGAATCAAAAAGTCGTCTCAGGGGTCAAGCTCATTGACTTCGGACTGACCGTTCCCGCCACTCCGCCGTTCATGACGCCGGGCAACCGCACGGGCACGCCACTGTACATGTCACCGGAGATCGTGCGCCGCCGTCATACCGATGGACGGGTCGATATTTTCTCACTCGGAGTGACGTTTTACTGTTTGTTAACCTTTTCTCATCCCTGGCAGGGTGAAATCGTGAGCGGCCGAGCGGCTTTGCAGCACGACTCGTCCGATCCCACCGAGCTACTCGAGCGGCGCGCTGACGTCGACCCTCGGTTGGCCCGTTTGATCATGAAAATGATCGAACCGAACGTCGATCAGCGACTCAAATCGATCGACGAATTTCTAAATCAGAGCAAAAAGCTCGAGTCCGCGTTCGTCAAATAGCGGCACACTCGACGAATTCCATGAGTTTTTTTGGAACTATTGCTTGGAACAATTCGTCTATTCATCACCACTGCCAACTTTCTGCCTAATGGCGGTCACCTAAAGCGCCGATAACGTTGATAACGTAGGCGTCCTAGGTAATATGGCGATGCTCACTGAAATTCCCTACCAGCTTACAGTTTTTGTAATTACGCTGTCTGCCTGCGCATGAGCGTCAACAGTTTCCAACGACCCAGCCCATCACACCGTATTGCCGAGAAAACAGATGAACAATCTGCGTCACCTCCTTCGCCGCGTGCAGCCGACGAAGTCACGCCGAGCCAGCGAAGATCGGTCGCGTGGCCCACTTTCGAATAATCGCCGTCTGCTAACGGAAACACTCGAAAAACGCCAGCTATTCGCGGGTGACCTCGGATCGGGATTAGACGCAGCTCCACCCGTCGAAGATGTTGACGACTATGCGGTGGCGCATAATTACTGGAACAAGTTCGACGTCAACAATGATGGCCAGGTCACCGCACTGGACGCACTGCGGGTGATCAACTTCATGAACGAGAGTGCTGAGGGCGAGCCGTCCGCTGCCATGCTGATGGGCGTTGGTTTTGTGGACGTCAACGCCGATCACCAGGTTTCGGCGTTGGACTCGTTGCAGGTGATCAACCAACTCAATGGTCCCGCGGGTGCTCCTGACTATGACGTTCGATTTGAGCTCACACCTCGAAATCTCGACGACAGTGTGATCGCTCAGGACGGTACCTACACCACCAGCACCGGGGCAACCGGTGTGCGCTACACGGTTGACAATGGAGATATTTTCAAGCTTGAGGTTGCTGTCCAAGACGACCGCGGGCGGAGTAGTTCGTTCGGCGTTTTCCAGGCGGTGACGAATATTCTCGTCAGCGAGACCGGCGTGCTGGTTCCGGCGGTGGGTGAAATTCAAGGTTTTGACTTTGACCGCTCCATTCTTGACAATACCTCCACGCCCAACAGCACGATCGAATTCTTCTTCGCCGACAATCCGTCGGATGTTGTCTCGGCGTCGTTGGCCGACTTCTTGGGCAATAGCGACGCGGCGACCGAGCAGTTTATCAGCGATGCGATCGTGCAATTGAGCAGCGACGCCGGCGAATTGAACATCACTGCGGCCGACATTGATGTCTCAGCTGGCACGGAGTCTCCGACGAGTCCCTACAGTGTTCGCATCGAGTACAACGGGCTCGACCTTGCCAATGTCGACGTGCCACGTTTCGAAACTCGTCTGGTAATCAACAGTGTTGACCAGGCAGTGCCGACGATCGAACAGAATGTGATTCTACCCGACGGGTCCTTCAATCCAATAACCTTGATTTCACGCTATGAAACCTTCATGCGGAATGATGGGAGGAACGTGCCGCCGAATCCGACAGTAAACGATGGCCTCGGCCCATTGATCTATGGCCAAAACCGCAATACCGGCTCCTTTGACATCGACGTCGGAGGCAACGGCACGGATGTCTTCGATGAGGTCGGAACGCTTGGACCGATCGGTAAGCTGACGGATACTATTAGCAACTTTGACTACACGACGGCCTACGACGCCTTCAGCATCCCGGTCCGCGCGGTCAAGGTCGCCACCAACGTGGGCGTGAGACTGGATAAAGTCGAACCCCGTGTGGGCTTCGAAGGTGTGTTGGTTTACGGCACTGATAACGGTAAGGAAGCCGTGCCGCCCGATCGAATTCACTTAGATGAACGATCTGAGTTTCAACTCAACGTTGTCGGGGAAGACACTGGAGAACTGACTGCGAACAATGCGACCTTACCGGTCACCGAAGATAGTGCCGGTGTTACGGTGCAACTCCAGGTAACCGGCGCGTTACCTGGGGAAACCATCACGTACGATGTGCCTGCACGACAGGGTGCGCTGGGCACCGCTACAATCGATGCGGGCGGCGTGATGACCTACGTCCCCGACGCTAACAAGTTTGGCACGGATTTGGTCGTTTATACCGCCTCGACGACGAGCGGCGGCACCGCTACTGCCACGGTGACCGTCAACATCGCGGCCGTCAATGATCCGCCGATTGCCAATGATGATCCTTCGTCGGGAACTCTGTCTGTTGATGTCGGAAGTAGCATCCTGATTCCTGTGCTCGCCAATGACGATGCCGGTGGCGATAACTCCGAGCCGCTCAGCGAGTTGACCATTACGCCCGGATCGCTCGCCCCCACGCTCGGCACGATCGCCATCGTCGGAGATGAAATTCGCTACACGCCCAACGCCGGGGCAGCATCGGGAACCGACACGTTCACCTACACGATCACGGACACCGGTGGACTCAGCGATTCGGCGACAGTCACTGTTAGCGTTGTTAACAATGCAACGGGCATCTCGGCGGCTGACAAAAACATTACCATCGCCGAAGACAACGGTGGCGAGATCACAAGCGAAGTCTTGATCGCCGATCTCAGCGCCGACAACTTGATTTCGGTCAACAGTGGCAGCACCAACATATCACTCGATAGTGCTACGGCACCTACCGGTCGCGGTACCGTTCGCATTGACGGGGACCAAATTTTCTATACGCCCGCCCAGAACGACAATGGGCCCGTGTCGATTACTTATACGGCCAGCAACGACGCGGGCAGCGATAGCGGAACCATCTTTGTCACAATCACGCCCGTCAACGACAATCCGATCGCACCGCCTCTGAGCTTTGATGTTAACGAGATGGCGACCCGGACCATCAACGTGCTGCAGCCTGGCAGCGGACAAACTGGTCCTTCGGACGTCGAAACACCGACGGCTGATTTGATCGTCTCCCTGCCAGCACAAACCTTCTCG
Source organism: Allorhodopirellula heiligendammensis (assembly GCF_007860105.1). Classification (NCBI taxonomy): domain Bacteria; kingdom Pseudomonadati; phylum Planctomycetota; class Planctomycetia; order Pirellulales; family Pirellulaceae; genus Allorhodopirellula; species Allorhodopirellula heiligendammensis. The sequence goes on from NZ_SJPU01000002.1 coordinate 208,937, forward strand.
CCGCTGGGCACCGTGTCCATCGTCAACAATCAAATTGTTGTCACCTCACTGGGAACTGCCGCCCAAGGCGACTTTGACTTCCAGTACCGCGTTACGGACGCTGATGGTGGCGTTTCGCAGAATGGCGTCATCACGATTAATATCGTCGACGTGCTTGGCCCACCCGTCGCCGCTGATTCGAGTGTGCCCGCTGTCAATGAGGATTCCGGTAACGTCACCGTGGACCTGAGTGCGTTGACAACCTCCGAAGCCGGCTCGGTGGTCTACACCGTTGACACCCAAGCCAGCAACCTGGGCGTGGCCACGATCAGCGGCAGTAACTTGGTGCTTGCCCTTACCCAGGACGCCAACGGCACGGGCACTGTGGTCTATCGGGCGACCGATGCCGCGGGTTCAGACACTGGTACGCTGACATTTACGGTCAATGCGGTCAATGATGCTCCTGTACTGGGCGATCTTTCACGCACGGTCGCAGAGAATGGTTCGGTCGATATTGACGTTGCCGGTGCGGCAACGGACATCGACTCAACGAACCTGACCGCGGCTGTAGTCACTAATCCGACGAACGGAACCGCAGTTCTGTTAGCGAACGGGCTGATTCGCTACACGCCAAATACTGGCTACAGCGGTGCCGATTCGTTCCGCGTTAGTGTCAGTGACGGCATCGCACCCGCAGTGGAAGCAACTGTCTCGATTGACGTGACAGATGTGGTCGCGCCGCCCGTGGCCGCAGATGGCAGCTTCCCTGTCGCCGAAGACGAAGTTGCCAGCTACGATCTGAAGCAATTGGTAACGACCGATCCCGGAGCGCCAGCGACGATCACGCTTGTAGGTACCGCTAGCCACGGAACAGCCACGCTTCTCAATGGTGTTTTGACGTATCGGCCTGCGGCCAACTATTTCGGTACCGATTCGATTACCTATCGGGCGACCAACTCAGCGGGCAGTGACACGGGCGTCGTTTCGATCACCGTCACGGCAGTCAACGATGCCCCTATTGCTAATGATGACCTGGGTATTGTCGTGGTGAAGAATACCGCTAAGCAGATCAACGTGCTTGCCAACGATACTCCGAATCCAGGAAGTGAAACGGACACGATCACCGTCACGATCGCAGCGGGTGACGAGCCTGCTCATGGAACCGTCACGGTCACCAATAATGTGGTGACGTACACGCCAGACACGGACTATCTGGGAACTGATTCATTCGTTTATACACTCAGCGACGGCCAAGGCGGTAGCGACACAGCGACCGTTTCCCTTACCGTCAACGACAATGTTGTCGTCGGCACTGAGGTGACCGGACAATTGTTCCTCGATTCGATCTCGAACATTCACGATGTGGCCGTCAATGGTGCCGCTCCCATTCATAGCGGTGCTTATGAAGCAGGTGAAACGACACTCGTCGGTGCCCGCGTGCATCTGGTCGGTGTTGGCGGTGCCGCAGGCAGCTCCCTGACCGTTGTCACTGATCGTGAAGGCCGCTACTCGTTCGAGAACGTGCCGGCGGGAAGCTATGAGATTCGATTTGAACTGGCCCCTGGTATGGAGATCGCCGGCGAAGGTTCCGACGGTGTGATCCCGATTACCGTCCCAGATGCCGGCGGGTCGGAAAATCCAACACCTGTCAATGCTGACTTTGTCATCGAAGATCTCGGTTCGCAGTATTACGCCGGCCGAAACGTCTTGTCGACTGACCCCAGTCGCGAGGGCCTCCCGCCCACGGTCACCGTGGGCGAGACCTCCAGCTTCTTCTATTCTCCTGCGAGCGATAGCACGCTGGTCCAGAAAGCCGTGTTGGTCGGCAGAGACTTCGGCGATGCGAAGTACGTCGAATTGTTGCTCAATGAGAACCGTGACCAAGCATTGCTGGTCATCGTCGACAGCGACCTCAACGCCCAGTCCGCCAGTGTTGACGCAGACCACCTCGTCGTGCTCGATGATGGCAGCGGCGTCCGAGTGGATCTGTACGGCGGCACCAACGACTTCATCTTCACCGACGTCGATGAAATGAGCGATCTGACGAGCCTGTACCCAGAATACCAGGATGCGATCGATGAACTGTTCAATAGCTTCTAAGAGAGCATAACGGTTCTGAAACCCTTGAAATCGCCGCTCAGGTTCACCTGAGCGGCGATTTTTTTATTGTCTGAGCGGACGCAACGACATCGGGGGCCGCACGACATGGAAATGCGTGTTGTTCGCCCCGACCGAGTCTGCTTCGCGGGTGCGGGTACCGCTGTGAAGCATTTTTCCGAACGGAGGATGAGACCGCTATCCCGTCCGGGAAATTTTTTCGGCAAACGGTCGCCAGCCTGCGAGCTCGGAACGATGGTCCCTAGCTACGAATCAGCCCGGTTGGAGGCCGGGGAAAACCCGTCCACCAACACTCGTGCTCAGCGTCCCTCGCGGAGCCGGTAACCCAAGAAATTGTCGAGGTCGCTCTCAGCTTCGATCAATTTGACGGTGCGTTCGATGTCGTATTCGACGCGGCGAAATTCGAGCACCTCGGGATCCGCGATTACGTAGCAACTGCGGGGATCGCTGTCGCGGGGCTGGCCCACGCTACCGACATTGATCATCAGCTTGGCGTGGGGATCGGCAAGTGAGTAACCGGTGCCCGTCTCGGCGGGGCGAATGAAACGGTGATCGACAGTGAACACGCCCGGCACGTGAGTGTGACCTTGGAAACACAATCGCGGCACCAGCGAAAACAGCTTTTCCATCTTCTTCACGTTCTGAGTGTCTTCGGGGAAGACGTATTCGTTGGTCGGTCCGCGTGAGGAGCCGTGAACGAACAACCAATCGCCCTCGCGGACGGTTCTGGGCAGATCGCAAAGATACTCAATCCGCCGGCGACTGCGTTCGGGATCATGTCCTTCTCTTTCCAGCTGGGCACGCGTCCAAAAGATCGCCTGCTCAGCGGCCACGTTGAACCCTTCGGGGTCGAACAGCGAGCTGCTGTCATGATTGCCGAGTACACAAAAGTCAAATTCCATGACTTGGTCCAAGCATTCACATGGTTGGGGACCGTAACCGACAACGTCGCCCAAACATACGACGCGGTCGACGTTTTGCGACTCCATATCCGCCATCACGGCGTTCAACGCAGCGAGATTGCCATGAATGTCACTCAAGATTGCGGTACGTGTCACCCGATCAGTGTCCTCGTTTGAGCCGGTCACCGAGCGCGTTGTCGAGATCGGGCTGTGCGTAAATTTTTTCCGCCGTGACGTTAATGTCATAAGCCACGCGGCGATAAGTAATGTTCTTGGCGTCCGCATCGAGAATGACGTAGCACGCTCTGGGGTTCTCATCGCGTGGTTGGCCGACACTACCAACATTGACCAGGAGTTTCGTCGCCCCCAAGGGATAGGTGTGGTCGCATTCTTCCGGTGGGATGAACTCGCACGATGTCGTGAAGACGCCTGGCAAGTGAGTATGCCCCATGAAGCAGTACTGGTCGATCTTACCGAATAGAATCTCCATTTTCCGAGTGTCGTAAACGTACTCGGGGAACACGTATTCATTGGTCGGATCACGTGGTGATCCATGGACAAATCGATACGGTTCATCGTTCACAAATCGCGGCAACTCACCGAGGAAATCCCAGCGGGCGTTGATTTGGGATTGGCTGCCATTCCCGGCGTCGAGCTGGTCGCGAGTCCAGTAAATCGCCTTCAACGCCATCGGGTTGAACCCATCGGGATCAAACAGGGCCGCCTGGTCATGATTGCCCAAAATCGTCCGCTTGCAGCGGCGCATCACGATGTCAAGGCACTCGCAGGGATTGGGCCCATAGCCGATGATATCACCCAAGCAATAAATCTCGTCGACGCCGATAGCGTCGATGTCGGCCATCACGGCCTGCAGGGCTTCCAGGTTACCGTGGATATCGCTGATCAATGCTCGCTTCACGAAAACTCTCGAAACCTAGTTAGACTCGGACACTCAAAAACACCTCGCACGCTCACCAGTTCCACGCAAACAGCTGTCTGCGCCCTGGCTCCCCGATCGTCCTATCGTCGGTGGCGACGTGGGGATTGTAGCGTTTATGAAATTTGTGCAACAACCTATGCAGCAGGAAATATCTGGGCCACCGCCCCACTCCAGCGACTTGACTTCGCTCGCCATCGAAGTGATCGGTCGAGAAGGGTCGATTGCGTTGCTCTCAGGCACCAGTGTAATCGCCGCTCGAACGCTCACACGTGATTCACGGGCCGCATCCAGTCTGGCACCCACGATCGCAGATTTCGCCGCTGAATATCTTCCCGGCGGTACCCTCGATTCCCTGGGCAGCATCGCGGTGGCTTCAGGTCCAGGCTCTTTCACGGGGCTGCGGATTGCGGTAACAACCGCCAAAACACTGGCCTACGCGCTCGATACCCCACTTGTGGCAGTCAATTCGCTCGTCGCAATCGCCGATGTCGCTGCTCAAAAATCAAACCCCGCCGATCGCGATCTTTCTCTCCCGGCCCCACTGTCACGCTCGATTCTCGTGGGACTGAGTGCCTACCGAGGCCAGGTCTACCGGGGCAAGTTTACGCCAGGCCAGCCGCCCAGTATCGACATCGTCTCTGCCGCCCAGTGGAAAACGGAACTGCAATTGTCGGCGCGAGCAACCGGTGACGTGGGCCTCACAGAGGACAAAAATAAATTTCTTTTCGCGGGCGATCAAACCGTTTTCTCGTCTGCGGGCGCCGCTATCGATCCTGACCAATGGTCTGGGGAGGACGAAGTGCGAGCAATTGGCGTGGGCCGTGTGGCAGCGGAGATGCTCGCCCGCGGTGAAACAATCGATCCGCTCAAACTGGTACCGGACTATCTCAGGCCTAGTTCCGCGGAAGAAAAGGTGGGGCCGTAGCGGGGGACCATTGTCCTGAGCGAGCACATCGGTTTTGATCGGACGTTCTCGAACAGTCATCGGACGGGACAGTTTCGGAGGGGACAATCTCGGAGGGGACAATCTCGGAGGGGACAATGGTCCCATTCGACAGTGAATGATCAACGGCTTGTCACCGCGATGGATTCCGAGGATTCTAACTGCTGACTGAGACAGTGGGCGGGGTGACCGCTGGCAGCGGCGGTCGCGGTGGCTGGTCCATCTGCGATCTTTCGTTGCTGGAGGAAAGTCCGGGCTCCTTAGGGCGGGATGGTCGATAACGTCGACCGGCCGTGAGGTTAGGGAAAGTGCAGCAGAGAGTAGACCGCCGAACGGTTCGCTGCCAGTTGCTCGCTTGAGCGGTGGTAGCAGATGCGTGGTAAGGGTGAAACGGTGCGGTAAGAGCGCACCAGCGGCCGGGGTGACTCGGCCGGCTTGGTAAACCCCATCCGGAGCTAGACCAAACAGGGTGCATGAGGCGGCCCGCCTCGCTATCGACACCCGGGTAGGTCGCAATTGAGGCGGCGAGCAATCGTCGTGCACAGATAAATGGTCACTGGCAGCCGATGGCTGTTACAAAACCCGGCTTACAAGCCCACTGTCTCAGTCCTTTTCGCGCCCGCCACGCCCCCCCATTTCCCTGACCAACGCCCCATGACCGGTTCCAGGTCCCACGAACGCTACCTACGCCAAGCTCAATTCGATCGAATTGGGGAATCGGGCCAGCGTCGGATCGAGGCTGCCCGTGTCGCCGTGCTCGGCTGTGGTGCCCTCGGCACGGTCGCTGCGGATCAACTCGCCCGCGCCGGCGTCGGCACCCTACGTTTGATCGATCGTGACCTCGTAGAGTGGAGTAACCTGCAACGACAGAGTCTGTACACCGAAGCGGATGCGCAGGCGGGAGCGGCGAAAGTCGAAGCCGCCACGACGCACCTACGAAAGATCAACTCGTCGATCAACATTGAGGAACACGTTGTCGACATCACTCCCACCAACATCACCCGGCAATTAGAAGACGTCGACATTGTCATCGACGCGACGGACAATTTCGCAGCCCGGTTGCTGCTCAATGATTGGTCGCTGAAAACAGAAACGCCTTGGGTGCATGGCGGCTGTATCGGCGCCACAGGCCAAGTGCGACTGTTCACGGCTGTCGCCCCGTGCCTGCGATGTTTGCTACCCCATCCGCCGGCGCCCGGAGAGTCGGCAACCTGCGACACCGCAGGCGTGATCGCCCCGGCAACGCACTTGATCGCCAGCCTGCAAGTCTGCGAAGCGATCAAATGGATCTCAGGGAACCGCTCGAACGTTCGCAGCGAAATTCTGTCGGTCGACCTGTGGGACAATCACTTCCGTTCGATTGGGTTGCCAGCCACTCCCAGCTGCCCAGCCTGCGTCCATCATCGCTACGACTTTCTCGACGCTGGCACCAATGCAACGACGGCGGAATCACTTTGCGGCCGTGATGCCGTTCAACTTGCGGGCTCGGGACAGAGCGTTGATTTGCAGCGCATGTCCCATGCTTGGCAGTCCCTCGGCGCTGTGAAAACATCTCGTTTTTTCGTGCGACTGTCGCTGCCTGATGAGCAGACGGTAACCCTCTTTCGTGACGGCCGGGCCGTCATCAGCGGTGTGCGGGATATCCCCCACGCCCGTTCGCTATTTGACCGCTATGTCGGTTCGTGATTGCCACCGATGTCTGTCCTGGGCGAGCAGACCGCTTCGCGGTAAATTTGGGGCATGAGCAAAACAATCAAACTTGCGGTCCACGGGGCTGCTGGACGGATGGGACAACGTGTGGTTGCACTGGCGGCGGATGCGAGCGAGAGCAGCGCCGCTGATTTCACCGTCGTGGCAGCGATCGATCATGCTGGGCATCCCAAAATTGGGCAGGATGCAGGCACCGTCGCTGGCATCAGCCAGATCGGCGTGCCGGTTGCAGCAGACTGGCCCGGTGCTGCTGACGTTGTCATCGACTTCTCCCTTCCCGAAGCCCTTGATGCCTGCGTGGAGCAATGCGTCGCCAACGCCTGGCCGCTCGTCGTCGCCACCACGGGACTGAGCGAAGCCCAGAAAAACTCGCTGGCCAATGCCGCTCATTCCATCCCGATCGTGTGGGCGCCGAGCATGTCGTTGGCGGTGAATCTATCGATGCGAGTGGCGCAACAGATCACGACAGCGCTACGTGATGTTGCTGGTGGCTTAGATATCGAAATTCTCGAACGCCACCATCGCTTCAAAGCTGACGCCCCCAGTGGCACGGCCCTCAAGTTTGGCGAGCTGATCGGGGAGGCCATGGCGGACGAGGAACCGGTCATGCACGTCCACGGGCGGGAAGGACATACCGGCCAACGGACACGAAATGAAATCGGTTACCATGCGATCCGCGTCGGTGATAATCCTGGCGAGCACACGATCGTATTCGGGATGCTCGGAGAGCGAATCGAGCTGAATGTCGCCGCGAGCAATCGGGATTGCTACGCCGCCGGAGCACTCGCGGCCGCCAAATGGTTGGTCGGAGGAAACGACGGGCAACCCATGCCGGCGGGGCTGTATAATATGTTCGATGTGCTCGGCATGGCCGACGCGGCGAAATGAGTGACCCGGCACCGCAGCGGATTCGGGTTGGTTCTGACACTGCCCACGACAGTGGGCGCCCGTTGCATCTTGGTATCTCGACGTGCCCCAATGACACATTCGCCTTCGCCGCTCTGCTGGAAGGCCGAGTCGACACGGAGGGGCTGCCGCTGGAGATCGACTTGCTCGACATCGACCAACTCAATCGCGGATTGATCGCCGGACAATTTGACCTGGCAAAAGTCAGCTTCAACGCGGCTCTGTCACTAGGTGACCAAGTCGTGGTCCTGCCGGTCGGTTCGGCCCTCGGGTTCGGTGTCGGTCCATTGTTACTGGCGAGCAATCCGGATACCTCGCCCCGGTGCCCGGTGCCCGGTGAGCGGCCGGGGTTAACGCTTTGCCCGGGTGAACACACGACGGCGAAATGGCTCTTTGATCAGTTCTATCCAGATACCACGCTGGTCGAACACGTGGTTTTTTCGGATATCATGCCGCGTTTGGCGGATGGCACGGCAGATTTCGGCGTTTGCATCCATGAGGGTCGGTTCACCTACGAGGCGTCGGGGTTGCACCGGGTAACTGACTTAGGAGAGCTGTGGGAGCAGCAGACGCGGTGTCCGCTTCCGCTGGGTGGTCTCGTTATGCGTCAGCAGCACGACCACGCCCTCATGCGGCGGGTGAGCCAACTGGTTTCCCGTTCCTTAGCGATTGCTCTGGAATCTCCTGAGACTGCATTGCCCGCCATGCGGAAGTACGCACAGTCGATGGAGGACGCCGTCTTGATGCAACATGTTGACCTATATGTCAACGACTGGACGGTGAATTTAGGCAACACTGGACGGGCCGCACTGCTGGAAATGGCGCAATTATCCGAGAAGATGAGAAACAACCAAGAACGTCGGCCGGTGTTGAGCGTTCTATCATGAACGAGTGCTAAAATTGTTGCCATCGAGAGGTGGAGCAACTAGGCTGCATGATGGTGACGGACCGCGACTTTTCTCTTCTCCCGCTCGATGCACGGCTGCATGGAATCCTCGTCTGCAATCCGACCTGATGGCTCGACGGTGCATCGCCCCGCACCGAGTGGGGACGTTCTGCCTGAACAGAACGAGAACTTTGACGTCGTTGCGGCGGAACAACTCGAGTCTGCCGACACCGTCATCCGGCAAGATCCGCTGCGGGGGTCCTCCCGTCTCGAGCCCTCCCCCGCCGCTAGTGGCCTCGGCGGGTCAAGCCGATCGCGTGCTGAAGGCTCCGGAAGCGGTTCCTTGCGAGGACCGACTCATCATACGCCAGCATCCTTGACGCGGGAGCTGCAGGGTCAGCGACTGAATCATTTCGAGCTGCTCGAACAGATTGGTGGTGGCGGCATGGGGGCAGTGTTCCGCGCCGTCGATGACCGCTTGGGACGTACCGTCGCGGTCAAAGTCGTACCGTTTGCCGAAGGTGATCCCGATCTGCAGCGGCGATTCCGCAACGAGGCCCAGAGCGCGGCGAAACTGGATCATCCGCTAATCGCACGCGTGTTCGAGGTCGGCAACGACGGGCCGTGGTACTACATCGTCTTCGAATATATCGACGGCCGGAATATTCGCGACATCGTGACGCAGAACGGGCCGTTGTCGCTCGATGACGCCGTTTTCTACACAGCTCAGGTGGCCGAAGCGATTGGCCACGCCTCCCGTCGTGGGATCGTTCATCGCGACATCAAACCCTCCAACGTCGTGGTGACCGAGGAGAGCTCGATCAAACTCGTCGACATGGGCCTGGCTCGGTCGGAGAACTTTGATACCAGCGAAGACATGACGGCCAGCGGTGTGACGCTGGGCACGTTTGACTACATCTCGCCGGAGCAAGCCCACGACCCCCGACTGGCAGACATTCGCAGCGATTTGTACTCGCTCGGTTGCACGTTCTATTACATGCTGACGGGATCGCCACCGTTTCCCGGTGGAACGATGCTGCAAAAGCTACTCAATCACGGCAACGCGGCTATCCCGGATATTCGTGAACATCGTGACGACGCGAGCGATGACTTAGCAGCGATCCTGCGCAAGATGCTGGCCAAGAAACCTGAGCAGCGATACCAGAACTCCCAGTTACTCATCGCAGACCTGCGAGAATTAGCATTACGAGAAAACCTTCGCCGCAGCCGCGGTGTGGATGTCGTTACGGTTGCGGAGCAGAACCCGTTTGTGTGGCGATTGCTGCGACATCTACCGTGGGTGGTTGCGGCCGTTGTGCTGGTCAGCAGTGCTCTCGCGTTAGAAGTGCTCTCGTCTCAGCAGCGACGTGAATTCAGTTCACAAGTCGCCGCCACCGTGTCCGACTCCGCGTTTGAGTCTCTCCCAGTCAATGCTTCCACAGCGAACCCCCGCGTCATCCAACGCCCCGGCGGCCCACCTCTGTTCCCCTCGGAACCAAATCGCTCGGCACCATTCCCGGCGGCAGAATCGTCGTCGGCTAGGCCGGGGACGAACTCCGCTCCCACATCTCCCCGCGACGGAGTCTTGCCTGAAAACTCGGCCGCGTCGAATCGCAGTTTGCCCTCGGGCTCTCCCACGGTGCTGGTCCCGGATTCGTCAGAGTTCGACAATCCGAACCCCAGTGAGGTGATCGCACGAGCAGCGAACTTAACTGAAATTCATTCGCGGACCGGTTTAGATGCCCTGCGCAGCGCGTCACCAGGTTCGGCCTTCCCCATGGTGGCTGCTGGTGCGGCGACCGGGCAAGCGATCGCGGAACAACGCTTCTCGCCGACCTTCAATCCCGGCCCCGTGGCTCCTGCAAGTGCCGCGAGTTCGCTGCAGAGTGACGTCGCGGTGGCTACCAATCCCTCGCCCCCGCGGGCGAGTGTCGACCCGCAGAGCCTCAATCGCTTTCCCAGTGACCCGCCGAGCCTGCGAAACTTTCCGCTGCCCATCGGTTCGGGAGTCAGCGATGAGTCAGGAGACACCTTTTCTATCCCACCGCGGATTCCGTCTTTCGCAGGCATGGGAAATCAAAACCGCGAAGGTGATACGACTGCGATGACGGGCGGCCTCTCCTCGGTCACTGGTGACGCTCTGGAAATGGGACGGACCACGATCGTCAATCCACCGCACCAAATCCGGATCGTCGCGGCGGACTCCCTATCGATGCTATCACGCCAAGTGGAAATCGATGGTGTGGCGTTAGCGACTACGCTACAAGAGGCATTGGATTTGGCGCAGCGACATCACGTCGAGAGGATTGAAATTGATACACCGATGCTGGCCAGCAAGCCCGTCGTGATCGCCGAGGACGATCTGGTAATCTCATCATCGGTACCTGGCGGGACCGCGATCGTCTTCACTTCCAACACTGAAGTCGACATGCAGCGCAGCGACATGTTGACCATTGGGTCGAACCGTCTCGAATTGGTTGATATCCATCTGTACTGGACTGTCCCCGCGAGCGAGACCGATGGCGGTGCCATGTTGGCCCTCAACGACAATCGTCGAGTTCGATTGACTGATAGTTCGATCACGGTAGATAACCCCTCACGCCGAGACGATATCCATGCATTTAATGTAGTGACCGATCCCGAGTCCACGTCGGCCAAAGAAATCGATGGTGGCCGCGCTGGCAACACTCTGGCGGAATCCATGCCGCTGGTGTCCCTGGAGCTTTACAACGTGATCATCCGTGGCCAGATATCGATGCTACGCATGGATGTGGCCGCTGAATTGCAATTATTGTGGGAAAATGGATTGTTGGCCGTTTCCCGCCGCATGATTGAAACTGGCGGCTCGATTTACCGCCCCCAACCTAAGTCCGGTTCGATTCGATTGTCCTTGCAGCGACTCACCGCCTACATTCCGCGAGGCTTGCTCTTGATGCGATTGGGCGTCAGCACGCCCTACCCGGTCTCGATTGAAAGGCAAGCCGAAGAGAGTGTGTTTGTCATTGACCGGGGCGTTCCTCAAATTGAGATTACAGGCATTTCACGCGACGACCGCGACCAATCATGGCTCCGCATCCGCGGCGCGTCAAACGCCTACGAGACCGATACCACGCTCAGCGATCCCTTGCTGCTGATCCGCGATGAAACCGGACAAACTGCGACGACGACCATGAACGCGCTGGCGGACATTGCAAACTCACCCAGCTGGGCAGACGATGAGACCCCACGGTGGGTGGTCCGCTGGTCCGAACCGCTGCCCGATGCGGTCCCGGTCAGTCACCTGATCCCTGCGGATTTTCGCCAAGATGGTTCATTATTTGCAGGATTTCGTGAAAAGAACCTGCCAAAACTGCCGATGCAGCGAACATTCCAGGTGCCCGATCTGGATTTGCGTGTTGACGAGTCCGATTAGGGTCCAGCGAATTTCGACTGGCTTTTCACGATGAAAGGGCAACGTTCACCGCAACTTTTGCGTCATTTACGCAATCCGCATTTGACTTTTACCCCTGCCCATGACTTTAATAGTGCCGTGATCAGCTCCGCTGTTCGCCCTCCCACCTTTTCCAACCCACCTAAGTAACCCAGGAAATCTCGATGAAACGTTTGGCTCTCATGTTCGGTCTCGTTGCCTTGTTCGCGACCCCCTCGTTCGCCATTAGCGAATTTGGCAAGCAATTCAAGGAGCAAGTGATGGAATCCGACGCTCCCGACGAGTTCAAGAAAGCCGTCAAAAAGGCCAATTGCTATATTTGCCACGTCAAGGGAGAAAAGAAGGAAGAAGTTCGCAACGAATACGGCAAAGCGATCAAGAAATACCTCAGCGCCGAAGACTTCCCCAAGGAATACATCAAGAGCAACCCCGAAGAAGCCAAAGCCAAGATCCTTGCCGGCTTCAAGAAAGCCAACGAAGCCAAGAGCACCGACGGACGGACTTTCGAAGCCAAGATCAAAGCTCACGAACTGCCAGCGACCGACGCCGGCATCTAGGCCCACGTTCGTCGCTCGATTGTACGGCGTGCTGCTTGCTTGCTGCTAAGTGAGTCGCGTTCGCTACGCAAACGTGCCAACACTCATCCGAAGAGCCAGCGAGCGGCGAGATGGAATGCCTCGCCGAGGCGTCAGATTACACGGCAACAGGCCGTCAGGAATCGTCATTCACGCCCAGGAGCTGCTTGACTTGACTCTGCATTTCTTTCATCCGATGCTCGCTGTCTCGGCAGCGAGCATCGCCATCGGCGGCCCCTCTGGCTTTGCCGATACGGTATCCAATCACCAGGCCCACAACGAGTGCCAGACTGGTGAACCCCAATAGATCAATTGCTAGCATCTGCTGCTCCCTGCGAGCGGTACCGGGATGTCGCGATGTGCTCTGGCTGGAACCCAATACCTATCCAATATCCCGCCATTCTCCGCAAGAGGGGTGCCAACGATGGCAGCAGCCAACGGACGCCCGTAACCCGACCGTTCTCACGCAACAGATCGGTACCCTTCGTACTCATCCGCAAATCAAAGCAGGGGAACTGCCGAGCACGCCTGGAGATCAGGTTCAGAAAATCCCATTGGGGGACAAACCCGATGAAAGGGCACTTAGTTTTTAGGTGCTTCAGCGTCGGGCCGACATAGGAACGACCGTTAATATTTACTTTCAATTCATCGGCACGAAACTCGGTAATCGCTAACATCTCATCGAGCAACCCAAGTTCATCGAGCAGCGCAAAGGTGGAAGGGTGCACTGTGTCGCCGCGAAAGTCTCGCAAGAAGTCAGCATGTTTTTCGAGTACGATGACATCGACACCGCTGCGTGCGAGTAAATAGCCCAGAAAAACCCCTGCGGGCCCGCCGCCCACAATGCAGCATGTGGTGGTAAGCGTTTCCATGGCGTCCCTCCTCGCAGGCACTAATTGGCTTTGGATGTTCTTTCCAAAGCAAGGTCTTTGACGGCTTTGAGATCCAGTTTGCCAGTGCCTAATAGCGGCACCTCATTGACTTCAATAAATCCCTCGTTGCCGGGGATGAACAGGTTCGCGAGCCCCGCTGCCCGCAGCCCCGTACGGATTTCATCAACCGACTTTGCCGTCTTTGTGTACAACACAATCAGCCGCTCACCCTTTTTCTCGTCCGGCACCGCTGTCACGCAGGCACGTAACTGATCGTCATCCTCGCCCTCTTTGAGTAGCTTGCCAACCTCCTCTTCGACTTTGACATGCGGCACCATCTCACCACCGATTTTGGAGAATCGACTCAGGCGGCCGGTGATATGCAAAAACCCATCGGCATCAATGTGGGCGATGTCGCCAGTGCTGTACCAACCGTCAACCAAGGCTTTCTTCGTGAGGTCGTCCTGGCCGGCGTAGCCACGCATCACATTGGGCCCGGTAACCAGCAGTAATCCGTCCTCACCGGTCGAAAGCTCACTGGCATCGTCGGGCGAAATGATTTTGGCTGAAATGCCAGGTAGCGGTCTACCCACGCTGCCCTCAACACGATCGGGTTGGTACTTGGCCATGGATCGGGATATCGGGATGTTGACACTGACCAAGGGGCTCATCTCCGTCATGCCATACCCTTCAACGGGCCGCACCCCGAACCTCTGCTCGAAATCATCAAACAAATCCATCGGCATCTTTTCCGCACCAACGACTACCACATCGAGCGATTGGAACTGCTCCGGCGGCACGCGTTTCAGATACCCGCGTAAAAACGTTGGGGTCGCCAACAGCACCGTTGCCTTGTACTTCTGGACGAGCTTGCCGATCTGCTTCGCATCAAGCGGATTGAAATGGTACACGCCCGCGGGACCGAGCGTCTGCGCCGCCCATAGCGTGACGGCATAACCGAAGGAATGAAAAAACGGCAGAATCCCGATGATCGTGTCTGCTTGGTCGAGGCGTACAGCACGGCCCACGGCATCGACGTTATGGCTGACATTGGCGTTAGACAGCAACACGCCTTTGGGCATCCCCGTCGAACCGCTGGTAAAGATCACGGTGAGCAGATCGTCACTGGTAACCTTGTGCAGTCCAAGCATGCGATCGAGCAGCCATGCCGGCACGATTGTCGCTTGCAAAAACGCGATCGCCTTGTCCGTCATGGAAACCTTTTTCTTAAGATCGTCGAGCGAGACGATCTCCGCGTCCAGATTCAGATCGAGCTTCTCCATGAACCGATCGCTCGTCAGGACATGCTTGACGCCCGTCGACCGAATACAGTGATTCATCACGTCACTGCTAACGGTGTAATTCAGATTCGCACTGATGCGTCGATCCACCGCTAAAGCAACGTTGACAGCAACGGCACCCACGCTCGGTGGCAACAGAACGCCAACGAACTTTTCGTCGGCAGCGAAAACTTCCCGCCGTAGGCAACGACGTAAAGCCAACGTGCGGATCAACAGCGTGCGTCCGCCCGCTTCCACGCCCAACGAGTCCGCTGCCTGCATCCGACTGCCACGTCGACGCCAGCATCGCAGGACTCGCTGAGCCAACACCGGAAATTGCTGACGATTATCAATCTGAGCCTTCGAGCCGAGGGTTTGCACACGGGTGCGAATTGTCGAGATTGGAGTTTCCGGCGGCAGTGGTTCCCCCACGTACAACGTGATCGTGCGACGAAATTGAGTCGGCCATTTCTTAAAAAAACGACCGCCCGAAAAACTAAAAATGCTTCCCCAGATGCCTTCGAGGTACACCGGCACGACTTGCGCATTCGTCTTCTGCAGAATCTTGGTCATCCCCGGCTTGAAGGCTTGCAATTGGCCGGTCCGCGTGATCGTGCCTTCCGCAAAAATACCGACCACGTCTCCATTGTTGAGTCCCTCACGGGCACTTCGCAGAGCGCGGCCGATCGCTTTGGGCCCGCCCATCATGAGAATCGTATCAAAGGCACCCGACAGGTACTTCGCCAGGGCGGAGTGAAAATTACCTCCATCGACGACGAAACGAACGTTCCGTGGCAGCAGCCATAAAATCAAGATTCCATCGATCCAGGAAACATGGTTGCTAACGATCATCACGCCGCCCTCGGCTGGTAAATTCTCCAGTCCCACTGTGCGACCGCGATAAAATATCTCCAGCAGCGGGCGAAAAATGGCACGCACGAATCGCCGCGGGAATTTCCACGCGATAAAACCGAGGATCGCAAACAGGACCGCGAAGATAATCAGGACGGTATAAAATGTATTCAATGCAAAATCCCCATGGCAAACACGCCGTGATTGTCGCCAGCCCTGGCGACGACGGAAGTATCGCGACAATAGGCCAAACTCACGATGATAGCAATTCAGTGCCCACGGCGCAGAGGCCGATGCGCCAAAAAAAGACTATGATGGTGCGTTCCACATCGCCGTGACGCTCTCTCCACCTTCGGAAAACCACCCATGTTGGAATCAACCGCCCTGCGACGATCCGCCCAAACGTGAGTTTCAGCGTGCTGAGAATGTGGATCCGCCCCCCTGGCGAGCGCGGCTAGTTTGGACGCAGTGTGTTTCTCGCTACCGCTCACGATGAAAGCAACCTTAATGGAATCAGCCGGCCACCTCGTAGACGAACCACGCAACGCCGATCGCACGTTGGTCTTCGTGCTGCGTTTGTCTGCCTTGATGTGCTTCGCGGGTTGGACGTGGGTGCATCTCTATTGGGAAGGCCCGTACGGGATTTTACTCTGGCACGACAGCACCTACGAACTCGCCAATCGCTTTGGCATCAGCTGGGACGAATTCGTCGGTACGGGCAATGACGATGGATGGCTGCAAAAATGGATCGCGCGGATCGGGTGGCTCTATCTCGCCTGCACCGTATTTACGCTCACGGTACGTGCCAAATCCTACTTGCAAATGGCCGCGCTGATCGGGGGTGCGGGCCTGCTCACTATTCTGAGCTACGCAAAGTACGTCTCGTCTCAGTACCAGCTTCCCATGTTCGTTGAGCACGGAGGTCAAATGCTCTCGCCCATTCTGCTGGTGATTGCCCTCGCACTGGGAGCTCGCCATCGCATCACGGTCGGTACCGCGATTCTCGCTGTCGTGATGACATTTGCTGGCCATGGCAGTTATGCGCTGGGATGGTGGCCGACGCCTGGCACCTTTTATGGGATGATCTGTGTTTCACTGGGCGTCGAGTACGAGACAGCGCATACCATGCTGCGTTGTTTCGGAGTCCTCGACTTCGCCGTATGTATTGCGATGTTCATTCCAGCGCTGCGTCGGCCAGCGGCGATGTATGCGGTCGTGTGGGGATTTCTCACCGCCGTCGCACGGCCCGTTGCGGGGATGTCGTGGGGTCTGAACTACTGGGGAGCTGACCAATTCCTGCATGAAGCGGTGCTGCGAGCCCCACATTTTCTCATACCGCTCTATCTTGTTATCCTGTGGGGCCGCCAGCCCGCAGCGAAGCCGATTTCCCAGCCTGCTGACATTGGTTCTGACCACGACTCGATCAGCATCACCGAAAGTTCCTCCACCGTCACCGCGTGAACGCGTCTACCGCAGAGTTCCGAACATCCCTTTACAGGAAGCACCATGAAGTTACTCCATCGCAGCGTTTTCGGCTGCCTGGCTTTGTTATTGACCTATAGTCCTGTCCTTGCTCAGCAGAATCGACCGCGAGGTAATCAGCGTGCCGATCTGAGTATCCCCGATGTCGAGAAGCAGGACCTCATTTGCTTCGCACTCTACACCGTCCACGATCACACGCTCAAACTCACCGCCCAGCTGTACCCGCTATCGGCCAGTGATCCGAAGCTGGTCCGGTTGGAGATTGAGAAAGACGGACAGTGGACCCAGGTGGCCCAAACGAATGTGATCGAACCGGGCTGGACGGCACCCTTCCGAGTCGAAAACTGGGATGATTCAACATCCGCGCGTTATCGCGTTGCCCACGGCACCGAAGCGTTCTACGAGGGCACCATTCGCAAAAATCCCACTGACAAAGATGAGATTGTCGTCGCGGGTTTTACTGGCAATTCGATCCAGCCCGCCCATGGTGGCGACATCTCTCGTCAAGACCTCATCGACAACGTTAAGAAAGTCGATGCCGACATCCTGTTTTTCTCGGGAGACCAGGTCTACGACCATAATCGACATCTCGCCGCATGGCTCAAATTTGGTCGCGATTTTGGTGACATCATTAAAGATCGTCCCACCATCTGCTTGCCCGACGACCACGACGCTGGCCAACCAAACCTGTGGGGTGAATCCGGTAAGATCTCGACCCTCAGCGGTGCCGCCGATGGCGGATACTCAAAGCCTGCCGCCTATGTCAAAGAGGTCGAACGAGCCCAAACCAGCCATCTTCCCGATCCGGTGGATCCACGCAAAGTCGGACAGGGCATTGGTGTCTACTTCACGAATTTGAATTGGGGAAACATCGATTTCGCGATCCTGGAAGACCGCAAGTTCAAGACCGGTCCGGCAGGTAGAGTACCTAAGCAAGGTCCTCGCCCAGACCATATTCGTAACCCAGATTATGATCCCGCCAGTGTGGATGTTCCGGGGGCGATCCTGCTGGGCGATCGCCAACTGAAGTTCATTGACGAATGGGCACAGGATTGGCAGGATGCGGATATGAAAGTTGTTCTGTCGCAAACCATCTTCTGTGGTGGCGCCCACATCCACGGCGATGCCAATGGGCGTCTTCACGCCGACATGGATTCCAATGGCTGGCCCCAAACCGGCCGCAATCGTGCCCTCGCCGGGCTCCGCAAGGCATTCGCATTTCACCTCGCCGGCGACCAGCACCTAGCGACACTCTTTCATCACGGTATCGACGAGTACCGCGACGCCATTTGGTCGTTTTGCGTACCCTCCATTGCGAATCTGTACCTGCGTTGGTGGGAGCCGCGCGAACCAGGTGCTAACCGCGAACCCGGCGCCCCTGACTACACCGGTGATCAACTCGACGGTTTTGCGAACAAAATCACCAACTATGCTGCTGCCAATCCAGACAAGAGACCGGCGGGCAAGCTCCTCAATACTCGCGCCGCTGGATTCGGTATCGTGCGGTTCAATACGAAGAAACGCGAAATTGAAATGGAATGTTGGCCGCGAAATGTCGATGTGACCGACCCCGCTGCGCAACAGTATCCCGGATGGCCGCGAACGATCTCACAATTCGACAACTACAATCCGCCAAGCTGGGGAAAGTTGGGAGAATTAACCTTTGACGTGGAAGCCCCCGTCGTGCAGTTGATCGATGCGGCCAGCAACGAGGTGCTGTACACCGTCCGCGTCCCAGGCAAAACCTTCACCCCAGGTGCTCCTCAAGGAAAGAGCTTCATTGTCAAAGCCGGCAAGGAAACACCCAACATCGTCGTTTCTAAGCAAGCCAAAGTGGGCGGCGACCCGATAACGGTGTCCTTGGACTGAAACGCTCAACCGAGGCATGGGCTAAGCGTTTCCTAGCGTCTTCTACCGTTCCGCATAAGCATCGTCATGAGTCGCGTTCGCTTCGCAGCGATGAGGCTGAAGAATTTTCGGAACTCTCGATGAGTTCCGTTGTAAATCTTTATTGTTCGCGAATCGATTGATGGGTTTCGCGACCAGACGACTCTGCAATTCGAGCAATCCTGTCGCTCTCGTTTTTAATCTATTCCTACTCTCATCCCGACGGCATCCCATGAGCGATGACACAGCCTCCGGCGCCAAACCACCTGCAAAACCAATTTCCGCAATCGCTCGTCGCTGTCTCGGCGTGCTGATTGAAAAGGCCAAGACGACCCCTGATTCCTATCCGCTCAGTCTGGCGGCGATCGTCACTGGCAGCAACCAGAAATCCAATCGTGATCCCCAGATGAACATCAGCGAGGGCGACGCACTTCTCGCTCTGGACGAGCTGCGCGAAGCTGGCGCGGTTCGAGAAATTCAGGGTAGCGGCCGGGTGACAAAGTATCGCCATGCTGCCTACGAATGGTTTGACTGTGATAGCCCAGGGGCATCCATCATGACTGAGTTGATGCTTCGCGGACCACAAACGGTGGGTGAGATTCGCACTCGCGCCTCACGCATGCATCCCTTCGTAGACCTGACCGCCACTCAGGCAGAACTAGATGCACTTGTCGAAAAAGAGCTGGTGTTCGCGATCACGCCGCCGGGCCGAGGTCAAACATTTGCACACACACTCTACACCCCGACCGAACGACAACACCTGGCGGCAAAGATCGAAAAGCAGTCCGGTGCAACCCCGTCGACGGCGGCACCATCTTCTGCACCGGCGTCCGCGGCCAACGAGAGTCGCATCGACAAAATTCAGCAACGACTTGAAGACGTTGTGACACGACTGGAATCGCTCGAGCAAAAACTTGCCGACTGGGAGAAGTGAGAAACTATGGTGGGAATTTTTGACCTGCTCTTGAGTGACGAACCCAACGCGACAGTAAGGAAACCCACATCACTCCTCGTTCGCGATGCGGGTTGGTCGTTGCACCTTGGGTTCGCGAATACGAATAAATCGCCGGCCCGGCAACAAAATCAACCACGAATTTAACACCGACCAGCATGCAAGCCATCGTCTTCCAATCTCGACACCGCGCCGCAAGCCAAGAGATTTGCATGGTATTGGAGTCCGTCGGCATCGCGTCCGAGCTCGCTCGGACAGAGTTGGGCTGGGGGGTGGTGGTCAGCAATGATGACCTTGCTGCGGCGAACGCCGAAGTTGATGCGTATGGACAAGACAAGGCCTCTGAACCGATATCGGTCGCAACGCGTGACCCACTGCTCGGCGGCGCGTTTATTGGTGTGATCTTCTACGTCGCGATTCTTGTATCGGTGGCCGTACTCAACGAAATTTCCGCGTATGGTGTGCATTGGATGGCGGCTGGTGAGATGCGTGCAGGCCCAGTGATGTCCGGTCAGCTCTGGCGAACTGTCACAGCACTGACGCTGCACGCCGATGCGCTCCACCTGATCTCCAACCTTGTCTTTGGCAGCGTGTTTGGCTTATTGGCAGGCCGAATTCTGGGCGGCGGTGTGGCGTGGCTCGCGATCGTACTAGGAGGTGGATTCGGGAATCTACTTAACGCAGCCCTGCGCGACCCCACTCACATCTCAATTGGTGCCTCGACGGCGGTGTTCGCCGCCCTCGGCACCCTGGTTGCATTGGCGCTGCGACCTCAGGTTGATCGTCGATCCGAGACACCCATGCAGCGTTGGAGTCCACTGGTCGCGGGAATCTTGTTGCTGGCGACACTTGGCCTCGAAGGCGACCGAACCGATGTGCTCGCCCATGTGTCAGGTTTCGTGTCGGGACTCGTCATCGGCGGTCTATGCAGTCTACTGCCCACACGCATGCTTACCTGCGAGCGTGTGCAGTTCGGTGCGGCGACCGCCACCCTCGCCACTTTGGTGGTTGCGTGGGTACTGGCCGCTGGAGCTAGGTGAACAGCTGATTGGCGGTTTCCAGGCCAAGATCGGACGGAAACGCAACAGAAACGGCCACCCTCAGAAAGGGCCACCCTTATTACTAGCCCACCCTCATAAAGGGCCACCCGTATTTTCCAGCCGGTAAATAGTCCTGTAGGGAGCTAACTCGCACGATGGACAACTGAAATCCATGTGCATCCCTGGGAAAACGACGATCTGATGCGGACGATGCCAGCAAAAGCGACTGACTGCGCAGCGGGCACCTCGAAGACTTCCTGCGAAACCAAAAGACCAGTGTTGGTTCAGACTGACGAGAGGCCCAGCGGGTTTTCACGAGCACACAGCCAACTCTGACCGCGACGGCATGCTTCACTCGCGAGACTCTCCGGCGTGCCTGCCGCCCGCTTGAAGATGCGACCAAACTTTCGCACCACGTCGCACCAACCGTGGGTGTCCAAGCCGATCCGCTGCAAGATCGGGGTCAGGTGATCTGCACCCTCAGAAAGGGCCGCCCGTATTTTCCAGCCGGTAAATAGTCCTGTAGGGAGCTAACTCGCACAATGGACAACTGAAATCCATGTGCATCCCTGGGAAAACGACGATCTGATGCGGACGATGCCAGCAAAAGCGACTGACTGCGCAGCGGGCACCTCGAAGACTTCCTGCGAAACCAAAAGACCAGTGTTGGTTCAGACTGACGAGAGGCCCAGCGGGTTTTCACGAGCACACAGCCAACTCTGACCGCGACGGCATGCTTCACTCGCGAGACTCTCCGGCGTGCCTGCCGCCCGCTTGAAGATGCGACCAAACTTTCGCACCACGTCGCACCAACCGTGGGTGTCCAAGCCGATCCGCTGCAAGATCGGGGTCAGGTGATCTGCACCCTCAGAAAGGGCCGCCCGTATTTTCCAGCCGGTAAATAGTCCTGTAGGGAGCTAACTCGCACAATGGACAACTGAAATCCATGTGCATCCCTGGGAAAACGACGATCTGATGCGGACGATGCCAGCAAAAGCGACTGACTGCGCAGCGGGCACCTCGAAGACTTCCTGCGAAACCAAAAGACCAGTGTTGGTTCAGACTGACGAGAGGCCCAGCGGGTTTTC
Organism: Allorhodopirellula heiligendammensis; assembly: GCF_007860105.1. Taxonomy (NCBI): domain Bacteria; kingdom Pseudomonadati; phylum Planctomycetota; class Planctomycetia; order Pirellulales; family Pirellulaceae; genus Allorhodopirellula; species Allorhodopirellula heiligendammensis. The sequence goes on from NZ_SJPU01000002.1 coordinate 230,779, forward strand.
ACGAGCACACAGCCAACTCTGACCGCGACGGCATGCTTCACTCGCGAGACTCTCCGGCGTGCCTGCCGCCCGCTTGAAGATGCGACCAAACTTTCGCACCACGTCGCACCAACCGTGGGTGTCCAAGCCGATCCGCTGCAAGATCGGGGTCAGGTGATCTGGAATGCGACCGATCTTATCGGCACGCAACTGGCGGCCTGTCCAATCGAGCAATTCCAAATACCTCGCCATCGGTACCGGTAGAAATCCCTTATTGCTCGCCCGACGTCCAGATGGCTCCACTGCGGGACCGACGTCATCGAATCGCTCATCAATCTCGATGGGACTCATCCAACCGCTACGCCGTCGACGACGACTCCGCTCCCAGTCGTGAGTGCTCGGCCGACTCCGATCTTCTCGTTCGCTAAGATCATCGATCCGATCCTTCGCTCCGGTGTAGTCGCTGGTCTCCGGCGTTTCCGCCAACGCCGCACGAATCGGATTCAGATCAACGTACGCCGCACACACGAGCAAGCTGGACTCATCGAGCAAAATTTGTGCTCGATAACGACCTTCCCAAAAGTGCCCGCGAACCTCGTCTTCAGCATTGCTCCTCCGCGCAATATTCTCAGCGGTGCACCGCATCCACCAGCTGATATCGGACAGTCGAGTGCGACGTTCGGACAGCACCTCAGACTGATTGAGAATCATATCAAGTTCCGGTTTGCTGGGTTCGGCGGGAGAACCATCTTCGTTTCGCCGCCGTGGGAATAATCGCAGCCAACGCCGGGCCACCTCTTCGTCCGACCAAGCTGCCGCCACATCCGCCCGACTGCGTAGGACCAGATGAATGTGGTTGTGCATCACCGAAAAAGTCAAGCAATCCACCGCGAAGACCGAAGCTAGGAACTCCAGTCGATCACGAATCCAAGCTCGCCGGTGCTCGTAGGAATTGCCCGTCAACGGATCGTCTCCACAGAGAAACGCACGTCGCACGCATCTCTGAATGCAATGCACTACTTGCACCTCGGATGGATCGAGAACTTCACCACGAGCTTGACGAGGCATCACATCGACTCCGGAAAGAGGAACATCAGGGCCGCATTACCGCTGCACCCCCCCCCATATTACAGCAGTAAGCCACACGGTCAGCCAAAGATTGCCTGTCCCTATTTGATTACTTTGACAAGCAGCGCCTAGCACCGCCTTTACGATTGACCTCATGACGACACCCCACGGAGCGGTCCCGAGGCTCGCCTATCATTTCGCTTCGGCGAGGCGATTGAGTAGAACAGGGTCGTTCGCTACCGGACTCATGGGATCGAGTCCCAAGGTGCCGACGAGTGAATCAACATATGCGTCTGACTCGGCCGCCTCACGCTGGGAGGTGGCATAGGCCAACCGTTCACGAAGACCAAGACGTTCAACGGCCTCCTCATTCTCGGGTCGGTCGATGAACTTCTGCAATCGCTCTTCGAAGGACTTCCAATGTGCGATATCGTGAGTTTGCTTGGTTAACAACCGCCGCCGATACCAATCGCTGGCGATTAGCTCATCGCGATCAAACAGTTTTCGCACCTCTGGCGAATCAATCGTATGACCGTTGTGCTCCCCCTTCACCATGATATCAAGGACGGCGCGTAGGGGAGGGCAGGCCAACTCGTAGCCGAAATCGCTGAAGTAACTCTGGGACACTCGAGTTTGTGCCTCGGCAATCTGCAGAATCCCATCTGCAAACGCATCCAAATCTTGTTTCTCCGGTCGCAAAATCGACTCAGGGAAAATCTTGACTGGGTTATCAAAGACTCGAGCCAGATAGGTGCGGACAAACTTCTGGGTGACGCGATAGCCAAGGCGACTCGCAGGAATCAAGGTGCCTTTGTGTTCAAAATCCTTGACCCTTTCGAGCATTCCCTCGGCAATCAGGTGTGCTGGATCGCGTTCCTCCGCGGACATCCGACACCATACCTCTGGAATCAGCAGAGAAATATCGTGCCCCACCTCGAAGTTTGAGCCGACGTGTCCTGCCGGAGTACTGAACCCACCCAGTTCCGTCAAAATCATCGAAACGATGGCAGAGTTCATATCAATCGCTGGGTGGAGGGCATTGAATGGCCCTTTCGTCAACGCACCCTCACTGCCGGCACCCGTCGTACTAGGACTCTTGCCTGTCAACGAACAGACCCAATCCATGATCAATTCGGGCATCTCTTGGTAATGCAGCGGGGAGTAAACCGCGAGTGACCGAATGCCAGCTTCCCGGTCCGGTGGATTATTACGGCGACCGGACAGCACGGCGCCCACTGGCGTCAGGACGCTCTCGTTGGCTTCGAGTTTCCGGTGCAATTGAATGCCTCGCATGGCCACATAGGTATCCAATTCTCGCACCATGTCGGGACGATCTTGCAGGTAACGAGGATTCTTTGTGCGAGCACCGTTGACGATCCGCGGATCCGCAGTGCTGACGACAAAACCATCATTGGCACTGGCAGCCTGCTCGATCAACTGCTCCATCGGCCCCGTGAACTTATCGAATTCGATCGCGTCACGCATGATCTCGCGTGCTTGTTTGCTCGTCAGCGGCTCGAAATTGCTGATGAAGTTTCCCGGCCCTGAGAGATCAAGTTCGGTTTGCTTATCGAGGCCACGATGAACAGCGTCATCCGGTCGTTGGAATAGCCGGTACTCACAGTTTTCGACGAACTTGTAACTTCCAGCTTCGCTAATCATGTTGCCGAGTGAACGCACACTGCCCGCTGGGACGACAACGCTGCAGGAGATGTCGTCTTCACGCTGCACCTTGGCAGCCGCAATGAAGTCCTGGCGAAGCTTGAAGGTGCGCCAACGCGTGTCTTCGAGTCCCACCCGCAGGTAACTTCCGACGAGCGTACGATCGCCGAGTTTGAGTTCGTGCCCCGGCGAGCCGTTGACAATATCCACGCGGAAATGTTCTCGCCAGCTCACGTCGACAGTCGCTCCACTGAAACGCTTGACGATCAATGCAATCGCGTAAACGTGCTCGGGAATCGAACGCAGCCACTCATTGTACGCATCGTTGTACTCCGGTGACGGTGTCAACAGCTGAATCACACTGCCAAGTGAACGCTTGTGGTCGAGCACGCCTCGACTGGGACGGTTGGCGTACACCTTGGGTCCTTCGGCACCCTCGGCCCATCGGGTGCTGTAATCTTTGGCAAAAATTTCGTCGACCAACGCGAAGTCTTTCTCTTGATCTTTGACGAAAATTGGGCCGTAGAGCATGTAGTCGCGTAAGCTCTTGCTGATCTCACTCTTCCCACCGCCGCTGACGGTGCATGGCTTATGACAAAAGACGCCTTCCGCTGACGTCCCGATCAGCCGCCAGCTCGGTGCGTGCGTGTGTTTCTCGAGTTGCAGTTTGTAGCCGCTCGGCGCGATATAAACCTGGTCTGGCGATAGCGGGATGGATTGGGTCACCCCATTGGCATCTTTCCAGCGAATGTGGCGATGGTGCAGCGAAGCAAATGCACTTTCAGGGATATACAGAACCTCAGGAAAGTTCTTATCGATTCCATACCCCTCGCGTTGAACGTCGACAAAATCACTGTACCGCTCAGCAACATCGGCGAAGGTTTGGCCGTTGTACAAGCGGCTGTTGACTTGGAAATGGTCCCCGAGTGAGTACGAAGCGAATGCGAGCGCACCGCCAGCATGCTCCTCCTCGGCGCCCCCCATCAAGTTAGCCGCGAAACTGAGTTGTGTTTTGACTTCCTTTTTGCAGTAACCGTAGTAGTTATCCGCAATCAGCGTCACAATCACACCCGATTCATCGCGACACGTTAACTTGAACGCGGAGCCGTCATTGTAAAGTTCCGTCTCAGACTTCCAGCACATACCATCGCGACGCTGGCGTTTTGTCGCATCATCATAATGCGGCAGGCCAACTTCCTTCTTGGTCAATTTGACCAGGTGCGTGGCCAGGATCACGCATCCCGTATGTCCGCTCCAGTGCCGTGCATCGAGCCCCGCATCGGCGCCCGCGACCAGCGGATCACCTGCATTGCCAAAAATTGACTCTACAAAATCCAAGTTGCTGCAATGGACGCCGGGGGCAAAGAATCGCGTCTCCATCGACTTGGCCTCGCTAACGCCCGGCACCTTGGGCGCGACGAGAGGCCGCAACATCAACGACACCCACGTTCGAGCTGGATCCGGTGAACCACTGGTGTACGGTAGCTCAAGATCCTCGGTGGGCGGATTCATCGCCGCAGCAAACATTTTCACAAACACGGACTTAGGCACGGCGCGTTTGTCATTCGGAATGGGCAGACTGCCCTCGACGACATGGAACGTCCCCGCCGTGGTCCGGCGATCGGCGCGGGGATTGTTCAACACACCATTGAAACACCGGTAGGACTTAACGAGGTCACTCTCGAAACTATTTTCCCCCAGCGGCAGACTGAGCTCGCGAGCCTGTCCGTGACGGTCCAGGGAAAGAGATCGGCTAGGCAACTTCAGCGATCCAACACCCGCACAATCTGCAAAGTATCGCTTCAGAAAAGCCTCGATACGGCCATCGATCGGCGGCTGAATCTGACGTAAGATCGCGTTACGCTCCCGAAAACTTTCCAGCAATTCCCGAGGCATTGCCGATTCGGGTTGCGCCTGCCCCGATTCGTGAGGCGGGGTGAGGCCCGCCATCGCAAGCTGAAACGTTAGGTAACTTTGTCGTCGCTGACGCTCGGCAGGCGATGAAGCCAATTCAGCGTCCCAACCCACGGTTCTTTGCAGTTCAGCGGAATCACGAAGCAAGGACATGGAGCGGCCTCTCAATGGTGGAATCGATGTTTAGCAAGAGCGGCAGATCCCGCCGGCAGCAGGACCCCGTCGCGTTGCTAGCTTAACAAATTGCCGCCCCAGAGACAGCGGGCAGATTGAGAGCAACGACCGGTTGTGCGTACAGATCACCTTTAACCCACTCTTAGTGGATTCCAGCTCGACGTCAGCAATCCCCCCAACCGCTGCGGTCGTTGTCCTAACCGGGTGGTTTTCATGGGGCATCAGATGAATCGGGAGTACCAAATTTTGGGGTCAACGCTTTCGTCGCATCAATAGCCCGTCCGCATTCTCAGTCCCGTTGTGCCCAGCGCCCCGGGCGACCGGCCACTGAGACGAAGGCCATCACCATCACCGCCACGAATGTGCACAGACAAACTGACCTCCAAAACGGCAGGCCGTATTTCCAGTCGAACTCGAGGTCGAGCTCCATGGGGGAATCTTCATCAACCTGCACGCTGCGTGTGAATGTCGAGATCACGCCCTCTTGCGGCAGACTGATCACGATCGCTTGGGGAGCGGGTTCGGTCGTGCGTTGATGATCGACCAATTTGGTCGCGATGCGTTGTAAAAATGCGTTGTCTTGTGTGGTATTGCCTCGCAGCAACTCACTGAACTGACCCGGACGCAAGTTTAGTTGATTCTGCTGCAGAATGGGATTATCGGTCGCTGCATCGCGAAGTTGCTGGTCCCCGGCAAACACGTCAACGCTCGGGTTGTTATCGAGGTAGAGCCGCTGCCGACGCGTATTGAGACCAATAATGGCTTGCCGTGTTTGCAGGTTCTCTAACTGCACACGGGCGTCTTCGTTCGACGCCGCATCGAGTGCATTCTGATTGGCGACGCTGTTCAGTGCCCAGCTCGCTTTCGATTGTTCACCAGCTTGGATCAACTGATTGGCTTTAGCGAATAGTTCAGCTGCCTGCTCGGCTCTCGCTTTTCGAGCGCCGCTCGCGATTGACAAATACGAACTGCGGTCGTAGTGGCCTTGGGTTCTCAACCGTACTAACTCGAGGTTTCCGTCGTGATCCGACAGAGTGTAGCCCTCCGGGGCGACCACGCTCCACTCGATATTCTCCAACGGCACATTCAGCTCGGGGCTGGTTAACTCAACCTTGCCTACTTGGTCGCCGCTAACTGAGTACACAAAGCGGACATTTGCAGTGCGGTCATCGATCCCTGGCAAAATGGTGAACTGCCATACGCTGGCGTCCCCGCGTTGGTGGATGGAATGAACGCTTTCGCCGTTGACGAAAATGCTAAAAAGATTGCCATCTGATGGTAATCCGACCCTCAGACTGCTGCGTTGGATCACGTCGACGGTCAGTTCCACGGCGGTCAACTGGTCGCCTGTCGCCGAGAGTACCGTGGTGAGAGTGCCCTTGGACACGCGCAACTTCAGCGCGTCGGCGAGCGAATGACGTTTTGCATGGACGGTAAGATTTCCAGACGCCGCAACGCTTCGTAGCACAAACACGGGGGCGGCGCGAGTCCCCGCATCCCGCAGAGCGGAGGGCACACTCGTCCAATCGATGCGCTGCCACCCGTCCGGCAAGTCGTCGTAGTGAAGTTCCAGTCGGCCTCCCGCACGCACAGCGACGAAGTATGACAGCTGGCGAGACTGCGGGAATGCAACCGGAGTGATATGCTCGCGTTCCTCTTCACGATCGCCTCGCCGCTCATACTCAATCCGAAATTCAATATCCCCAATCACGCGACGTTTAAATCGCAGTTCCCACGTATTGGAATTGGGAGCGGTGCGAACCAAATCGCTCACAGTACTCCCGCTGGCGCGCAGGGTCTTGACTTCATCATCGTCTGAAACCGGCAAGACGACATTCAGAGAGCGAATCGATGCGTTTTGAATTTCGAATTTTGCGAGAAGTGCAGTGCGAGTTTGGCCCTCACGCAAAGTCACTTCATGCAGAACCTGGCCGGTCACCCAAGGATCGAGCTTCTCGATCCCCAGTACCAGCGACCAGTCTCGCTGCAACAGACGAAACGCCAAGCCTCCGGGAGTCGCCGAGGTCGGCATTGGTCCAATCATGTGCTGGACATCAGACTCTGAAACGTTTTGCCGCGTGATCGTCCGCAAACGAATGCCAGTGGCGGGGCGGACGACCAACTCCCCGCTCTGACGAGCAGCTTCGTGGAGTTCGAACCGGGGCACTTTCCATTCGGGAACGCCTTTCGGCGACGTGCCCGCGAGGGTGAGAGCAAAACTCTGTGGCCCAATGGTTTTACCATTAAGATGCAGCACAATCTGGCGTTGCTCGCCATCGCTACGCTCGGCCCAGTGGTGGAGTGAGTTCCCCGAGAGCGACTCCACCTCCAATCCGCTCGGCAAGGGAAAACTCAGTTGAAACAGGCCCGCCCGGGTGATCTCTGCAGTGAAATTCACTCCCATGACAATCCGCTCCTCACCGAGTGAGATCACCTGTTTGCTGCTAACACGAACCTCCGGAGCCACCGGTGCAACACGGGCGACCACCTCACCACCGGCGGCACCGTAGCGCAGGACTCGGTGCAGCACGACGTCTCGGTTTGGCAGCAGACTGGCATCGAAGTCGCTGAGATTGACCACTGACATGCTTTGAGGAGTGAGCTTCTCAGGTTGCGCGTCAGGGCCGAAGGCAACTGCAAGAAAGCCAATCTCGCCATTCGCGTCGGCAACTCTCAGTGGAGCGAGCGTGACGTTGGTAGGCAGCGATGCCATCCCCCGCTGCGTCTCGATGGTGACATCGAAGCTATCAGACTGGGGTGGTTCGAGCTCCAACTTTAAGTCGCCCTGCTCGGCATCAAACTGCCAGGCGCTAACCGGCCCATTGACGCTACTCACCGTCAATCCGTCAGGAATCACCACCCGCATTTCACGAAGTTGTCCCTGGGACATGCGGATGTGCAGACGATGCCGACCATCGACCACACCTGGCGCGGGCAAATACAAGTTGGACGCCTCGACGTAGAACTGCGTGTGCTCGGTTGCCGCATCACGGGCTTGCGGGCTCAGCGAGAGACTCGCCTCTCCTGGTCCGAGCAACACGATGGCCTGGGTCGAGTCCTGAGCAGTCACCGTTTCCATACGAACCGCATTGGTACTGTGAATGTCCCAACCGCTTTCGTCATAGTGAAAGCTAATCTCCGCGAGCGCAGCATCTCCGGTAAGGACAGGAATACTCTGATGCACCTGGATCGATTCGAGTTGATACTCAAACGACGCTTCCACGCGGACGGACTCTTCCTGCTCATCCTTCAACGCAATGGAGACGATGTAAGCGAGCCCCATCCCAGGAATTTCTTGTTTGGTCAGCCGCAAACCCTCCCCCTCAAATCGAGTCAATACCGCCGGGGCCCGAACAAGCACGAATTGATCTCCGGGGTCCCCCGAGACTGTGATCGTCCCGCCAGCACTCAGACGTCCGTCTCGATGCGTCAGCTGCCACTCCTGTTTGATCGAATCGGCAGCCAAGAAACCGCTGGGAACCTCAGCCACCGAACTACCTGAAGCAACGACCGTAAACGCGAAGATCACGATGGCCGATGTTACAGGGCCCACTGGGCCGCGTCCTGCGCCGGACTGTTTGTCGCGTTGATATTCGCGGCTCTGACCAGACAACCGACGCATGGACTGGGTAGCTCGGGAAAGAAACAAGAACAGCAGAGTTGCCCAGGCGACCAACGCGAAGAACCATCCTGCGGCGTCTCCCTGCCACAGCACTCCAAGTGCGATTAAGAAGCCACCAACGCATCGAATCCGCTTACGCATCGACTCCGAGAAGCAAGACCAAACAAGACAAGACGCGCCGACAATGATGGACACCAAACCAAACCATGACAGGTTGGCTCGCCAACGAGGAATGTTTGAAACCTGCAACTCGATGGGAGCACCGGCGGATAAAATCGGCAGGCTGAGTTGGAGTGGCAGTACGGCGCGGATATCGGCAACGGCCGCAGCAGCAGTCAACAACGATATCCCGATTGAAATTGCCAAACAAACCAATCCCGCAGCTTGCCAATACCTAGTCCACTCGTATACCCAGACTCCAACCCCCGCTAAGAGTCCAATGAACAATAACGGGACGAGGCCGTGCCGGGCGGTCCACTGAAAACCCGATGGAGGAAGGATCGGTCGTGGCGGGGAGACAGTACCACTTCCGGGTGCGAGCACACGATTCTCATCGCCAGCGATACTCCACTCGACCTTAAGCAGGGGTGCGTCGACACTTGGCAGTGCCAACATTGGTCGCGATTCACTCACACTTGGTTTTCCTAAACGCAGTCGAACTTCGACAGGAACGTTTGGATCGGCGCCACCGGGCAGTGGAATGAGTGTGAATGTGTCGGCCTGCCGGGCTGTGACAGGCTTGCCGTCAACAGAGACCTCCCACAGACGCACCGGGGCCTCTGGCAGTTTGACTTTCAGTGTTCGTTGCCCACGAGACTTTACAAAGTACGTCACGTTGGTGACCAACTCGCCATCGACTGACACGTGGCTGTCCGCCTCCGCAAACTCGACGACCTGCGATACCATCGTGCCGGGCTGGAACCATTCGACCTTGAGGTTGAGTACAAACGGACGTTCGGTGTACTGCCATGTTCCCAGGGCGGGTGCGGTGCTCAACAATTGAAGTTCGGCCGGCAGTTCGAGTGGATCGAGTTTCAACAAGTCATCGGAAACCGATAGGCTATCGACATTGACTTGCATCGGACTGACGATCTGGATGTAGCCGCGTTCGCTCTGCACATCCAGTGGTGTGATCACACCCGCGTGAAACGAATGGTGTTCGACGTTCGTTTTTTCCTCGAAGGTCACCAACACCGTACTTGCCCCCATCACTCCCTGATGCAGAGCAATGATCAACGTGTCGCCTTCGCGCCGCCACGTCCGCACGTCTTGACCATCGACGGTGACATTCCCGAGCGTCTCGGGAACCGAGATTTTCCACTGCGAGACAGGCGATCCCGTTACGAAGTAGTTGATCAGTGCGCTGCCATACAACGTTTCATCGCTGAGCGAGTACAAATGAAATACATCCGCCTGGACGCTCCGCTGAAGCAACTCAACATGCATCGTCGCAGACCAGTCAGGCTGACGAACGCGAAACGCCTGTTGCAGACGAGGCGAAGGCTTCGGGAAATATGAAAGTGGTTTCTCCGTCAACTGGTCCGTATCAGCGACGGTGACGCGAAATCCCGCAGCCGCACTGATACCGATGTCACCTCGAACCGTCTTGGCGTTAGGGTAGCCAATTCGCGGTAACGCCCAGTCTGCTTCCGAGGCGGGCTCGCTCTTTTCCAAATACAGCGATACGAGCTGACGACCACTCACGTCCTGCGAAAAGAGCACCTTCAGGTTGCGATGCTCATTTTCAATCACGGTGGCGGAGACGTAATCGGCGACACTCGCCCCCGTGACCGCCACGACGGAGTAGTCCGGCGGAATGGCAAAGTCCCATTCTCGAATGGGCGCCTCGCGAATGTCCATCTCGATGTCCGCGTGAATCACGCGATCGGATTCGGACAACTCATATGTCACGAGTTCTGAGATATGGACTTCTGGTTGAATTCGATCGGCCACGACAGCAAAGGAGTATTCCGCGGCGGGAAAACGATAGACGAAAACTTGACGTGCTGCTGGTCCTGGGAATTGATCCGGTGAAAGCTGTGTCAAACCGACGAGATCGGTCGGTTCCAGCCGCACCGACCCGGCGTTACTCACCCGCAACAATCCCGAATGGCGAATCGAGCCGATCGGTTCGAGCCGCAAACCTTTCACCTGCACCGGAAACGCCCCAAGTGGCGTTTGACTCCGTACATCAATTTGGCTCTCCCCCGTCATCGCCTGGCTGAGCGTGATATTCAGGATTCGTGCTTCGCCTTCGCCGGTAATGTTCCATCCAACGAGATTGCCGCCACTGACATCGAGAATCTCGCCGGGGCCATGGAGGCCAAGTTGCAGCGTTTTCAGCTCGCCTTGTAACACGCGGTACTGAATCTGATGATCTTGGCGGAGCAGCCCAGCGCCTACGGTCGCCTCGATACGACCTGTCGATGTGAAAAACAACTTTCCCTCGCCAGCCTGACGGGCGGGTTTCCACTGCAACTTGGCGTGACCGGAGGCCGGCAGAAATCCAATCCATGCATCTTCACGGTGCTCGGGTGAAACGAATTTCTGGTCTCGAACAAAGAGTAGCTCCTCTTCCAGCCCCTCGAGTGTTAATGGGACCACCGCGCCAGCGGCGACGGTGAAATCTAAGCCGCGTCCAACCTTCTCAGCAGTCCCAAGAGCAGCAACAAAGTTGATCTCCACCGGGAAGACACCCGTTTGCGGGAACGCGAGTTTGTATACCGGTTGATCGCCTTCTGTTGTCAAGCTCAGGCGGTAGTTTGGATCTTGTGGTATCTCACTGATTGCTGCCCGCCCCCTCAGTATGACGAGTTCCACTCCCGGTTGGCTGACATGTGCATTGCCAGAAAGCTTGAATTGCATTGAATCACCACTGGGATCGAGTTCACCAATCAGTTCTGAGTCATCGAACTCGACCGGTGCTGGAGCGGCCCCACTACGGCTAATTGACAACGTGAGCTGTCCACCCACACTGGTCTGAAAACGCCGTGCTTGTCCGTCTGACTTGATCGGCGAAAAGCCACTGGCCTGCGTAACCACTCCCTGCACACCATCGCGGTCATGAATCTCGACAACGGAATCAAATCCAACAGCTTGATCGCCGGTTAGGTGCATCAGCTCGATTTCCGCGGGCAAGTGCAAATCTTCTGATCGGCTGGTGATCGTGACCTTCAGATCGCTGACATCCTCGTTCAACTGCAGATCGAGAAATCGACTCCCATCGGCTTGCCGTACCGACCAAGACTTTAGCCCCTCGACTTCGCTGGAGACATCACTGATCTCACCGTTACCCTGAATTCCCAAACTCAACGTCTGAGCATGTCCCTGGATCACGCGGAAGCGCACGTCAATCGTTTGTGTGACCTGTTCGGCATTCACATCCACGTTGGCGTGAGCCGTCGCAGAATAAAAAACGGGCGGTTCGGGAGCCTTGCCGCGGGCTTCAATCACAATCACCCCCGTGCCATCTTTGCCGACAGAACTGTCGATCGTCGCCCGCTCAGATGTCTCCTGGCCGACGCCCTTGGCGACGAATACGAACGGCATCACAAGTGACATGAGCAGACGCAAGGAGAATTGTGGAAACATAGTATTCACGGACGTACGGACTTGAGGATGATCGCTCAGCTCTCCGAGCTGACAACGATTCGAACAACATGCTCACGACTTGAAACAAGTCGAGATCTTGATGGTGGACTTGCAGCGGAACTCGTAAACGAACGATTGGTGAGCCACCGACAGGGCGCGTATCTCTTTGGGAATCTCATCTCTGTGGGAATTTCACTGTCCATTGATCTGTCGAGCTTGCTGGATCATTTGTTCAAGCTGCCGGACTCGATTGGCGACTCGATTTTGTGGCGGCAACCCCGCGAGTAGCTCAGAAAGCACTTTTAGGTCAACGGACTCGCCCACCGGCCCTCCGCTCAGCTTGGCGGCGAACAAGGCCGACACGGTCGCCAGCCGCAGTGAGGCGGAGGTTTGATCAGCACGGGGCGGATTGGGTTGATAGACGATCGGCCAACGACGTTCCACCATTTGTCCGCTTGCCATGTCGCGGAATCGTACCGAAATCGATCCAACATCCCCCTGGCCGTCCGGTTTGGCCTCGAACTGATAGACCGCCACGCCCGCTTCCGCCGCTGCCATCTCGGCCGCGTCGACTTGGTCGTTGCGAAAGTCCTCTTCATTAAGCCGGTGTTTTTGAAAACCCAGCAGACGGTAATTCCCCACTCGAAGTGGATTGAATTCAATCTGCACCTTTACATTCATTGCCGCGGGGCGTAACGCACCAGCGATCTGGCGAGCGAAGCCGTCATCGACCGACTCGGCGGAATCAAGCAGGTAGTATCGTCCGTCGCCCTTTCGCGTCAGCGCCTCTAAGACTTCATCGTTAAGTCCGTTGGCGCTGATACCGGCTGCATCAAATGCAATTCCTGAATCGCGGATGGAGCTGACCATATTTGCCAGTCGCTCGGGGTTGGCGTCGCCAAGATTGACTGCTCCATCGGTGAGCAAAATGATCCGGTTCTGCGCACCTTCAGTCCACTGTTCCCGAGACTTTTCCCACGCTAGCTGCAGGGCGGCCTCGATATTGGTACCTCCGTCGCTGGGAAGATGTTCAATAAGATCGACCAGTTCCTTCGCACCCGCACCACTGACTCGGTCGGCGAGCAGTCGCGGTGTCCGGGCAAAACTGATCAACGTAATCTGATCGTTCGGTTGCAGCTGTTCGGCAAGCGTCACGAAGGCACGACGAACGGTATGCTGACGATCGATCCGCTCCATGGAACCAGAGTTATCCAGCAGCAATGTTAGCCTTAATGGCGTTGCCGCAGCACGTCCGGCAGCAGCGGTTCGCAGCGAGACTCGCAATAGATTGCGTTGTTGCGCAAACGGATCGATACATTGCTCGATTTGGCAGGCCACCTTTTCATGTTGGCTCGGCAGCGGATCGCCGTAGTCCAGTGCGTTGACGAATTCTTCGATCCGAACCTCGGACGCAGCGGGCCACTGGCCCTCTGCCAGCGCTGCAGCGGCGAGCTTGAACGAAACATCGCTGACGTGGAGCGAGAAGGTCGAAAATGGCTCCGCAGCGGCGTCCGATTCCGGGGGGATTACCACCACACGCTCTTGCAGCTCACGCCGCACCTCGCCGCGTGCAACTCCATCCAGTTTCTTCCCGGCCTCTTCACTCAATTGCGGAAGATTGGCCTCTTTCTGCTCGAGTGGTCGATCGGCGTCTAACGCTGAAAGTTCCTCCGATCTCTTCGACAGAGGCTGATGATCGCCTCCCTCACGACCAAAGTATAAATCCAAGTCATCCTCGAGCGAATCTCTGAGCTGATCGGTCTTGAACTCCTGCTGTTGTCCAGAAGCCATTTCGGCGACCTCGTTCTCGACAGATGACTGTGCACGCACGTCCGCATCGGAAAGCCTGCGCCGCGACAACTCGTCCCAATCCGAAGCTGTTCGAAGATCAAACGCACGCTCCTCTTGTTCACTCTCTCCTGACTGAGGCTTACCCGCTACGGCGGCCTGTGGCTCTTGTGGCACCAGCGTTTCCACGGTCGAACCACGCCCGTTGTTGGTCGATCGATCAAATGTTTGTACCGAGGAGGTCGGAGCTGACAGGGGCGCGACTCCGTTCGAACTGTCGGCGAACTCGAATGACTCCGAGGCCGACTCGCTCAATCTTCCCAATCCACGGCCAGCGTACTCGCGAGAGCCGGCGGTATCCTGAGTGGATGGAACCGGAGAACCGGCAGCCCAGAGCGGTTCAGCGAAATCATTCACCGTAGGAAATCCCTGCTTGCTGTCGGGCGAGCGAGCTTGCGGCATCGCCGCCAACGGGGCCACCGCTTTGTCCCTCGTTGCCGTCTCCGCCGAAGGCATCTCCTGCAGCGGCATTCCCAACATCACATCGAACCGTCCACTCACCCTACCGCTGTCGAACTCCGCGGTGTCATTCAAGGCCGAGCGATAAAAGCGTGCGTCCACGTCTTTAGTACGCCGCTCAGCAAGACCTTCTGCCTCGCTCATCGGTAGACTCAACTCAACTCCACCGCCCATTCCGCCCATTTCGAAGCCCATGCCCTCGGGGCCACCGGGACGCTGAAAAGCAACCGCGGGTGCATCGTCGGCAGCCGCATATTCGGCGACACTCTCCTCATCGAGCACGTACTCGACCGCAGAACCAGACGACAATTCTGACGTGGCTTGCGAGAGCGATCGCACCATCGCCACTTGTTGAGATCCCGAAATCTTCCACAGTCCCACCACAACGACTAGGCACGCAGCACAGACCAGACTGGCAATCAACGTGAACCTGGAGAATCGAGGCACAGGACGCCAGCTCTCCGTCAGATCGGCAATCGTCTCCGACTCCAACGCTGCCATCAGTGCGTTTCGTTTGCTCGCAGGCAATTTCCAATCGCCAGCCTCTTCGCCAGCCCAGTCTCCTTTCCCAACATCGTGTAGGAGCCCGTGGACCATCTCCAGCCGTGCTTTCATCTCAGCGAGATCTGGGCGTTGCTCAATCAGGCGGGCAATCTGATCGCGTTCGAATGCGGACGCCTCTCCCAAGACGAGCGCGGTAATGCGCGTCTCAAGTTCTTGCTCAGACGATAAATTGGATGTTGGATCGTTCATGACGCTGCGTCGACCCCCATGCGTTGGAGTCTTGCGGATAACTCTTTCAAAATGTGATGCAGTCGGTAGCCCACGTTGCCCATCCCCAGCCCCGACTGAGCACTAATTTCGCTGTATTTGAGGTTTTCGAAATACTTCAGACGGATGAGCTGCTGGTCGGTTTCACTGAGTTCCCGCATCGCCAGTCGCAGCACACCCATCGCTTCCATCCGCACCACCAGTGATTCGGGGGATTCATCGCCCGCGGGTGAGTCGGGCTGCTCGGCGACGAACACCTCCCGGCGGTGGTTGCGGTGATAATCGAAGGCTTTGTTGCGGACGCTGCGAAACAGCCAGGCTCGCGGTGATGCCACTTCGTCAAAACGACCATGCAATTGTAAAAACACCTCCTGCACAATCTCCTCAGCCACTGCCCGGCGACCCGTCAACGAGAACGCGTATCGCAGCAGCGGCGTCTCCTCGGAGTCAAACAAGTCGCGTAGAGTGAGCGTGCACTCACCCTCGCTGCTTGGTTGATCAACCTCAGGAGTCGGTTCCAACATGAATTTTGTCGCTATTGCGGTCATGGCCATCCTCTCAACAGAGAAGACTCGCAGTGACCGATTATATTAGGAGAAAACTCACAAATTGTTGAAATCCCCTGGGTCTCAGGGTTCGGTGTAAGGTCGGGATAGCTCTAGGTCGCTAAATCGTTGAGATTGGTACACCAGCAAGCCTGCGATCCCCATAAAGCTTCATGGTACGATGCCGCCATGACCATCCCCGCGATAAAACCACCAGTGTGCCGCTTGGCACCCTCGCCGACCGGCGCCCAGCACCTCGGCAACGCACGGACGTTCTTGCTCGCCTACTGGAGTGCCCGGGCTCAGAACGCTGAGCTGATTCTCCGGATTGAGGACATTGATTCGCCGCGAGTCAAACCGTGGGCTACCGACCAAGTCATCGAGGATCTCGCGTGGCTGGGAATCGACTTTGATGGCCAACCCATCATCCAAACGCAGCGTACAGATCGGTATCAAGCCGTCCTGGATCGCATGATCGCTGACGATCGCGTCTACCCCTGCACCTGCACCCGGACAGATATCGAGTCCGCCTCCTCGGCACCCCACGAGCATTCGACGGGCCCGCCGCAAACATCGACCGTGCTGCAGGCAACCGGGCAGGAGCGAACGATCACGGCTGAGTCGACGATCTATCCCGGCACCTGTAGCGGCTGGCGCGTCGGCGATCCACTGCCGGCGCCCGGCACGTATTGCTGGCGATTTCGCATCGTCTCTGCCCGCCGGTGCTTCGATGACCTCGTTGCAGGCCGTATCTGCTGCGACCTCGGCACCGCGATCGGTGACTTCCCTGTCACCCGCAAAGAAGGTGTGGCCGCGTATCAGCTCGCCGTCGTGGTCGACGACATCGATGCAGGCGTGAGCGAAGTGGTCCGCGGCGACGACCTGCTGCTGAGTACTTTCCGGCAGTTGCAAATCTACGAGCACCTCGGCGTTGCCTCCCCAGAATTCGCTCACGTCCCCCTGGTCGTTGGTGAAGACGGTCGTCGGCTGGCCAAGCGTCATGGCGACACACGGCTGGCGCACTACCGCAAGCAAGGGGTTGCACCGGAGTCAATCGTCGCCTGGGCCGCCCGCTCCGCCATGAGTGACCCTGCCTGCTTGCCGAGTCCAGAAGCAACCGCAGCCTGGGAGCTGAGTCGGTGGCATGCTGAAATGATCGAGCGGATCGACTGGACTCGTCTGTCTCGTGAGCAAGTTCGGTATTCTTAAACAAGCTATCGTTCGAATCGGTCGGTAGGATGAGATCGCTGTCCCGTCCGTAACCGATCCACTCACTTGTAGCATTGTACCGGACTGACGTCGCGGCAATACGCTGCCGTGCTAACTCCACTGTTGATTATGGACGCGTCAGCGACGATGATACGGCTTCGCTCTGGCGGAATTCTCAACACTCCCAATGATCATCCTCGCGTTTTCGGTTCGTCTAATATGAAGTTCTTGGTTGCAATCGCTCTCATCTGGCATATCGGTCTTGCTGGCGACCTTGTCCTCGGCGAGCAGCCCGACGCTGCTGATCGCGAGGTTCAGTCAGACGTGCCGCACGGCAAAGTCACTTCGGGGGTGTTTGACCAAAGCCAAATCTTCCCGGGCACGACACGTGATTACCGGGTTTATATGCCCGCTCAGTACGACGCTAAAAAGCCGGCGAGCTTGATGGTGTTCATGGACGGAATTAACTACGCCAAAGAGAACGGCGCTTTCCGCGTTCCAGTGGTGTTTGACAATTTGATTGCCAAGGGTGAGATGCCGGTCACCGTCGCCGTGTTCGTAAATCCAGGCACGATCAACGCCACGAAGCCGGGCGCCCGTAATCGTAGCAACCGCTCCTTCGAATACGATTCACTGTCGGACCACTATGCAAACTTCTTAGTAAATGAGTTTCTGCCAGTGGCGTTGGAGGGCCTTGAAGTCTCGGACGATCCGCAGCATCGGGCGGTGTGCGGTATCTCGTCAGGTGGTATCTGTGCCTGGACCGTCGCATGGGAAAAGCCAGATCAGTTTGGCAAGGTGCTCAGCAATATCGGCAGTTTCACGAACATTCGCGGCGGTTGGGCCTACCCCGGCTTGATCCGTAAAACCAAAGACAACCCGAAACCGATCAAGGTCTACCTGCAAGACGGTAAAGATGATCTGAACAATCTGCATGGCAACTGGCCATTGGCCAACCATGACATGGCTGCAGCACTGCGGTTCGCGGGTTATCAGAGCAAGCTCGTCTTTACCGAAGGTGGCCACTCCGGTCATCACGCGGGCATCGAACTTCCATCTGCCCTGCGTTGGCTATGGGACGAGGATGCTGAGAGTGATCAACCGGAGAACCCGCAAACGAAACCCGAATGGCAACCTGCCCCCGAAGCGGTTCGCCGCGACGATGTCCCGCAAGGCGAGCTCATCAAGATGCCGGAATGGGAATCAAAAATTTTTAAAGATACGATCCGGGACTGGTGGATTTACGTTCCAGCGCAGTACAACGCCAACCAGCCCGCGGCACTGATGGTATTTCAAGACGGCCAACGGTTTGGCGACGAGCAAGGTCGCTGGCGAGTGCCCATCGTGTTTGACAACTTGATTGCTCAGGGGGAGATGCCACCGACAATTGCCGTGTTGATCAACCCTGGTCACGATAAAAATCGAAAACGTGTCAAGAATAAATCGTCTAACCGCAGCCTCGAGTATGACGGTCTCGGCGATCGTTACTCGCGATTTCTGCTAGAGGAAATCTTGCCAGAGGTAGAGCGAAAATACAACATCTCTGACGATCCGAAGATGCGTGCTATCGGCGGTTCAAGTTCGGGAGGGATCTGCGCGTTCACGGCAGCCTGGGAACGCCCGGACAGCTTCTCAAAGGTGTACTCAAGTGTCGGCAGCTTTACGAACCTGCGTGGCGGGAATGTCTATCCGGCGTTAGTGCGGAAGACGGAACCGAAACCGATCCGCGTCTACATGGCCGATACGAGCGGAGATATCGACAATGCGTTTGGTAGCTGGCCGTGGGCGAACCAACGGATGGCTTCGAGTTTGCAGTACATGGGATACGACTCTCGTTTTGACTGGGCAGAGGGCTACGCCCACAATGCGGACTATGGCAGCTCACGGTTCCCCGACGCGATGCGCTGGCTGTGGCGCAGCGAAGCCCACACCCCATCGATCGACACGCAGGATGACCTGCGTGGCGACTTGACGCTTTTGAACTTATTGATTCCTGGTGAGACATGGGAGATCGTGGCCGACAAGCTTGGTTTTGCCGATGCAACCTGCACTGATGCAGACGGCAATTTCTATTTTTCAGACATGCGTGCTCCCGCGATCTACAGTGTCCCTGCGAATAATCAAGGGGAGCGTGAAACGCTCGCCCCTGTCGCAGTGAGTGGTCTGGAGTTCGGTCCTGACGGGACATTGTATGGCTGCCAGGGAGCACAAAAACGCGTGATTGCCGTCGACACGAAAACGGGTGAGATTCGCAGCGTGGCAGACGGTGTAGCGCCCAACGACCTCGCGGTGACGGATGACGGAATCATCTTGATTACGGAAACGAGGGCTCAACAAGTAACCCGTATCGATCCGGCATCCGGCGAAACGACTGCCGTCGATACCGGGATCACACGCCCCAACGGTATCGTTCTGTCACGCGACGGGGGGACGCTGGTGGTGTCCGACCATGGTGGCGAATTCACTTGGACATTCCGCGTAGCGGCGGATGCGTCGCTCGATGCCAAACTGCCGTCGATGACAATGCGGTTGCCGATCAATCCGGACGGTGAGTTTAGGTTTAACGAGCCGCCGCCTTACCTATCCGCGTCGCGCGGCGATGGGTCCGCGGTCGATAAGTCCGATAGATATTACGTGACCAGCGCGGTCGGCATCGCAGTCTTCGATCCGACGGGACGTTTGTGCGGGGTACTTCCCAGCCCCAATCCAGCCAAACCGGTTACCAGCTGCGTATTGGCGGGACCCGGGCATGAGTATCTTTACGTCACCAACGGCGACACCGTTTATCGCCGTCATCTCAAGGTGAAACCCGCATCGCGAGATTGAGTTTAACGATTGTGGTGTATTTCGTGATTTCAAATGTGGAATTTGGCGAAACACACTCGCTAGGCGAGAGATCAACTTCTGCAACGACAAATTCCCGTCGATAGCAACACACGACGACCCTCACTGGTGCTCTTTGCGCCAGCGGCTGATACGTTGCGGCACTGAAAAGAATCGAATGAGTGGCCAAGGATCTTGTGAACGATCCTCGCACTGCCAGGACCTTCGACAAGATCCACACGAGATTCATCTGCGACGAAACATGCGGACACGGGGGTCCGACGTCGAATTCTATCTCGAGTGAAAACGAGCGGTTCATATCGCGGGCGGCGAAATGATGAACGAGTTTGCTAGTGAGCGGCGAGATTCGCCATCTAAGACACGCCCCAGTAAGGATGCTTTTCCATGTCAGTTGTCTTGTACCGCTGCCGAAAATTATTAATTGCAGCGTTTCCCGTGCTCGCAATTGCGGGACTTTCACCGGTACCCGCAGGTGCTCAAGGAATCAGCGAGAGCGGTTTGGAAACCGTATTTGTGCAGACCAATGCTCAGGACTCCGAGAGTGTCGCGGAACTGTCGAATCCCAACTCGTCTGCCGATCCGTCGGAGCTACAACAGCCAGCGAGTGACGACGACTTCGATCCAACGGACCAACAGCTAGAGTCGTCTTACCAAACGATGCCTTCAGCTGGGTCGAGATCCTCAGGCCCGGCGTGCCTGTCGGCTGCAGAGGTCAAGGAGAAACAAGCTGCCGCGATGGCGCAAATGAAGAACGCCTATGCGGGTGTATTCTACGCCAACAACTTTTCCTATCTCGAAGATCCCTACTACAACGGACCGAGGTTCTTTTCAGATCATTTCAAGAACATGCATACACGCTACGGTACGCTCAGCCTCGGGGGCGAGTCTCGGTACCGGTATCATAATGAACGCAATTTTCGCGGTCTCGGCATTACTGGGAACGATGATACGTTTTGGCTGACACGAAACCGGTTGTATGCTGATTGGCATATCAACGAAACATTTCGGGTGTATGCAGAAACACTCGATGCGAATTCGGGAGGCGAAGTATTCGCACCACGCCCCATCGAGGAGAATGACTTTGACATTCAAAACCTGTTTGTCGACGTCAAGCTTCTCGACGGCCCCGATGGCTCCCTGACGGCGCGGATCGGTCGCCAGGAGTTGCTTTACGGTGCCCAGCGCACTGTTTCGCCACTGGACTGGGCAAATACCCGTCGAACATTCCAAGGTGTGCGTGGATTGTATAAAAAAGGCGATACTTCGATCGACGCGTTCTGGACAGAATTAGTGCGTGTCGATCCGAAGGGTTCCGACGACGTCAGCTCGCAGATTCAGTTTTATGGGACCTACCTGACGAAGCAGGATACCGCATTGGGGACGCTGGAGTCTTACTACCTCGGATCCGACAATCATATTGCTGGATTCAGTGAACACACCATCGGTAGCCGCGTCAGTGGCGCAACCGAGCGAGGTACTCTTTATGATTTTGAAGGTGCCTATCAGTTCGGTTCCGACGCCACACCGGACCGACATTCGGCCGGATTCTTTACCGCCGGGCTGGGACGTAACATTGAGACCAATCTTTTCAGTCCAACGGTATGGTGCTACTGGGACCACGCCTCCGGGGAAAAGGACTTCAACGAAGTCAGTGTCGGTGACGGGGGCTACGACCACCTCTATCCGCTCGCTCACAAATACCTGGGTTTCATGGACTTGTTTGGTCGCCGCAACATCGACGACTTCAATGTGCTGGCACAGACGCCGTTGACGGAAAAAATCTCGTTGATTTTATGGTATCACTATTTCCGCTTGGTCGAAGAAACCACGCCTTACAGCGTCGTGATGACACCGTACAACGATACCACACAGGCCCAATCAAAGGACCTGGGACACGAAATTGACGTACTACTTAATTACAACGTCAATCCGCGGAACAACGTTGTCCTGGGATACTCGCACTTCAATGCCGGCGACTACTACGAGACGCCCGGGATCCGTCCCGCCAATGCCAACAACAACGCGGACTTTTTCTACTTCCAATACACGACTCGCTATTGAACGTAAAGCAGCTCGGCGCCCCATCCGCCGTGGGAGTACCGCGGCGTAAAGCGGTAAATAGGAACTGGCAGCCGTGAACATGCCAAGGGGCGAGTACGACGCTGCCGCTCTCACGCGCAAGCGTCCCGATGCGGTATGCCTCAGTACTTTCCGTTGGTCCCAAACATCTCTTTCTTAGAGGGTCTGGGACGTCTCCGGACGGTATTATCGGGCTCTCCTGTCACGCGGTCAAATTCATCAGGAGTTCGTTTACTGGGAAGATAGTCGCCGGTTTGCGTTGTCCAAGTGTCCATAGCGGATCGAAGTCGAGATTGTATTGCCGCGTAGGCTGGGTCACCGATGACGTTGTTCTGCTCACCAGGATCGCGCACCAAATCATAGAGCTCCCACCTGGCCCGAGGCGTGCGAAAACACGCTTGCTGTGCTGGGGTGAGTTGGCCGGCGGCTTGCAATTTCAACATACTTTGCCATGACAACCCGCGTCCCGCATCTGCCGACGGCGTCGCCGGCAGATCCACGTAGTCATTGCGGATGAGTTTGAATCGCTCACCGACGACGCAGCGTGCGTGGTCTTCGTAATCGTGCCAGTGGTCTTCCGCGAATGCGTACCGCCGCGCTGACACGGTCGGGTCGGCGAGCACCGCTGCGAAACTCTTACCCTCCGTCGATCTCGCGGCCGTACGCAGTCCCGCGAGCTCCATCAGGGTGGAGGCAATATCAACCGAGCTGACCACGGCATCGGTTGTTTTCCCGGCAGCAACCTTTGCTGGCCAGCGAACGATCCAAGGAGTGCGAATGCCACCGTCGTAAAGTGTGGTTTTGTCGCGTGGAAAGGGACGTCCGTTATCGCTGATGAATAACACTAGGGTGTTGTTCGCAATGCCCTGCGACTCCAGTTCACTCATCACCTTGCCCACGTACCCGTCGAGTCTGCCGATTTCGTCGTAGTACAATCGCAAGTCCTCCCGGACGTCGGGAGTATCGGGTAGATGCTCTGGCACGATCACATCGGCGTGGGAGTGCGGCGGGTCGAGTGCACCATCGTGATACTCGCGGTGAGGGTCGAGTGACGCCAACCACATGAAGAATGGTTTAGATTGGTCGCGCTGCTGCAGAGCGAGCTCCCAGTCCTCGCAGCCACTGGGCTGTGCAGCGATCATCTCGACGGGCTCGCCCTGCTCCCCAGACGGCAGCACGAAACCTGCGGTAGAGGCTTCGTAAATGCGGTCAAATTGGCCGCGGATGGCATCGCCCATGTGCCATTTCCCTGCCGCGGCGGTGTAGTAACCCGATGCTTTTAATTTTCCCACAAATGTCTCGGTGCCCGCCGGAATGGGCCAGTGCAACTGCTCCGCACCGGTGTTGTGAGGATACTTGCCCGTAATAATGCTTGCTCGCGAAGGACTACACGAGTTAGTCGTCAGATAGGCGTGATGAAACAGCAAACCCTCGCTGGCAAGTTTGTCGATGTGGGGTGTGCGAATGGCGGGGTGACCGTAGGCTCCGCAATCATTCCAGTTCATATCGTCAGCAATAATCAGAACGAGATTGGGACGCTGTTCGCCCACCGTGCCTGCGGCCGCCGCAGGACTAGCCAGCGCGAAAATGGCGAACAACGCGAGGGCGAACAGGGCCCCGCTCAAACACGCCCTCCGCTCATTCGACAGGACGCGAGGGGCTGCGGACTGTGGGAAATTTGGGACGGGAACCTGAGGGACTGGAACTTGGGGGACAGTCGATTTTTGTGAGAGGCTCGACCGCCCGCCGACGGTGTCAGTCCAGCCAGGCGGTGCGTGCGATGACATCAATTTCATGGGGAGCTGCGTGGGATGAATGGATGGATGCGAAAGTCGAGCCTGCGAGTGGAATCCAGATCGTTTGGGCTGGCTCCGTATCCGAGCATAGCGGATTTACGATCGCCCCCCAGACCGACGCTCCGCAAATCTCGGCGGATGAGCAGCGGCAATTGTAATACTGGGGTGGCGAACAAACCGAGAAAATGCGTACCAGGGGGGCAATCGTTCTCCACTGCTCTCTGCGGCACCGCCGCAGTGCCGCTTTTGACTGTTTGCCGTATGAAATCGACCTCGTTCCACCTGCTAGCATTCCTGCTACTGACGGGCTGCGTTTTACTGACTCAGACTGGCTGTCTTGGGTTGCTCAGCAATTTCATGCATGCCGTCGGTGCCGACCGCATTCCCCCAGAATACGATGGATTCGAAAAGTCCAAAGTCGCAATCGTGACGATGACCGACCAGAGTCAATATAGTGACGATGTCGCCGCACGATTGTTGACTCGCAAAGTCAGCGACATTCTGTCGATGGAGGTCAAGGAGATGGCTTTGGTCCATGACGAAGCCATCCAGCAGTGGCGTGATACGCACGGTTGGGAAACCATTGACTATTTAGAGATGGGGAAGGATATCAAGGCCGAGAAGCTGCTCTCCATCGAAATGACAGACATGCGATTGCGTGATGGGGCGACCCTGTACCGTGGCCGCGCGGCAATTGTGTTGACCGTGTACGACATCGCCGCCGAAAAAGTCGTCTTCCGTAAGGAAATTGACGAGTTCACCTATCCGACTCAAGCCGGTCAGTACACGAGCGAAACCACGGAAACCAAGTTCCGCAAACTGTTTCTCAGCATGCTAGCCAAGAAGATTGGGCGCACGTTCCATTCCTACGATTTCGCTGATACCGTAGCCCTCGACGCATCGTTGGCGAGCCAGTAAACACCCGCGGAGCGATCCCCCCCACAGTGACGTTCACGAGAACGCGGGAGCCAAGAACTAGCAAGTTCCGCAGATTCAGCATGACACGCACGCCGGTGTCGATCGGGTCGCACGAAATCTGTGGCCAACCGGTGCGATTGTTTCGAGCGAGAATGCCGGTCGTGTAGTCGACAACGCGATGGCTATTGGGAACAATAGCAGGGATTCATATCCGCATTTCCTATCCCAGAATTTCTCGCATGACAAATACGGCTCGCCACGAACTCGTCGTCTTGGGCGGCGGTCCCGCCGGTTATGTCGCCGCCATCCGCGCCGCCCAGCTCGGTATCGACGTCGCCTGCATTGACGAAAATCCCCGGTTTGGTGGTACCTGCCTACGTGTGGGCTGCATCCCCAGCAAAGCGTTGCTGGAATCCAGCCATGTCTATGAAGAGGCTCAACACCGCATGCGTGATCACGGTGTGAAAGTCAGTGGCGTTGAGCTCGAACTCGATGTGATGATGTCACGCAAGGAGAAGATCGTTGACGCGCTGACCGGCGGGATCGACATGCTGTTCAAGAAAGGGGGCGTCACCGCTTACCGCGGCCGCGGGAAACTGCATGGCGCTGAGTCAATTGAGATCGCCCCCGTCGAGGGCGCCGATCCGGACCAGCCCAAGATAATCGAAGCCGACCAAATTTTGCTTTGCCCAGGAAGCATCCCCGCTCGTCTGCCCTCGATCGAGGAAGATGGTGATCGGATCGGCAACAGCACCACCGCGTTGTCATTTCCTGAAGTTCCCGAAATCCTCGTGGTCATCGGTGGCGGGTACATCGGTTTAGAGCTCGGCAGCGTTTGGAATCGGCTAGGGAGCCGCGTGATCGTGCTGGAGGCACTCGATCGAGTGCTACCCGGACTGGACAACGAGATGGCCAACCTCGCCCACCGTGCCTTTAAAAAACAGGGGATCGAGTTCCGCACCAGCACCTTGGTGTCATCGGCACGGGTCGATACCACCCAGTCCAAACCCTGTACGATCGAGATCCAAGGTGGCGAGCCGATTTACTGTGACCGTGTATTGCTGGCCACCGGACGCTGGCCAGCTACGGATGACCTGGGCTTGGCCGCCGCAGGCGTGCAAACGGATCGCCGTGGATTCATCGAAGTCAACGAAAACTTCCAAACGAGCGTACCAGGGGTATATGCGATCGGCGACTGCATTGGTGGTGCCATGCTCGCCCACAAGGCGATGGAAGAAGGCATCGTGTGCGTCGAACGCATGGCAGGTATCGCGGCAGAAATGAATTACGATGTGATTCCTGCGGTCGTGTACACGCACCCCGAAATTGCAATGGTGGGGCAGACCGAAGAACAACTCAAAGAGGCTGGGATCGCGTACAAGAAGGGCGTCTGCCCTCTCGGTGCCAACGGCCGCGCCCGCACCCTCGGTGATATCGATGGACGTGTGAAGATTCTCGCTGACGAAGAGACCGATCGCGTTCTCGGCGTGCACATCATCGGTCCCCGCGCAGGTGATCTGATTGCCGAAGCCGCCGCCGCAATGGAATTTGGAGCCAGTAGCGAGGAGATCGCTCGCACCTGCCACGCTCACCCCACACTCTCTGAAGCAGTTCACGAAGCCGCCCTCGCCGTTGACGATCGAGCGATCCATACCGCATAAAGATCACCCATCGTTTTCGCTCACCCTTTTTTCCACGCCCTACGCATGTCTTCCAGCAACGACGATTCCGCCGTGCCTAACGACGAACCGATGTTCATCATTGGGTGGCGGGAGTGGGTAGGATTACCCGAACTCGGAGTCGGGCGGGTGAAAGCAAAAATTGATACAGGCGCGCGATCGAGCTCCATCCACGCGTTTGATGTGGAGACTTACGTCGAAAATGAAGTCGAACGCGTGCGGTTCTCAATTCACCCGGTGCAAAATCGAGACGACGTGTTTGTCAATGCGGATGTGCCCATCCTGGAGCGGCGACACGTTCGTAGCAGCAACGGTGACGTCGCCGAGCGCATCGTGATCCGCACCCCACTGGCCATCTTGCAGCGGCGTATCATGGTCGATTTAACACTAGCGAATCGTGATGCGATGGGCTTTCGCATGTTGGTCGGACGCGAGGCCGTTCGCAAACGTTTTCTAGTTGATCCCGCCGCCTCTTTCTTGGCCGGCCGCCGGCACCGCCGAAAAAAACACCATTGATTGCAAAGCATGAAACGTAAGTTCGTTCCCTCCGTTGTTGTTCTGCTCGCTGCAGGGTCCGGATTGGTGGTCATTCCGGCATGCCGGAAATCGCCCGCTCCCAACGTCCCAACGCTGGCAGCAAGCGATGCTGCGAAATCGGCACCCGACGACGGACCTGCGTCAGTAACTATTCCTGGCGCACAAACTGTCACGGACGCGAAAGGAAATATCGTTCAGCTGGATTTGCGTCAATCGAGCGTGGATGACGAGGATCTCCAGTCGCTGGTAAACCTGCCATTTTTGAAGGTGCTTAAACTATCGGGTAAGGACGGGAAGTCCACCGTGACTGACGCAGGCCTGGGACCGGTCGGGAAATTGCCTCAGCTCAAGGTGCTCGCACTCGACTTTCTGCCGATTTCAGGCGTCGGTCTCCAGCAGCTCGCTAGCCTGGATCAACTTCAGGAACTCTATCTAGCACACACGAACATCGACGATGAGTCGACGATCGCACTCAAGAACTTTCCCAAGCTGAAAAAATTGCGTTTGGCTGGCACTCAAATTTCGGCTGAGTCGGCCAGTCGGATGGTGGATTTGAGTGAACTGATTGACATTGATGTCAGCGAATGCGAGTGGATTGACGATGTTGCGGCGGAAGAGTTTTCGAAACTGCCCAAGCTCGAAAAATTGAACCTCTACAGCACGATCGTGGGCAATCCCGGTGCGATTTCACTGGCCAACTGCCCCACGCTGACTTGGCTGAACCTTGACGCCACCCCTGTTTCCGACGCAGGCTTGGCCGGGGTCGGCAAACTCACCAAGCTAAAGTTCTTGCATCTTGGTTCAACACAGATCACCGACGAAGGATTGCCGCGATTAAAGGCGCTCGTCAATCTAGAGAAACTAGTTGTGACACGAACAAAGGTCACTCAGGAAGGCGTCGACGAGCTCCGAAAATCGCTGCCCGATACCGAGATTCAACTCGAATACATCTCTCCTGAGTAAAGTCGGGAATCGCTCCGCCGATCCAACGCGTGCGTCACTCCCACCATCCAACGCGTCCCCATCAGAGGATTCGCGGGCACAGCATAAAGCCTGTCATCGCATCGCGGTGAGTGCACATGATCTCGTCCACAGACAACACGCCGATCCAACATCTTGAGCGGCCCAGATTCCACGTCTTGCTCGCAAGCCGTATCCGATCTTCGGATCGTCGAAGTGAGTCGTGATGATCCATCACTTCCGTTTCGGCTGCGACGAAGTCGTTCTGGACGGCGGCGTGTGCACCTTGAGGACGGGAATGTCTTCAGAGGCAACCAGCGTTCCGGTGCCGTCAGCGGTGACCTCGGAAACGCCACTCTCAGCAACATCGGTTTGCCAGGCAGTGACGGGTTCTCCGTGCAAATTCGTGTGAACACCTTCGCCGGAAGATGGCGGCGTCATGCCAACCCGAGGCTTGAAGAATTTCCCTAACGGACTGACCAAGATCGCAGGCAGGAGGACCAGGTCACCGATCAGCGCGGCTGCTAACATCACCAGCATCAGTGTTCCGAAACGCTGTGTCGGCGTGAACGTCGATAGAGCGAAAACGAACAGTCCGAGCCCCCCCACGATGGTCGTTTGGGTCATTGCAGGCCCGACCTTGCGGTAGGTCTCAATCACAGCTTCATAGCGAGATTTCCCTTCTTCGAGAAACTGTCGAAACCAACTCAAAAAGTGAATCGTATCATCGACCGCCACCCCCATTGCCACCGACGCGGTCATCATCGTGCCAATATCGACGGCGATCCCACCGAGCCCCATGAGTCCAAAAATCAGGATGACTGGAAATAGGTTTGGGATCATCGAGATCATACCCGCCATCACGCCGTCGAAGAGGTTTCGCGGTTGGAGCCACTGCGACGGAAAACTGCCGGGATTGAGCAGCACCACCATGACCAGCGCAATCAATACGAACGCCATCATGATCGACTCGACTAAACTCCCCAACAAAGTTCGCTGAGCCTTGTAAACCACTGGCACCACGCCGGTGAAGACGACCTGAGGTGAGATCGCCTGCTCGACGTCGAATACGGGCACTTGGCGATCGCCTTGGGTAAAGCGAACGGCATTGGGATTAATATGATCCTGGGGAGTTGCCGGAACTGCGACGATGCTCTTGCCAATCGGTTGGGCGGCGATTTCATCGGCATGGATAATGGTCTTGGCGGAGGCCAACCACTCTGATGCCTGCGACGCAGGACCGAGATGCAGCGGTTTTTCGCCATCACGGCGACTTCTCAAAGACGCATCAATTCCACCTACCCAGATGACGGCATCAAATCCGCTGACGTAGCGTTCCCATTTAGGATCACCCGGCTTCATCTCTCGCGCTGGATCTCGGGGATCGCCCCACACTGGGGTCTTGATGTTTTCATTACCCAGCAACTCATGCAGGGTGCTCAGAAAAATGGCAGACTCGTTCGCGGTGCCATCGTCATTGACGAGGTCCGCGTCGATTAGGTTTTTCACCGAATTGCTGCCAACGACGAGCACACGCTGCTTCCCAGTCAAGCCGCCCTCGGATTCACTCAACGCGGCCAGTAGCGCCGCACGCGTCCGATAGGCCTCGAGTACTGGTGCGACGACATCACGGAGGTCGTTGATGAACAAGCCGTAGTCGTTGTCCGACAACGCGCTCACACGCAAACTCAGTCGCCACATTTCACTGCCCGCGAGCGGTCCATAGTCCTCGATCTTGACATAGTCACTGGCGAGGAGCTGGTCTTTTGCTTCAGCCAATCTCCGGTTCATCTGGCTGCGGACGACACTGTACCCATTGTTGACAACCGGCAGCGGTGGCAGGAAGGTGTCCATGCTCGATGCTTGGCCCACTTCACCGCTCCCCTCTTCTCCGAGCGTCCGGGTGACCGCCACGCGAATTCGGCTAACCGCTTCGATTCGCTCCAATAGGTCCAGCGAAATCGGGTCCACGCGATCCTCGCGACTGGCTTCACTCGATAAGCCGCCATTGCGGCTGTGGTTCGCTTCTCCAGAGTTCACTGACAACGTCGTGCTCTTGCCTTCACGCTGCAGTTCAACTGGCATCCTCACGACGATCTCCATCGGCACGAGTTTCCCAAAGTTCTCCTCCAACCAGGCGTAGTCCCGAAGGATGCGCGCGTTCGAGTCGAATAGTTTGAGTAACTGCACCGAGGTGCGGATATTCAGCAGACCAAACGACGCGACGATCATCACGGTGATACACGTCAATGCCACCACACGATAATTGCTGGAGATGAATCGGCCAAAAGCCGCCCACCACGCCGCCAGCTCCAACTGAGCGGTCACTGGGAATGCAGCGTTAGGGTCGGGACCAGTAGCCCCGGAGTCAGCGGCGGGCTTCGACTTTGAATTTGACGTATCTCTCCGCTTCTCATCGGTGAACTTAGGGGCAAAAACCTCAAGGGCAGCAGGCAGATAGGTGAACAAGATCCCCAGGGTGGCGACCACCCCGATGGCGGAATACAAACCGAAGTTGCTGATCGGTTTCAAATTGCTCGTGTATAGCGAGCCCAACCCAATCGCTGTGGTGACCGCTGCGAGCGTACAGGGCAGCAGCGCGTGACGTAGGGCGCGATCGGCAGCACCACGCTGGCCGCCGACGCGAACCTCGTCGCGGTAATAGTTGATCACATGGATCGCGCCGGAAAGCCCAAGGACGTAAACCAGCGCGGGCATGCTTAGCAAAATGGCATCAACATGTCCGCCGGTCCAACCGACCATCGCCATCGCCAGCATTGCGGCGGAGCCACCGACAACGAACAGCATCGCAGTAACTTTGATACTGCGGAAACAGAAATAAGAGAGTGCGATGCCGATCAGAATGCAATATCCAATCAGCCGCACCAACGTGACAGTGCCTTCCTCGTCGATGGCAACATTGTCCACGGGAGGTCCGCCCATCCGCAGCGGTGGCATTCCGCCGACGGTCACAGGTGGCTCACGGTTGAATGGTGGCGGAGCCGTGGAGGGTGGCGACGGTGGATGAACTCCGCTTTGCTCTGCCAACGTCAGCAGTCGTCCCTGCGGGCTACCGAGCGTACCGCGACCAATCGCATAGGCCAGGTTGTCTTTGGCGAGATGCGTTAGCGTGACGAGCAAGCACGTCAGTCTCGGTGGTGGCTCAACCTCCATGGCATCGAATACCGCGTACCACGCCTCAGTTTGGATGGCTGTGATCGACGTGCTGATGCGGTCCACACTACCCTCGAGTCGGTCGTCGGCAAATTCCTGGAGCGTACGCGGAACAATCGCTTCGTACCCATCAGGTAATTGATCACGCCGCTCGACTGGCAACGCTGCCGCAAAACTTTCGGCCGTCCAGTCAAATCCAGGCGGCACGGCGGGGGCGAAGAGGCTGCCCGTGAGTCGTTCCATCGCACGGCGTCGAGCCACCCGAGCCCGCAACTCAGGCGCGGTGGTGTCGACCGGCCATAGCGCGCCACCTTCGGCGGACAACTCAGCAACGATCGTGGCACCGGTTTGCACGGTTTCAAAGAGAGGAGCGCACAATAGCGAGGGATCATTGTAGAACGCGTTGGTTTTGTGCGGTGTTGAGGGCTCGCCAAAGGCGGTAACCAACTGCCCCTTCAGCTCGTACAATCCAAGTGATTTTTTGATTGAGCGGAATAGGCCGGCCGGGCCATTGTTGGCCTCTTCCCAGCGGTACAAACGACCATCGGGGGTGATAAAGAACCAAGTTCCGTCGGCAGAGGCCAGCCATTTCTCGTCGCGTCCGCCCCAATTATCGAGACTCTTTCCTGGCGGCAGCAGTTCCAGCTCCTCACCAAGTTCTCGGGCCCGCACGCGAGCCCGACGCTCCGCCAAGGGCAACCCAGTGGCTTCGCCAGCATCTTCGTCCAGCATCTTGGAGCGAAAATCGGCGGACTCATAGAGCAGCTTGTTTTCCAGTAAATGCAGCCGCTGGTCACCCACCGTGCAACCCGGCCAGGTCGCCAAGACAAAGCTCTCGCCGGCAAAGTGCTCCGCGAACCAATCGAGTTCCGCCGTTTCCGGAAAGTCACTCGGTAACCAATCCTTGATGTCATTTTCTTTGTTTTGCAGCCCCATGCGTGCAGCACGAAAGGCTGACGGCAAAATGAAGAAAAATGCCATCAGCACCAGCAAAGCGACGCTGGTGCCCCAAGGGCCGGGGCGTTCTAACAGGGAACGCGAGGGAGAATTCGAGTTCATACGCGGCAGTGCAGCGGTAAAATGGAATTGCGGAGCAACCGACTGATGGATCGACAAACAACACAGGCTACCGCGAAACCGCTTGCAAAACCATTGGCATCTCTCCCAACGATCCTGAAATCGGTCTCATCATCGATCGGTCAAGCCGATCAGGGAAAATCAGCCCGATTAGGCAAACTGCGCAGTTCAGCTTCGGGCGCAGCACTCGCCCACCGCTGGATCCAGACCCTGCATAGTGAATCCCTACAGAGCTGTCCGCTGCGGCATCCGGCGTACGTATCGTGACAGCAGTCTCGCCACCGACCCGAACGCACGTTGCGACGCGCGGGTCCGCGGGTCCGCTACGATCTCCCGCACAATTTCACAAGCCGCCGCCATGGGAGAACGCTCGAAATCATCGAGCACGTCGATGAGATATTGATTCCAGGGTTCTCGTCGCCGCCCGAGTTTCGAAGCGGCGGCCAGACGCGGCGGCAACCTCCGCTCTAGCTTATCGCGGATGCGTTCATTTTCCTGCTGAAAACGATTTTCTGCAGCGTTCGCTTTCGAGGTCTCGACCATCGTCTTGGACTGGTCGTGCAAACGAAACATGGCGCCCACCGAAGGCGTGTACTGCACCCGCGAATGCTCGCTGAGATACCGCACGATCAGGTCCCAATCAAATCCATAATTGAGCGAACGGTCGATGCCGCCGCACCCCCGAAGCATACTCATGCGAAACCATAACCCCGGTTGGCTGAACGAATACCGATCGCAGCGGAGCATCGCGATGGCTGAGAGGTTCCGGTTCACCATTGTGGCATCACCGTTGGTAGGCGGTTGTCCTTGAGCGTCCTCCACGGCGACATTGAACGCATACAAATCGTATGAGCCATCAAATCGCTGGGCCAACTCGCAAAGTGTTCCCGGTGCGAGCCGATCATCGGAGTTGATCCAATTGAACAGTTCGCCGGTCGCCCGGTCGAGCCCCTTGCAAATGGCGTCAGACTGCCCGTCGTCAGGCTCGCGGATCACCTGTGAGATGTGATCAGCATAGTGATCGAGAACCTCGCCGCTGCCATCGGTACTGCCCCCATCGACAACGATGTATTCCAAGTTTGGATAGTTCTGTAGCAGTACCGAGCGAATCGTTTCCTCCAGAAACGCACCTTGATTGAAACTGGGGGTGACCACAGTGATTCGTGGCCATGTCGGCTGCGACGTGCTGGCGACTTGCACCTCGGCGGCGTCCCATGGCCAGCCACAGCGATTGTGCAGCGGCGCGGGAATCAGAGACTTCACGATGCACCCTCGAGAAAGGTCAGCAAAGATTGGAAATGCCGCTCGAATTCAAATTGTTCGAGATAGGCTTTCTCAGCTCGATCTCGATAGTTCGCATGATCCGCTAAGATTGTTTGGACGGCATCAGCGACCTCTTCAACACGATCGACACCGATACCACATTGATTCTCCGTCAGCACGCGAGCGATACTTGGATTGTCGACACTGATCACGGGCACACCACACCGCAAGTAGTGAGAAAGCTTGCCCGACGCACCCGCGAGTAATTGAAAGTTGGGTCCCAGGGTGCTGTCGTAGATCACCACCCCGATGTCCGCGGACGCGATCAACTCGTCGAGCTCGTCGTAGGGCACCGGTTTGGTCGAAATCAGCACGCGTCCCTCTCCACTGGCCACGATGTCCCGATAGTAGTGAGTTTGCAAATCAATGGGAGTGTGACTGTGAAAGACCAACACGCGATCTCTTGGCCACATCGCGGCTACGGCGGCGAGATCACTTGACCGCATTCCCTCGCAGATCGAACCGGCGTGCAAGATCACCCGCGTCGCGTCTTTCAATTCAAATTGTGAATGGAAACGCTGACGCGAGAGGTCGGCAGACGCTTCACCACGCGGAGAATTGGGGATCAACAGGGCCGGAACGCTCCCGGCTCTATTTTCTTCGCAAAGCGCCTGTTGTCGCTCGGTATCCTGGATCACGAGCACATTGGCTGCACGGTGATCGGCCCGCTCACGCCGCTTCGCCCGACGCCAGGCCGGGGCCCAAAAATCACGCAGAAACATGATCTCCAGCGACCAGTACACCAGCGGTACGTGGCGTGCAACTGCGAGTGGTCGAGCCGCGGCCAAACCCAGCATATCCACACCAATCACAGCGTCGTAGTCTCGCCCCTGCGTGGCGAGGGCCACCCCCTTCACAAAGCGATGTCGAGTCGTCCACGTACGCGGCGCCAGACCGGCCGTGATGGCATGAATACGATCTCGCGCCGCTTCCAATGATGACGCGAGTCGCGCTGGCAGAGCATGTTTGACTCGCGACCTCCAGGTTCTGGTATCGCACGAGGTTGGCGTCGCGGACTGAGCGCCGTGGCGGGCGGGTTGACCATCGGCGATCCGCAGCAACTCGACGTGAGCCCCCAGGTCCGGTGGTTGCGCAAAGTCGGCATCGGTGTCACGCATCACAATGTCGACGTCCCAACCATGCTCATCGAACAGGCGCGCGGCATTGATCAAGCTTGGCGCACAACCCAAATAGGTCTCGTGAAAGACAATCGCAATCCGTTGGCGGGCTTCAGTGGGGGGCACGGTATGTGGATCCATCTGCCCAGTATACGCAGGTGTGGCGCCCGGGTTTAGCACCGACTCATGACAACTATTTTCCCAGCGTGGCAAAAAACTATCGATGTTGTTGGAATCGCGTCTCCCAGAGTGTTTTCTCTGGCTATCCTACAAGAGTCGCCGAGTTGTTCCGTCGACGTCGATGACCAGAATTATTTCATTCAGTGGGCGTAGGTGCAATGGTTGAGATGCAGCGAGGGAGGCGCCGGAAACTCAATGTATTTTTAGCGCTGAGTGCAGGAGTCCTATCTCTCTTGCTCGATGCCGGCACGCTATCGGCGGCGGTGTTCGCCAATTTCTCGCCCGCCCGGCACGAACGTTTTCTAGTAGGGGATCCGGCCGACCCCGACCCCCTCAATCCGACTTTTTTGCTCGACCACACCAAAATTACTGGGGTGGGCCTATCGGCGGCGGTGTTGGTCACGCCACAGCATTTCCTGACCGCCACTCATGTTGGGGTATTCGACCCCACCTTTGTATCAGCCGATGGCGTCCGCCACACCTACGGAGCCCTGTCACGAACGGTCCTGCAGACGACGTTGACGTCAGATTTGACGCTGAGCAACGGCACTGTCTTGCCAGCAGGCAGTGTGCACGCGAGTGACCTATCATTGGTCCGCTTGGCCAGTCCTATATCTGCGGACGACGGGATCGCCCCAATGGCACTCTTTGGCGGTAGCCTCTCGTCGATTGTGGGACGCGATGTCAATTTATTTGTACAAAGCAACCGAGCGGGCAGCGACACAGCGAATTTCGTTC
Organism: Allorhodopirellula heiligendammensis; assembly: GCF_007860105.1. NCBI lineage: Bacteria > Pseudomonadati > Planctomycetota > Planctomycetia > Pirellulales > Pirellulaceae > Allorhodopirellula > Allorhodopirellula heiligendammensis. Next base: position 266,044 of record NZ_SJPU01000002.1, read on the forward strand.
AACAGATTGAACTCAACACGGGAGCCATCACTGATGGGGTGGCCTATCGCTACGACAATCCACCGGGATTGCCCGCTTCGGACGAGTTACGTTTTTCTGGTGGTGATTCCGGTCGCGCCTCGGTAACACAGATCAACGGCCAATATGTCGTCGTGGGCACCCATATGGGGATCGGTACCGACAGCAACACCGGTGATTTCTACAGCATCGATAATTATGTGGTGCCCTATCTGGAACAAATCCAAGCAGTTGTTGCTCTGGACGGCTACCAAATCAACGTTGTCGCGGTCCCGGAGCCCGGGTCAACCGGGTTGATGGGGCTTGTCGTTGTCCTGGCGGTGATAGTGGTCAAGCAACGCACTGCTTTGGTCATGCGGAAACGTGAGTAAGAAAGCAATTGAGTTCAGCGAGATGGGCTCCATCTCCTTGAGCCCTCGGAGAGTCGCGGGTTTAGCCGCCGAGTCACTCATTCCGAGCATTCCTGCGGCGCATCAGCTAGTATTGGTATCTATCCGCTGACTCCGACGCATCATTCATGCTTTCGATGAAACCGTTTACTGTATTTCAAATGCGACTATTTCACCCGCGCAATATTTGCGTTTGCCTAGGACTGGTATTTTCGAATTCTAGTTTCGCCGCCGATCGAACACTGCCTACGGAAGCGGTCGAGTTTGAGACCCAAATTCGACCGATATTCAACGAGCACTGCGTAGCCTGCCACGGAGGAGTGAAACAGGCTGCTGATCTGTCGTTCATTCACCGAGATGCGGCCCTGGCGGTAATCGAACCGGGTGCCCCGGAAGACTCGCTGCTGATCGACCGGATCACCTCGGATGACGAATATGAAATCATGCCTCCCGCCGAGCATGGCGCGGCACTTTCCGCGGAGAACGTGGCGACGTTGAGACGCTGGATTGCTGAAGGTGCCCAGTGGCAACAACCATGGTCCTACGAAAAACCCACGGCACCTGCAATTCCCCCGACTGACCAGGACAACTGGTGCCAGAGCCCGCTGGACCATTTTGTGCTAGCGCGGTTGGAAGGGGAGGGCCTCTCGCCGGCACCGCCCGCCGAGCCGACGGAGTGGTTACGCCGGGTGACGTTCGACCTGACGGGACTGCCTCCCGCTGCGGTCGACGTGACTCGTTTCATCGCTGACCTTGAGTTAGCTGGTAGCGATGAAGCGAAGCATGAGAAGGTCTACACTTCGACGGTCGAACGTTTGCTGGGGTCACCTCAATATGGCGAGCGTTGGGCATCGGTATGGCTAGACCAAATTCGCTACGCCGACTCCAAAGGACTCGGACTCGATGGTCGCCGCGAGATTTGGAAGTACCGCGACTGGGTCATCGACGCATACAACAACGATATGCCGTTCGACGAATTCACGATCCGGCAGCTTGCCGGTGATCTGCTTGATGACCCTACTATCGAAGACCTCGTAGCAACTGCAGCCAATCGTTTGACGCAGTCCAATGATGAGGGCGGCACCGACGATGAAGAGTTCCGGGTTGCTGCGGTGCTCGATCGTGTCAGCACCGTGTGGCAAACCTGGCAAGGCATTACGATCGGTTGCGTGCAATGCCATAGCCACCCCTACGACCCCATCTCCCACGAGGAGTTTTACCAATCCGTGGCGTTCTTCAACAACACCGCCGACAGCGATTTGGGCGAAGAGTTCCCCGTCCTCCCCGTCCCGCTAGACAGTGACAACAACGAGAAGGCCGCACGGTTGGATCGGGAAATCCGCCAGCTCGAAGAGTCCCTGTGGGAGCGGGAAACCGATATTTTCTCAGCTGACAACGCCGACTGGCAGCCGATCACCGAACTCGTCGCCCAGGCGGATAAGGAAACGGACATTGATGTGGAAGTCCGCGATGGGATTACTGAGTTTTATACCACCGACACGCTGTCCAACGGCACAACGATCACCCTGACTGCCCACATGCCGTCCGACGTCGATACCCTCTCGGCGATCCGCCTGACATTGTCACCACGGAATCTCGAGACAGCAAAAGCCGATTCGGAATGGGGGTTCGTGCTATCCCAAATCCGGGCGAGTCTGCAGGTGCCCGGCCAGGATACCGTGGAGCTCAAACTGGCTCGAGTGATCGGAGATGAACCGCATCCGTTCAAGGATCCCGATCAGAGCCTGAACGAAAAATCGCGCGACGGCTTCGCTGCCTACACGCGTATTCACTATCCACGCACCGCAGTGCTCGTGCTAGCTACGCCTCTCTCGATTCCGGCTTCGGAGACCGAAAACGAGCCTATCGAGCTGAAACTGGAACTTCAGCACGGGGTGAACGCGCTTGGTGCCTTTGCCTTGGTATCTCGTCGGGGACATCTCGCAGTCTCCGGGGCGGCAAATTTGCAGGCTCAGCTCAATGCTGACGAGTTGGTCGCCGATCGCGAGCACCTCGCCGAAGTCAGCAGGCAGCGGGGAAAGATTGCGAGCACCAAGGTACCGATCATGCGCGAACGTCCCGCCTCGCTGAGTCGACCAACCCACGTGTTCATTCGCGGTCTGTTCTTGACCAAGGGAGATCAGGTCTCGCCGGGAGTTCCAGCCTCGATGCCCCCCTTAGCGAAACCGGATGCCGCCCCAGACCACTCGGATCCGACCCGACTGAGCTTGGCAAACTGGATCGCCAGCGACGAGAACCCCTTTACCGCTCGTGTGGCTGTGAACCGTGTGTGGGCACGCCTATTCGGGATCGGCATCGTAGCAACTGAGGAAGACTTCGGATCCAGTGGCGAGCGACCTTCCGATCCAGCATTGCTTGATCATCTGGCAACTCGATTCCAGGGTGATCAAGCTTGGAGCCAGAAGGCACTGCTACGCTCGATTGTGCTCTCGAGCACCTATCGGCAAGATTCAGCGAACCGGCCCAAAGTGAGTTCAAGCGACCCCGAAAATCGCTTGCTCGCCCGCGGCCCCCGATTCCGCTTGCCCGCCGAGATGGTCCGAGATGCGGCTCTGGCCGCTTCGGGACTGTTATCGGACAAATTGCATGGACCGCCGGTCCAACCGCCGATTCCTGATGGTATCTGGAAACCATTCGCCGGTGATCCTTGGAAGACTCCGGGGACCGACGACCCGGATCGATACCGGCGGTCGATTTACACCTATATCAAACGCAGCATCCCCTATCCGATGTTCGCCGCCTTCGACGCACCTTCGCGTGAATTTTGCACGCCCCGTCGATTGCGCAGCAATACGCCCTTGCAGGCCTTGACCACCTTCAACGACACCACGTTCGTCGAGTGTGCAAACGCCTTGGCGACACGCATGTTAGCCGAACACAAAGACATCGATGATCAACTGAAATTTGGATTCATCACGGTGACCTCACGCCAACCAAACAGCACGGAGCTCGCAGCGTTGAAGTCGCTTTACCAATCTTGTCTCGACGACGACGACACGCCTGTTGACGCCATGCAGGCAGTCTCGGCAGTCCTCTTGAACCTCGACGAAATCATGAGCAAATAAAATGTCCAAAAGAGAATCACTCCAGCAATCCGTCGTTCGCCAATCGCTTGAAAATACGACCCGACGGAACTTTTTGAACCAATGCGCCTCGGGCATGACGGCAGGCGTCGGAGGCTTGTGGCTAGCGTCTCAGATGGCAGGGACCGTTCAGGCAGGGTATCAGCCCCAGCATGCTGCCACCGATCCGCTGAGTTCACTGGCTCCACCGCGGCCTGCCAAAGTGAAGCGAGTCATTTACCTTCACATGGTAGGTGCCCCCAGCCAATTGGAACTGTTCGACTTCAAACCCGACCTCAACGCCCTCGATGGCAAGGAATGCCCTCAGTCATTTCTCGAGGGCAAACGGTTTGCTTTTATCAATGGTACGCCCCGCATGCTGGGTCATCAGTACAAATTTGATCGGTACGGAGATTGCGGCGCATGGGTCTCCGAAATGATGCCGCACACGGCTCAGTGTGTTGATCAACTTTGCTTTATCAAGACGATGCAAACGGACCAATTCAATCACGGTCCGGCTCAATTGCTCTGCCATACGGGAGCGACCGTGATGGGGTCACCCTCCATTGGGTCGTGGGTTACCTGGGGACTCGGCACAGAGAACGCTGACCTGCCGGGGTTCATTGTGCTGTTGTCAGGTGGCCGGCTGCCACGGGTGGGCAAAGCATTGTGGAGTTCCGGTTTCTTACCGTCAGTCTATCAAGGCGTGCAATGCCGTTCGCAAGGCGATCCCGTTCTCAACGTGTCCAATCCGCCCGGCGTTTCTCGATCCAAGCGACGGCGGCAACTCGACGCCCTCGACGTACTCAACCAGCAATCCTATGAGCAATTCGGCGACCCCGAAACGCTCACGCGCATCGCCCAGTACGAAATGGCATTTCGTATGCAAGTCGCTGCACCGGAAGTCATGGATATCACCAAGGAGTCGGCCGACACCTTATCAGCTTATGGTGCCGAACCAGGCAAAGAATCGTTTGCCAATAACTGTCTGCTGGCTCGGCGACTGGTCGAGCAGGGAGTGCGGTTCGTTCAATTATTTGACTGGGGATGGGACACCCATGGATCCAGCAAGAGCGAGTCGCTCAATCACGGTTTCCGGGATAAGTGTCAGCAGACTGACCAGCCCGTTGCGGCATTGTTGAATGATCTGCGTCAACGTGGTCTGCTCGAAGACACGTTGGTAGTTTGGGGCGGTGAATTTGGACGGACCCCGATGCGTGAAAATCGCGGTGGCGGCACGATGGCGTTCATGGGCCGTGATCATAGCCCTGACGCGTTCACCATTTGGATGGCAGGCGCTGGCATTAAACCGGGATTTACCTACGGTGAAACCGACCCGGTTGGCTATACCGCGACGACCAATCCCGTCCAGCTACGAGATCTTCACGCCACGCTGCTGCACCTGCTCGGTTTCGACTACCAACAGCTGTCATACCCATTCAAAGGGCTCGATCAAAAACTCACCGGAGTAAAACCCACCCGGTTGGTCAAAGAGATACTTAGCGATAACGCTTGAGTGGAAAGTGGTAGCTGACGTTCGGGGATCGAGCGGGGCTCCACTGCTGGCTCGCTTCGCCTCGATGACGACTATGGGGAGATGCTCTCTCCAGACTTCGCCAAGTTCTCAAGCAACTTTCCCCACCTGCTCACGCTGCCAGGAATCGGCTGGATTGACCGATATCGCATGGCCACTGATGCCAGCCTTGATGTCCATGAACAAGCGGAATACGGTTGGGACGAATACTAGCGTGAAGATTGTCGAGACCAACAATCCGCCTAATAGCACGCTGCCAAGACCGCGGTATAGTTCGCTGCCTGATCCTGGAAACAAAACGAGGGGACAGAGACCGAGCACCGTCGTGGCAGTTGTCATGAGGATCGGACGCACGCGGGTCCGGACACTTTCGATGATCGCATCGCGGGCGGGCGTCGATTCTTCTCGCATCAGATTGAGCGATTGGTGCACGATCAAAATAGCATTGTTGACCACCGTACCGATCAAGATCACAAAGCCGAGCATGGTCAGCACGTCGAGCGGTTGCGGGGTGAGCCCCTGCCACTGCAAATAAACACCGAGGGCACGTAGGCCGAGAATACCGCCCACGGCGCCGAGCGGGACACTGAGAATAATCACCAATGGATAAATCCAGCTTTCAAACAACGCCGCCATCAACAGATATGTGATCAATAACGCCAACAGCACGTTCCAACGCAATGACTCCCAGGTGGCGCGAAGTTTGTCAGCGGTGCCCGTCAACGCGATTCTATATCCGCCATCGAGCTGCCCTGAGACGCGTAGCGGTCCCACGATTTCAGCTTCGATCCGCTCTAACGCATCTTCCAAGGCGAGTTCTGGGGGCGGTGACACCTCGATCGTCACAGCCCGCTGCCGTTCGCGATGATTGATCTGCTCTGGACCACTGGCGGGTTCAATCGTCGCCAGAGAAGACAATGGCACCAGGCCGCCCCACGACGTCGCGATGGGTAACGAGTCGAGATCTTGCAATCGACTCGCTACGTCAGGATTGCCAATCACAGTCAAATCGATCTTGTCTCCCCCGATGAAATAGTCGGCTGCAAAGGCGCCATCGACGAGGGCGTTGACGGCATAGCCGAGACTCGACGCATTGAAGCCCATCTGTTCGCTCTGGATCAATCGCGGTTTGACATGGACTTCGGGATTGCTCAAATCGAGACTGGGTACGGGACGAGCCTGCGCGTTCGCCACCACCGGATCCCGTGGATTGCCCTGCCGGTCAGGAGCTCCCATGACTTGGCCAATCACTTGGCCCCCCAACGCCACGAGCGTTTCCAAATCTGGACCTGTGATTTCAATATCAATCGTGCGTCCTGCCGTCAGTCCCTGCTCGAACAGACTGGATTGCTTGGCGATCACCATCGTGCCGGGAAGTTTCGATTTGACTGCAGAGATCAGCGGAATCAGCTCGGCCGAGCGAGTTGGGTCGACGGCCCGGACACCCAAGAACACCTGCCGACCGCGAGCGACGTAGAAGAAATCATAAATTGCGGGATACGGCAATGCAGCCGCCTCGGGACTATCCGGATCAACGTCCCAATATGGCTGGAGGTGTTGTTCGACGATCGACCCCAGCGACGTGAGTTCATCCAGGTTGTAGCCCGGCGGCGGCAGAATAATCCCGAACACGAGATTCCGGTTCCCGGTGGGCAGATACTCGACTTTCGGCCAAGCCGCGTAGCTGATCGCAATGGTCGCGGCGAGCAGACCGACCACGAGCGCGAGCCGTCGAAACAGGGTCCGCTGTACGAATTGATTCAGCCCGACGACTCCGTTGACAAATGAACCAGCGACCGAGTTAATCGGCGCAACCAGTCGCTCGCCCAATGACGGCCGCGTCGTGGCGGCGTTTGCCACAGGCTGCGTGTCAGCTGATGTCATCTGCTCGATCTCGTCCCGCGCCGGTGCTTCATCGTCACCCCAGGCGTGATCGCGCAGCAGACGAGCGGTGGCGGTTGGGATGACTGTCAGACTGATGATCAGCGACAATCCCACCGCCGCGCTGATAGCCAACGCGATGTCACGGAACAATTGCCCGGCCTCTTCTTCGACAAACAGCACAGGCAAGAAGACCGCGAGCGTCGTCAGAGTCGACGCCAATACGGCACCATAGACCTCCTTCGTACCGCGAAACGCTGCGGTCATCGGTCGATCGCCATTTTGATAATGACGGAAAATATTTTCCAACACGACCACCGCGTTATCGACGAGCATCCCCACGGCGAACGCCATCCCGGCCAAACTGATCACGTTGAGTGATCGCCCCCACAGATTGAGCAGTAGGAACGTGCCGACGATACTAATCGGGATCGCCAATCCCACCACCAAAGCTCCTCGAGCGAACCAGAATCCCGCGATCAAGATCAAACCCAGTGTGACGACGAACAACCATGGATTCAAAAAGGTAGCAGCAATGGCCGACGCTGCGATGGCAGGCACAAATACCAGGGTGCGAACACTCATGTGCAAAAATAACATCAGCACCACCATGGTCAGTGTACCGCCGACCAGAATGTTTTGATTGACCAGTCCAACGGATGCGTCGATATACTCAGTTTCGTCGTAGACTTGAGTTAATTGCAGTTCCCTCGCGGGCAGCACTTCGTCGTTGAGTTCATCGACCGCGGCCCGGATCCCCTCCATGACCTCGAGCACGTTGGCCCCCGTTTGCCGCAACGCGTTGATGGCGATGGCGTTTTCACCAAATCGGCGAACCAGCCCATCGGGTTTTTTAAAGCCCAGCTTGACGTCGGCGACATCACTCACAAAAACGGGAGAGCCGCCATCCATCGTTAAAACCTGGGCGGCGACTTCCTCGGGGCTGCGAAATTGGTTGATCGTACGGACGACATAGCGTCTTTTGCCTTCCCAGTAATCACCCGCCGAGGTGTCCTGGTTCTGATTTCGCAGGACACGGCGGACATCGTCGATGGTGAGCTGCCGTGCGGCGAGCTGTTGGGGGTCGATGACGACCTGCATTTCCTCTTCGAGCCCGCCGAGCACGTTCGCATCTGACACGCCGCCAACGCGTTCAAGTCGAGCCTCGATAAAATCTTCCGCAAATCGCCGCATCTCGGGAACGTTGACGTTGGGCGGTAGCAGGACTTGCAAGCCCGGGTGCTGTTCCGCGGCCTCCTTCAGACGCATTAACCGCAGACCCGTGTTCTTGGTTTCGATGACCGGGCGGAGCGGCTCACGAAGGTCCGGATGCGACTCGGCAAAGGCGGTGAGTTCTTCAAGTTCGGGCTGGACAGCCGAGAGAATCAACCACGCGATGGGCCGGTCCGATGAATTGCTAGTCGAAATGACTGGCTGGTCAGCTTCCTCGGGGTACTGCGGCACCTGCTGTAAACGGCTGTTGACCTTCAACAACGCCTCTTCCATGTTGGTGCCGACGAGAAATTCCATCGTGATCCGAGCGGACGAGTCGAGCGATTCGCTGGTCATCTTCGTCACGCCCTCGACGCTTTTGAGCTGCTCCTCCTGCTCCTGAACGATCTCCCGCTCAATCTCCTGAGGACTCGCCCCGGGCCAACGCGTTTCGATACTCAACGTCGGCGTCTGAACCTCCGGAATCAATTGCATCGGCATCCGCAGCAGCGCAATCGCGCCGAACAGAATCAACAAAATCGCACCGACGGCAACTTTGACGGGGTTGCGCAGGCAGGCTTCGATAGGATGCATAGAATGATGGGGGTGCCGGGAGGTTCAGTGAACAGAGTGAGCAGAGAGATCAGTGAGAGCTGCCTGCGAGTTCAATCCCGTTCGCTCAGCTCGTGACGACGCTTGCGTGAGCAAGTTCGCTCGTGCTGACATCACCGGATGACGCTTCGGCACGGTGTCCTTTTCGAGACTCGACGAACAAACCGAGATGCGGCAATTGTAACTACCTCGCCGAATCGCGTCGAATTGACGCGAACATCGATCTCGGCAGCAACTCACGGTACCGCGGATTGTGCGGGCAGGCCTCCGGTCGCTAGACTCTTTCCCATGACCCTCACCAGCCATGCGATCGTGCTGTTGGCGAAGCTGTTCAGTGGATTCACCGTCCGCTGGATCGATTGCCAGCCAGACACCTGCCAGCGGATTTATTTCGCCAATCATACCAGTCACCTCGATGCGGTGGTGCTATGGTCGGCGCTACCGCGGGAGATCCGGGCGCTGACACGGCCTGTAGCGGCGAAAGATTATTGGAGTGGCGGTTGGTTCAAGCCACATATCGCACAGAGCTTCAATGCCCTGCTGATCGATCGCCAGGAAATTAAGGTTCACAAGAGCCCGATCGACAGCATGATTCGGCAAATGGGCGATATCTACTCGCTGATCTTGTTTCCCGAAGGTGGTCGCAGCGGAGGGGAAGAAATGAGCAGTTTCAAAAGCGGCTTGTACTATCTGGGCAAAAAACGACCGGATCTGGAACTCGTCCCAGTCTACATGGAAAACCTCAACCGCATCTTGCCGCGTGGCGAGATCCTGCCCGTTCCGCTGCTATCCTGCATCACCATCGGACCACCGATCTTCTTAGAAGCGGGCGAGCCCAAGACGGACTTCCTTCGTCGCGCTCGTCAATCAGTGCTGCAGCTCAAAGATCGATAAACCGCTTGAGTAGTTGCCTGGCGTGTACTTTCGCGTGACACAACTTCTCTCGCTTGATATCAAGCCACTCTAAACATGTTTGCCAACGACCTCCGCCAGCAACGTTACACCGTTGCAAACAATCGGCCTGACTGCCGCGCCGATGGGACTTGCGGTACCGGGTCGGCTGACGGGCGGGCCGGCTCACGTTCGACCTCGCGTAGCGTTCGTTGAAACGCCTCGCGGGCATCTGCGGAACAGCTCGCGATCAGCTCGTGGACTTCCTCGGGATGAGTGACTTCGGTGATGGGAGTAATCCCTGTGGCCGTTTGACTGAGCACGAGGATTCGCCGGCCACATTTGACGAGCAGTAGCTTGGTCCGTGGGTCCAGCATCACATGTCCCAGTGGAGTCAACGCCCCAGCGGGCAATGGCTTGGCCGCACTGGCTCGACCACCGAACTTTCTGCCCGCCCACACCAGGCCACTGAACAGTGCGAGCACGATAGCGAGACTCGACGCGACTGTAACGAGCGGCGCCATCATCTTCGAGCGCGATGACTCCGGTGTCGGCAGCAACGCCAGTTCCTCGGTGACGCTGTCATCGGTAAACTCATCAAAACGCGAGCCGCTACCATCTACACGACTCGCGGAGGCATCCACCACTCGGTAGGACGGCGACTCCGTCGCGGACGACAATGCACGGTTACGAGACTCCTGCGCACGAGGTGCGAGAGTCGGGAAACCACCACTGCGTGCGACAACGGATACATCGCTACCACGGCCCGTGGAATCGTCAGCGAAAACGGATTGGTCGGCAACTGAAAACGCCACCACAACGGCCAGGAACAGCGATATCGAGCCCGTGACGAAATGGCTGGTTGCGTAACGCTGATTGGATAAGCTGTTCACTCGACGGCTCCCAACAATTCGGTGACGCGGACGCAAAACTGATCATTCATGACGAGCACCTCACCCCGGGCGATCAGTCGTTCGTTGGCGAAAATATCGACAGGGTCGCCCGCGAGTTTACTGAGCATCACCACACTGCCGCGGCGTAGCCGCAACACCTCCTCGAGACGCATCAGGGTTCGTCCGAGTTCGACCCGCAGATCCAATTCGACTTCATCGAGCATCTCCATTGGATTTTCGACTTGGTCGACATCCGAAGGCGAGAGTTCGCCCAATGCAAACGGCCGCAGCAACTCCGCCGGCTCAGGGACATCTTCACCCGTCGCGGCACAGAGCGACTGCGAAGCCTCGTCGAGCAAGGCTTCGAGATCGTCCATATTGAGCTGGTCCTGCGTGTCGCTTTCCGTCGTGCTCACGGCAACGTCCTAAGGGCTGTTGATAACTCGATTGTGCGGTGTCTTCACATGCTCGGCTATCGCTAAACTCCGCCAAAAATGCAACCCCAATCTACCGTTGGAGCGAATCCGAGTGCATGACCGGGTTTGCGGAGGTGGATTTCTACCATGACTTTGCCGCCCAAAACTGCTATAACATTCAATTCACAATGGCGCATCCCGTCTCAGCAGGAATAGAGGCACTCTTCGAACTGCTGGTTCGATATGGGTAGGAGTCCGGTCGCTCCCGAATGTGACTTCGATGGATAGGACACTCTCACATCGAGCTCGTTTTATTCGTCATCGCTCCAATCGCGAATGCTCCGCAATTTTTTTGAGTGCATATCAATGACGAACCAGCTGACTGAAAACTTCCGCTGCGCCAATCACTTCCCAGCCGAAACGATTCGTATTCGACTTGCGGCAGATGGAATCACGGCGTTTGTTTGCGGTGACGATACCGCTACCTCCATGACGATTGGGTGGGGTAGTTTCCACACGGGACTTGTCATGGGGGATGTCGGGGTGGCTGATGGCGAGGAGGCCACGTAGAAACCTGCAGAGGACAGGCAACGTCGTTAAACAGCCTGTTGAGTTAGTCGCTTTCGCTGTCCAAATGCACTAATACTGACCCGGTGCGCAAGCGAGGGACGAGATGGACTGCCTCGTTGGCGCGTCAGATTAGTAAAGCAACATCGTTTAACTCTAGAGCCATGGAAATGTCGAAAATGTTCGGAGGCCAACAATTTGTCGATTGACCTATACTGGTGCTGTGGCAATGAGCGTGCGAGTTCCTGTCGGTCGCAGTCTTGATGACGTTTCGTAGTTCCGACGAGTCGGGATTCGTCGAAAGAGTTCCCGCAGATCGGTGGCGAGTGCCGTGGTGGGAACGCGGGGTGATTTATCAGGTGTACCCCCGGTCGTTTCAGGACAGTAATGCGGACGGCATCGGTGATCTCGCTGGCATCGAGTCGCGACTGGATTATCTAGCTAGTCTCGGAGTCGATGCGATCTGGTTGTCGCCTATCTTCCCCTCCCCCATGGCGGATTTCGGATACGACGTTGCCGACTACTGTGACGTCGACCCCATATTCGGTGATCTCGCTGGGTTCGATCGGCTGCTTTTAGCGGTCCACAAGCACGGGCTAAAGCTTCTGCTTGACTTCGTCCCCAACCATTCGTCTGACCAACATCCATGGTTTGTCGAAAGTCGAACATCGCGAGAGAACGCTAAAAGGGATTGGTACATCTGGCGAGATCCGGCCCCCGGCGGAGGGCCTCCGAACAATTGGATCAGTGACTTCGGAGGCTCGTCATGGCAGTGGGACGAAACCACCGGCCAATATTACCTGCACGCTTTCCTGAAGTCGCAACCCGACCTTAACTGGCGTTCGTCTGAGGTTCGCGAAGCGATGATGTCGGTGCTGAAATTTTGGTTTGATCGCGGCGTGGACGGATTTCGGATCGACGTGCTATGGCACATCATTAAGGCCGAAACGCTGCCCGATAATCCGATCAATGCGGATTGGGACCCCTGTCGCACCCAGCGTGACCAGCTGATCCAACTCCATTCGACTGATCAACCGGAAGCGCACGCGATCTCGGCCGAGTTCCGCGCCCTCGCGGACAGTTACCAAGACCGGGTGCTGATCGGTGAGATCGCTTTGCCTAATGATCGCCTCGCTCGTTGGTACGGTACGCCGGCACAACCTCAGGTGCATCTGCCATTTAATTTTCAACTCATCGAAAGTGAATGGGATGCCGCTGTGCTCAGGCTGAAGATTGCCAACTACGAAACTTCATTGCCGGAATTCGGTTGGCCTAACTGGGTAATGGGAAGCCACGACGCAGCAAGGATCGCGGCCCGGCTCGGCGACGCCCAGGCACGCGTTGCAGCAATGCTGTTGCTGACTCTTCGAGGTACCCCCACGCTGTATCAGGGGGACGAAATTGGCATCGGCGAGGTCGTCATTCCGCCCGACCGGGTACGTGACCCGCAGGATCTGCGTCAGCCCAACTTGGGGATTGGTCGCGATCGATCGCGTACCCCCATCCCGTGGGATGCAACCGCCTATGGTGGGTTTAGCACGGTCGATCCCTGGCTGCCACTCAACGAAGATTGGCGGGAACGTAATATCGCGGCGCAAGCTGAAGACACTGACTCGCTACTGACGCTCTACCGTCGCCTGCTAACTCTGCGGCGTTCTTGCGAAGCGCTCGCGATCGGCGATATGACACTTGTCGGCGCCGCCGACGAAGTGCTCGTCTACCAGCGGCGGTATGCTGGTGACGGACTGTTGGTCGTGCTGAACCTGACTCACGAATTGCAGGCCCTAACGCTGCCGAATCATACCGAGGTCATCGAAGTTCTCGCTTCGACACTGCCGCCATCCATCGCGAAGCCAACCCATTGGGTACTTCATCAGATGGAGGGGCTCCTCGCCCCTGACGAAGGTCTCGTACTACGGCTGAAAGAGAAAAACTGATATGCGTATCGCGATGTTGGCTCCGATTGCATGGCGCACGCCGCCGAGAAGCTACGGCCCCTGGGAGCTCGTCACGAGCATGCTGACCGAGGCGCTCGTCGAGCGAGGAGTGGACGTGACGCTATTCGCCACGCTCGATAGCATTACGAGAGGAACGCTCGCTGGCGTTGTACCAGCACCATATGGCGACGATTCATCAATCGACGCCAAAGTCTGGGAGTTTCGCCACTTAGCCCATCTCTTCGAACAGGCCCATCGATTTGACCTGATTCACAATCAGGCGGACTTCCCGGCTCACGCATTCTCGCGTCTGACCGACACGCCGATCGTGACGACGATCCATGGTTTTTCGTCCAAGCGAATTCTGCCGATGTATGCGGAATACCAAGACGTGGTGCATTACGTCGCCATCAGCGACGCTGATCGCTGCCCCGACCTGCGGTACGCTGCGACAATCCACCATGGCATTCCTATTGACGATTTCCCATTCAATCCGATCGGGAGTGATGCTCTGCTGTTCTTCGGTCGCATCCATCCCGACAAAGGCGCTGCAGAGGCGATCGCCGTGGCCCGCGCAAGTGGGCGCCATCTGCACATGTACGGGATCGTGCAGGACGCGGACTATTATCAGCGGGAGGTTTTGCCGACCGCCGATGGGACGACGGTAACCTATCACGGCGCTGTCGGCGGGATGCGACGGCTAACCGCGCTTGGCGACGCGCGGGCGCTGTTGCATCTTATCAATTTTGAAGAACCATTCGGACTGTCGGTCATCGAGTCCATGGCGTGCGGCACACCCGTCATCGCCTCGCGCCGGGGCTCGATGCCTGAGCTGATTGAGCATGGTGTCACTGGCTTTCTTGTCGACAGTCTCGCTGAGGCAAATCAAGCGATCGAGCGAATTGACGAGATTGACCGAACTACCGTCCGCCGCACCGTCGCTAACCGATTCGGGATCGACCGGATGGCGGATGCCTATCTGAATCTGTATCAGCGCATTGTCGGCGTCTAACGTCAACTGACATCAGCATCAGGATTTGAACCGGACACGCAGAGTTCGCCAACGATGTTATTCCTGTAACCAGCGGCGACGCCTGATCGATCGACTGCGACTGCGCGGCAAAACAGCATGCAACTCCGGCGCCACCGGCGGCGCGTTCCAGAACGTTCGACGACAACCGACACATGAAGCTCAATGGCACCCGCGCTGGGAGGTATTGGCGAATGGCTCTGGGAAAGTTCCGCTCGCGGGTTTCCCGAAAAATCGACCAAGCTGGTCACTGCACACTTGACCGGCCGGCCGCAACGAGGAACAATCTCCTGAAGTTAGCTCGAGCTAAGTTTCGGCCCGAGCCTTTTTCACGCCTCGCAAGTTAGCCTCGGCTAATATTGCGAACATAGTTTGAAAGTGGGATCATCACCATGTTGAGCGAGAGACGTCTGCTACGCCACGGATTCACGTTGGTCGAATTATTGGTCGTCATTGCGATCATCGGAGTGCTGGTCGGGCTGTTGTTGCCTGCCGTGCAAGCCGCCCGTGAGGCAGCACGCCGAATGTCCTGCAGCAACCGATTGAGGCAGGTGGGACTGGCCAACCAGAATTATCACTCCGCGTTCAATCAGTTTCCCTCAGGCTACCGATCCTTCGCAACACGCAACGGCTCGGCGCCTGCGGCGGTCCAGATGGACTCGGTGACTTGGGACGCGGGGCCTGGATGGGGCTGGGCTGCCGCGCTATTGCCATTCGCGGAGGGGACTGCGCTGGTCGCCGAACTCCGGCTGGATCGACCGATTTGGGATCCTGCAAATCAGCTGACGATCGCAGCAACGCTGCCGATGTTTTTGTGCCCCAGTGCGACCGGTGGAGACAAACCTTTCGAGGTTCTTGATTCAGCAGGGCAGCCGCTTGTAGTTAACGGCAATACCATCCAACTGGGCCGCAGCCACTATGTCGCCAGCCATGGACAGGAGAGCTGTTGGGGTGAGTGCGGTTCTGCGGCAACTGGCGAGATCTTTACCAATATCTACACCTCCGAAACGACGATTGTGAGGATCGACGGTGATGCAGGTCAGGTTGCCGATGGTCCCTTCTTCCGCAATTCACGCACGCGATTCCGAGATGTTGTTGACGGCACCAGTCAGACCATCTTCTTCGGCGAGCACAGTTCTGCCCTGAGCGACAAGAGTTGGGCTGGCGTAGTCCCCGGCGCATTCACGCATCCGCGTTTTCACTCGCCCGAGAATGGTCCCGACGCGGCTGCGACATTGACGCTCGTCCACGCCGGGCCGTCCGGTGGCGAGCTCGATATTACTGGCAGCCCGATCATTCATCCGGTGAACTTTCCAACCTATCACGTGGGTCAGATGTACTCCGAACATCTCGGCGGTGGCTTTGTGGGTATGGGTGATGGCTCGGTACGGTATGTCAGTAACTTCGTTGACTTAATCTTGTGGGCGGAAATGTCCAGCATGAATGAGGGTGAAGTGATTGAGATGGAGCAATTGTGATGAAAGCGACACTCATTGTTTTGGTGGCAATTGCGATGCTATCGCTGTGGTGGTTCTGGCCGCAGAAAGTAACATTAAGTCCGTCGGAATATGATATCGCGATGGCACTGTACCGGGTCTGCAATCAATCGAGCAACGAAGGACTCGCGCAAGTGGAGGCATTGCTGGTCGCTGACAAGGCGGCGCACGATGCGGGCGATGAGTCACCCTTAGCCCCCATCATCGCCACTGCCAAGGCAGGCGACTGGCAGACCGCTGCGAAGGCATGTCGCCGTGTATTGGACGATCAGATTGTCCGGTAACAAGGAGCTGAAACAGGCTCCTCCGACGAAAACAGGCACGGGAGGTTTTCGAAGGACAACTTGAGAGTCCAATGATGATGACTGTGTGAATTCTACTGACCGTAGAGTCGCAGGGCCGGGAGAAACGGCGTCAGGTTTCGAATAGCGTGGACGTCGTGAGCCGAGACGCGTGTACGGCCGGGCGGGCGATGTTACCCGGTGCGTTACGGCATTCGGCTCACTGCGTTGTCAGTTGAAGTCAAATTCGTTGTGCTGCCGGATCAATATTCGCATACCGCCTAGAAACTATCTTTGACGAGTGCACGTGCGACGCCGGCAACTCGAACCCAGGCGCGAAGGGCATTCGGTTGCAATGCGTTTTCGGTTAGCCTTTGGCGAAATCACGAATTACCCCGTCGCTCCCATCGCTCTGTGCCCAACCACCCTCCCATGGATTCGTTCTATCACGTCACCATCATCTTGCTCGATGGACAATCACACCAAGTTGAGTTCCGTCGACACGCCTACAACAACTTGATGGAGTTAATTGTCAACGAGCTGTACGAAAATATTGGTGATTGCAAAGGACACGCATGGTGCGGAACTTGTCACGTCGAGATCACGTCGGGACGCCTCACCGAAGACAAGCATCGCGACGAAGTCATGACCCTTGGGAAGCTGACAAATACTGCTGCCACCAGTCGCTTGGCCTGCCAGATCATGACAGACGAACTGATCGACGGAATGGTTTTTCGTGTGTTAGGTGATGTTTAAGAGCGCTCGACGGTTAGGTACCGGGCAGCGTGTCTTCGTCCGCGAACTCCTTAACGGTGGAGCGCTGGTCGGCGGGGGGCGATTCGGTCTGGGAGCTGCATGTCTCACCGGACGGCAACTCATCGTCATAAGGTTTTCGGCTGCGAGGTTGGGAGACGATCACGGTGATATTGTCCTCACCGCCCGCTGCATTTGCTAAACCGACGAGTCGATGGCAAATACTTTGGATTTCATCGCCTCCCTCCAAGACGACTTCCGCAAGGGTCTCGGTCGAGAGGTAGCGGCTCAACCCGTCACTACAAAGCAGTACGGTGTCGCCCTCGACCAGTTCGGTGCGGCGGACTTCGGCGACCAATTCGTGTTCTCCTTTACCCCCAAGCACATTCCAGAGCACGTTGGTCCAGCGGCTATGCGCCTCATCTTCGGGCCTCATCCCCCCCGCATCCACGAGTTTTCTCGCAAGTGTGTGATCCGTAGTCAGTTGTTCGCACCGGCCCTTGCGAATGAGATAGCAGCGACTGTCACCAACGTGGACCACATACATTCGCGGCCAGACGATGTAGGCCATTGTCAGGGTCGTGCCCATCCCGCGTTCGGCGTCATTGGTAGCAGCTTCGGCGAGTATGCGTGCGTGGGTCTGCTGCAGGAGATCTTTGAGCGCGGCGACGAAGGCGTCGTCTCGACCGTCCGAGAGATGAAAGAAACAGTGCATCCGGTTGAGCAGTTGGGCGATCAAGTGATCCAGTGCGACGCTGCTCGCACGCTGGCCGGCCGCTTGCCCGCCCATCCCGTCGGCGACGATCAATAATTCACCCCGGACACGTCCGAACAGAGTCGTGTTTTTCTCGATCGGCAAACTCGTCGTCCTGACCACCATCGATTTTCGCAGTTCTGCCACCAGGAACTGATCTTGGTTCTCGGTGCGCCGACGCCCCACATCGGTTAGCCCGCAGGAATGATTACGGCAGGGCTCGGGGGAGGGATGACTCATCGTACAGACTCACGACAGACGGGCGGATCAAGACAGATCGCCTGTGAGTGTACCAAATCGCGAGATGCGAGAGTGATAATGATTCCGATTCTCCATTCGGACCAACTGGCCACAGGCCGCGTCGATATCGCGGCCGAGCGAGTATCGCACGGTCGTTTTCACGCCCGCCGACTTGAGCCGGGCGGCGAATTCAGCAATTTTCTCGGGTGGGGAGGCATTGAGGTCCGGCGCATCGTCGATGGGGTTGTAAGGGATCAAGTTGACGTGGACTCGCAAATCTCCCAGCCACGCCAATAACGCCACGGCATCCTCGGTGGAATCATTGAGCGAATCCAACATCAGGTATTCGATCATCACCTCGCGCCGCTGGATTCGCTGGCACTCACCCAGGACGCGGCGAAGTTCGGTGAGCGGGTATCGTCGTGCCAGCGGCATGATTTTTTCTCGAATGAGTTGATCGGCGCTATGCAGGCTCAGAGCCAAATTCACCTTGGGGAACCCCTCGGCAAGCCGCAGCATGGCGTCAGGCACGCCCACGGTGGACACAAGAATGCTGGCGGGAGAACGATTGAATTGGTCGCGAGCGGTCAGGGCAGCCAATGTAGACATCAAATTCGCTTCGTTATGAAACGGTTCGCCCATCCCCATGAACACGATATTATCGAGCCGCCCCTGCTCGGCGGCAAGCAATTGCCCGACCTGCAGCACTTGGTCCAGGATTTCGGGAGTCGCGAGGTTGCGTGCGATGCCCATTTTACCCGTTGCACAAAACTCGCAGGCTGCTGCGCATCCGACCTGGCTGGAAACGCAGAGTGTCGTCCGCCCCGTCGCGATGCGTAGGGCCACCGCCTCGATCAGCATCCCTGAAGCGGTGCGAAAAAGCAGTTTTGTGGCGCCATCGACTGTGGAATCAAATCGGCGGTGCAATTCAAGTGCGTGGCAACTGACGCGGTCGCGACCTGGAAAACCGGCGAGCGCCACAGCATCGGGACAGAACTGTTTGAACAACTGATTACGGAGGGCACGTAGATGCTGAGGATCAAAACGCTGCTCACGTCGAAGCTCGTCAAGTGCCTGCGAGTCAAAAATGGAGATCGGATCGGACACGTTGAGGAGGATCCCTGGAAGGAAGTAAGGAGGCTTTCTTGACGATACCGGTCTTGCCACCTGTAAGCGAATCGCGAACACTGACGGCTGAGAAACTCACCATAGTACCCCTGAAGGTAATTTTCGAATGTCCGATCCGTTTGGTTCTTTTTCGCCACAGCTCGCCGGTGGCGTCGACTCGATCTCCGATCATCGCTTGGCGGGCAGCCATGCCAGTCAGGGCTATCAGCGTCAGCGTCAGATGACGCTCGGCGATCTGCTCTTGGAAAACCGCATTGTGTTCATGCAGGGCGAGATTCACTACGCCAATGCGAACGAAATCGTTATGAAACTGTTGTACTTGCAGAGCGAGAATCGCCGCAAGGACATCCACTTCTACATCAATTCTCCCGGCGGCAGCGTGACGGCCACCTTGGCAATTTACGACACAATGCAGATGGTGTCTTGTCCCGTAGCGACGTACTGTGTGGGCGAAGCATGCAGTGGGGCGGCCGTTTTACTCGTCGGTGGTGCCAAAGGGAAACGATTCTGCTTGCCCAATAGCCGCGTGATGATGCACCAACCGATGGGCGGAGTCTCGGGCCAGGTCAGCGATATTGAGATTCAGGCGTCGGAAATGTTCCGCTATCGCGATAAACTCAACCAGATCATCAGCGAGCACAGTGGGAAATCGGTCGAGCAGATCGCCAAAGACACCGATCGTGACTTTTTTCTCTCTGCAGAGGAAGCCAAAGCATACGGCTTGGTCGACGATCTGCTGAAAAAGGAAGAAATTCCTGCCGATGACGAAGACTGAGCCTCCAGCCTCCCCTCCCGGTGATTGAACTCCGCGTGAACCCCATTCACGAACACTCTCGGGGCGTCGGGCATCGTCGCTCTTCCCAATCAATACAATTCAACTACCTACGCCAAAGAATCTGATATGCCAGTCATCCCTTACGTGGTCGAAAGCAACGGCCGCGAAGAACGCACCTACGATATTTACAGCCGGTTGCTCAAAGACCGAATCATTTTCCTGGGCCAACAGGTCGACGACCAGATCAGCAACGCGCTCGTCGCGCAGATGCTGTTCTTGCAGTCAGACGATCCGAAGGCAGACATTCACATGTACATCAACTCGCCTGGCGGCAGCATCACGGCGGGCATGGCGATCTATGACACCATGCAATTCGTCAGCTGCGACGTGGCGACCTACTGCATGGGCCAAGCCGCATCGATGGGCGCGGTCTTGTTGACTGCCGGAGCCAAAGGGAAGCGGTATTCGCTGCCCAACGCTCGCATCATGATTCACCAACCGCTCGCCGGCATGCAGGGTACCGCCCGTGAAGTCGAGATTCACGTCGGCGAATTGCGGCGCATCAAGCAGAAAATGAATGAAATCATGATCGAGCACACCGGTCACTCGCTCGAGAAAATCGAAGAGGACACCGACCGCGACCGATTCATGTCGGCTGATGAAGCCTGCCAATACGGATTAATCGACAAAGTCGTCAGTAAAGTCAGCGAAGCTGAGTCCAAATAACTCGTTGTGAGCCGGATACGCCATGCTCGTCGGTGCGATCCTTGCGCCGACGAGTTGACGCGCAGCACCGGACAACGTCGCAGGGCGGGCCGTTGGTGCGGTTCGGCTCTGCACTCACCCAACAAGTTTTTGTTGGGATTCCTTCCCCCTTCGTCTAGTGGCCCAGGACGTCGGCTCATCCAGCCGGAAACGCTCGTTCGAATCGGGCAGGGGGTGTTTGGCGGAGTCGTGCCAGTTTGGCTATGATGGAAGCGGGTTGCCGTATCGAACCATCCACGCCACTGTGAACTATGACACCATCCACACCAACATCGACCAGCTCGCACCCCGAGGCAGCAGCGGTGTCGATGATGTCATCCACTCATGCAAATCTAACACCGCCTCGAACCGTGGCGGTAATCGACATTGGTGCGATTAGCATCCGCATGGCTGTCGCAGAAATTCATGCCGATGGTCACATTCGAACGCTCGAATCACTCCTGCAACCGGTGGATTTGGGGCGTGAGGCATTCGATACCCGCCGCCTCAGCCGCAAAGGAATCGAGCGTGCCGCGACCGTGCTGCGAAAATTTCGCCGCGTGCTAAGTGAGTATGGTGTGACGGATACAAATGACATCCGTGTTGTCGCCACCAGCGCCGTACGGGAAGCAATCAACCGGATCGCATTTATCGACCGGGTCTATGTTGCCACCGGTCTCGACGTTGAACCGATCGATGAAGCCGAGGTCAATCGGATCACGTACATGGGCATCACGCCGATGTTGATGGCCCGCCAGGAAACTGCCGAAGCGAAATCCGTCGTCGTCGAAGTCGGTAGTGGAAGTACTGAGCTGTTGATGATTCGAAGTGGGAATGTGCTGCACTCCGATTCGTTCCGTCTGGGGTCCTTGCGACTGATCCAGGAACTCGATGCCTCCGGTCTGCGAGGCGCGAAGCTACGCCATCTACTCGAAACGCATGTCCGCCGGTTTGTCAATCGTATCGCCCACGAACTCGAAGCCGACGCATCCTTGCAACTGGTCGTGATGGGTGGGGATATTCGCTTCGCTGCGCATCGTTTGCTCGAAGACTGGGACGAACACTCGCTGGCGAAACTCCCCACCGCCAAACTCGAGAAACTATCAACCCAAGTTCTCTCGATGAACGAGGATGAGGTCGTCAAACGGTTTGGAGCGACCTTTGTAGAAGCGGAAACGCTCAGCGTGTCATTGCTGGCCTACACGTTGTTCGCCAAGCACTTCGAACTACCCCACCTGTTTGTCAGCGGTGCCAACTTGCGAGATGGGTTGCTCGCCGACATGCAACAAGGGGGTAACTGGACGAGCGAGTTTCGTCAGCAAATCATCCGCTCCGCCGTATCGCTCGGTGGACGGTATGCCGTGGACGCCGCTCACGCCCGAGCGGTCGCTGATCTGGCCCGTGGACTGTTCGATCAACTGGCAACGGAACACCGTCTCGACACGCGGCACGAAGTCCTGTTGTACGTCGCCGCACTGCTGCATGAAGTCGGTTTATATGTAAATTTACATAGCAATCATAAGCATGCATACTACCTGATTCGAAGCAGTGAGCTATTCGGGCTCAGCCAGCACGAATTGCACTTGGTCGCAATGGTGGCACGCTATCATCGCCGGGCCTCACCGCAGGCAGCCCACGAAGGTTACGACTCGCTGGACCGGAAAGATCGTGTGGCGGTGACCAAGATGGCGGCATTGTTGCGACTGGCGATTGCGCTCGATGACACTCGCAGCGGACGCATTCGCGAGATTCGCTGCGTGATCGAGGAAAAACAGATGGTCATCGTTGCCCCTGGGGTCGACGACGTCTCCCTCGAACAGTTAGCCATGCGAACGAACAGTTCGCTGTTTCGAGACATTTTTGGCGTCCCCGTGTTGCTGAGAGCAGGTGAATGAATTCGATGAAGCTCGTAGGTATCTTTCTGGTCTTGTTCGCCGCGTTGGATTGCACTTTCGCCACGGCGCAGCAGATCCCCGCCCACCTTCCGTCCTCCCGATGGCCGACAATCGTGCCCGAACCCTCGCGTATCATCCTCGCCCAAACCAGCCCTCGTGGCCCCCGCGTGGGCGACCCATTTGATCCTTATGCGGAGGCGCGCCAGCGTTTGGTCGACACCCGCATCCGCTCCGCAGGGGTGACCAACCAACGCGTCCTCGACGCCATCGAGCAAACCCCACGTCATGAGTTCGTTCCTGCGGTGGTTCGCAACCAAGCCTATTTCGACATGGCGCTGCCGATTGGGTCGGCCCAAACAATCAGCAGCCCCTTTATTGTCGCGTCGATGACCGAGACTCTCGACCCGCAGGATACCGACCGGGTGCTCGAAATCGGTACCGGCAGTGGGTACCAAGCCGCCGTGCTCAGTCCACTGGTTGATGAGGTGTACTCGATCGAGATTGTCGAACCGCTTGGCTTGACCGCTCGCGCGGTGCTCGATCGCCTCGGCTACGACAACGTATTCACGAAGATCGGCGACGGGTTCAAAGGTTGGCCTGAGAAAGCCCCGTTCGATAAAATCATCGTCACTTGCAGCCCTGAATCGGTACCTGTGCCACTGGTTGAACAACTCCGCGAGGGCGGTTCGATGATCATTCCTGTTGGCGAACGCTACCAACAGACGCTCTACCGGATGATCAAGAAAGATGGGGAACTGGTCCGCCAACCCTTGCGGCCGACGCTCTTCGTCCCCATGACGGGAACAGCGGAAGAAGGACGCCATACACTGCCTGATCCAGAACATCCCACCCTCGTTAACGGCAATTTTGAAACGGCAACAGCAACCAGCGTCGAGTCCTCCGGTGCACCATCCCAGACCGACCAAGCTGATCTGGCTGTCGAGTCTGAATTCGTGGCCGGTTGGTATTACGGCCGCCAAGTCCGTCGCGTCGTGGAGCATGGCAACGCCATGGCTCGATTTGAAAACGAAACGCCCGGGTTGGGATCACACCTCCTGCAAGGGATCGCAATCGACGGCAGCCTCGTATCGACCATCCGCTTGTCCGCACGAATTCGCACGCACGGGATTGTCAAAGGTCCCGACACAGACGCCTGGCCCATGCTCGCGATCAGCTTCTACGATGCCAGCCGCCGTGATCTGGGAATGACCACCCTCGGTCCCTACCGAGGAACTCAAGATTGGCATACCGACGGTCGCGTGCTACGCGTTCCACCGACTGCCAAGGAAGCCATCGTACGCATTGGGCTGTTCGGAGCCACCGGGCGAGTTGACTTCGATGACGTCGTTGTTGAGAAAATAGGCCGTTAAATTTTACCCAGTCTGCTTGAACCTCTACCTATTCTGGCTATTCTGTTTAACTAGCAAAGTCGGCAATACCAGTCTGCGCTGCCGAAGAGTTCACAATTAGAATATCGAGGATGAAGGACATGAGGTGTTTTCACCTATTGAGTTGCCTCGCCTTAGCACTGGCACTCAGTGTGACGGCGGAGGCGGGCGGCTCCTACGGGAGCTACGGTAGTTATGGCGGCAGTTCTGGCGGTGCCTCCTATGGCAGCAGTGGAGGCAGTTATGGCAGCTACGGCGGTGGCTTGCTCTCGCGGATGCATGCTCACATGGCTGCTAAACCAAGTGGATCGTCGGGCGGCAGCTACGGCGCATCGTCGGGCGGCAGCAGTGGTGGATCGTCCGGTGGCACTTACGTAGCCAGTTACGCCTCATCAGGCGGATCGTCCGGTGGATACACCGGCGGTGGTTTGTTCAGCCGCTTGCGGGCCCATATCGAAGCCAAGCGGGAACGACACGCCGCCAGACGCGCTGCCCGCAGCGGATACTATGCCAGCAACTACTCGTCGGGCGGTTACTCCTCGGGCGGATATGCAACAGCCTATTCCAGCGGTGGAGCCAGTAGTGGTGGCAGCAGCGGCGGTTACTACTCTTCGGGAGTGTCGTATGGCAGCAGTGGTGGTTACTCCGCCTCCGCAGTTTACTCCGCTCCGATGATTCAGTCGAACTATCCCATCGATGGTTACCCCATGGACGGTTATCCAGTGGAGTCCTATCCATCGGATAACTTTGTACCTGCCGAAGGGTATGACTACCCGGTCGAGAGCGACTCCATGCTCAGCGAACCCACGGATAGCGGGTCGGCCCCAGCTGGCGATTCGAAATCCAAGACTAACTCGGGCTCCAAAAACGATGCCGGTGCCAGCGGTGACTCTGTCATCGACAGCAGCGCTCGCTACGACGCCCGGAAACCAAGCTTGGACGACGATACAGCACTCTTGACGGTTGCCGTACCAGTCAGCTCGGCTCAAGTCACCGTCAATGGCCGCGAAACAACCAGCAGTGGTACCGTGCGTCAGTTCATGTCGCGGGGGCTCAAACCAGGCTACGTCTATGCCTACGAAGTCGTGGTCAAGTATGACGTCAATGGTCAGGAACAAACGGAATCAAAGACGATCAAACTGCATCCCGGTGATGCCGAGCGATTGGTGTTCCAACAGGACGCCGCAGCGACTGCCGAAGAAGTTTCGCCGGCTGGCGAGATGCTTGAGACGGAACTCAATGAAGCCGAAGTTAATTCGTCCGAGCCAGCCGACACGACAGAAACGGTTGTGCAACTCCATGTGCCTGCCAATGCGGTGGTGACTCTGGCCGGTAACGAAACCGAGGGCTTCGGTCGTGTGCGAACTTTCCGCACCACCCAACTCGCCGCTGGCCAAAGCTGGACCGATTACACCGTTGCGGTCAGTGCAACTGTGAACGGACGTACCATTCGCCAAGAGCGAACCATCAATGTCGCCGCTGGTAGCACTGTCGAACTCGAATTCGATGTGGCCGCCGGTCAACTCGCGATGCGTTAAGATCCGTTCAAATCGATCTCTATCGAAAACCGTGCTCAGGTCGAACTTGAGTACGGTTTTTTATTTGCAACAACGCTGGGGCGCCATCGCAGTCTGGAGATAAATGAAATGCGGGAGTTTCATTCTCTAGCAAACTGGATTCTTCCTCAATCGCCAAGCCACTCGGTAGTCGAGTAACGGCAGGCAACTAACGCGGTCACGCACTTCCCCGATCGGTCTCGATCAGTGGCTTGCGTGGCGAAGCGAACTGATCGAAGGCAGGCAGGCCCACATAGCGTTTGGCATTCGAGAACAGGCGGTGAGCCAGGCCTCAATATGCTTTCAAGATTCGCCCAGATTGTTCGGGTGAGGCGATAGGTTTAATCTAGCGTCTTACTGGAGGATGCTGGTTTGCTTGAATTTTCTCATCGTGCGATGGCGTGCGACTTCGTAGTGCTGGTCCGCGATGCCGACCAGCGGATCGGACACCGAGCGGTCGCCGATGTGGTCCTTGATGCGCTCGAATCGGTCGATGCCATGGAGCAACGACTGACCGTTTACGATCCGCAGAGCGAAGTTTCGCAGATCAATCGGGCGGCGGGCAAGGGGCCCGTCTCCGTCTCGATAGAGACCTTTGCCGTCCTACAGCATGCAGTGCGTTTGAGCCAGTTGACCAGCGGCGCCTTTGATATCACGGCTGGTCCACTGATCGACGCCTGGGGTTTTACTCTCCGGCAGGGCCGTAAACCAACACTGGAAGAGATCGCTTCGGCTCGAGCCCTCGTCGGCATGGACCGCTTGCGGCTTAATTCTGAACAGCGAGCGGTTGAGTTGCTCGAGCCATCCATGCGGATCAACTTAGGCGCGATTGGCAAGGGCGATGCGATCGATTGCTTGGCGGACCAATTGAAATCCGCAGGCATCCAGGACTTTCTCATCCACGCGGGCCAGAGCAGCGTTTTAGCCTGCGGGGATCAGTTTGATCGGGCAGAGATCGAGTTGAGCGAGAATTCCGCACCCCACAATGACGCCCAACAGCAGGAGCCGCCGCGGGGGTGGAAAGTGGGTATCGCGCACCCCACGAAACCCAACCGGCGGATCGCAGGCATCTGGCTCCATGACGCAGCCCTGGCAACGAGCGGCAGTGGCAAGCAGTTTTTCCACCATCGGGGCAAACGGTACGGGCATGTCATTGACCCTCGCACGGGAGAACCCGCTGGCGACATGCTCTCACTGAGCGTCATCACGCCCCAAGCGGTCGATGCCGATGCGCTTGCCACGGGACTGTTTGTCAACGGATGCGACGCGGCGCGAGCCTTCGGCGAAGCGAATGGCCCCATTCCCTTGGTCATGGTCGTTGCCGGCACGCGACAGGATTCCGTTGACGTGCAGACCGTCGGTCACTTCGACTGGGTTGATCCACCCCAGGGTACTCAACAGTAGCGTCGCCTGAGTATCATGGCAGTATGAGTGAAACTCCCCTGCCATCGAGCGACGACCACACGACATCGTCCCCCACAACGACCGATACGACGGCCTTTGATCCGGTACGTTCAATTGGTCCCGCACCGCAGCTTTCGACGCGAGGTTTCTTCATCGCCCTCGCCCTGGTGTGCTTGATTCCGCTGACGATTTTAAGCACCTACGCAGTCCTATTTGGCAAAGCGACCGAGCGTAAACTGCCGGTTAGCGTTACGATTGATCGCCTGGCCGTGCCGACATCCCCAGGCCAACCCCCAGCGCTCCAAGACGTAATCATCATTCAGAACGATGCTGACTTTGTCATTCCCAAGCTGTATGTTGACCTCAATGGACAGTTCTTCATGTACCCCGATCAACCACTCGCAGTCGGCGAGAAACGAGTTCTCCCGCAGAGTGAATTTGTAAACCGGACCAGCCAGCGTTGGGTGCCGGGAAATTTCCGGATCGACGAAGTTACCGTCATGGGGAAACTGCCCTCGGGCGCTCGCGGCGTCACGGAATTCCACTACTAACGCCTGCGGATCAGTGCTTCGGTCTCGCCGCGTCAGCAGGGTTTCTGGCTACTTGCGCCCCCGCACACACTACTCACGAAAATCGCTGTGCGAGGGCGCGCGGGGCGAAAGATCTCATTCGCAACCCCCCGGTCTGTCAAGCTCACCAAACTGACACCGCAGGAAACCAGTGCCGTTGATCAAGAAGCGTTCAATTTCACTTTCGGATCATCGGCAACATTGACCCACACATGGACGTGGGGCGCACCCCGGTAGTGCCACACAAAGCTAGGGCCTTCCAGTCGCCAATTATCCCAGACGCCATCCTTACCGATGTCATGGTCAGTAAAGTACATCAAGCGGCAAGCATCGAGTCCGCCTTGAGCTTTCAAACATGCCACGACCTCATCCTGGTCGCTATGCCGATAGGGTTCGATCAGTGTTTTCAAGACGCCTTGCAGATGCTCGCGTTGGTCAGACGACATATCACTGACAGGAAGCCCTGGCAGATCGGCTTGGTCGCGGAAGCCAACCAACTGCTCGCGAGGAGTCTTTTGGACCTGGGCAGCTGCTTGCTGACGCCCATCGAGCATTTTGTACATGCCGTTGGCGGCAACGGCTTGCGACCAGAACACATTGCCTGTGTGTGCTGCGTCTTCCTGGTCATCCGGTGCATGGCCGTAGAAAATCGGACCACCGAATGCGACGTGATCGGTCGAGTTGCCATCGCATCGCAGTGTCATGTGACGACCTGTCAGAACTAACTCAAATTTACCATCGTTTGGCGTGCCAAAAATCGCGATCGATTGCTCGTAGCCGAACCCGCCCATGTCATCTTCGAGCTGCTGGTCGTAACGTTCGTGCCATTCGGGGTTAATGATGGCTTCGAAGATTTCACGCATGACCTGCTGCTGGTCGGCTGTATAGAAATCGTCGTTAATACTCGGCCGCGTGATATTCCAATTATTGGCAACGTGAGTTCGCAGCAATCCACGCTGAGGGTCTTGGTGATTCCAATCGAAGCAGATCTCCTTTCGCTGCTGGGGGCTCAGCGATTCGTAGAGATGCTGCGTGAGCGACTCGGCCGACGTAGTGCTGGGTCCATTTGTCCCGGCCAAAAGAGCGGGAGCGAGGGAGGCTGCTCCGAGAAGCGATCCAGTCTGCAGAAGTTCGCGACGGTTGATTGGGGGCATGATTAACCTTCCGGGGATGTTGAGGTGGGAAACCACAGTCTAACATCTTGCGGAGGCCGATTGTCAACCAATTTTCACTGCGAATGCGAGCCTCTCCAGGGCTCGCCTTCAAGATCCACGCCCGAGTCTCGGAGAGAAACTCTCGCTGGACTTGAGACAAAAATCACATGCGCGTCACGGCCACACTCGGCTACTTATCCAGACTCGGCTACTTATCCTTACCGCGCTGGGAGAGTGGCTTGATCTTCGCTGGCAGCTCTCTGCCCTTAGGAATGAACTTCATGGAAATCGAATTGACGCAGTGCCGGGTGTTCTTCTCGGTCATCCGTTCACCCAGGAAGACATGGCCGAGGTGGGCGGCGCAGTTACTGCAGACGATTTCAATGCGCACGCCGTCGGCATCAGGTTGTCGGTGAACCGCCCCTTCGATCTCGTCATCAAAACTCGGCCAGCCACAATGGCTTTCAAACTTGTCGCCGCTCTTATAGAGCTGAGCGTTGCAGCGTCGGCAGATATAGGTCCCATCTTTTTTCGTGTTGGTGAAGCCACCCGGCCCGGCGGGCTCGGTACCCTTATTGAGAATCACCCAACTTTCAAATTGATTCAGCGGATTGTACTTCCCATAGCGAATGGTCTGCTGGGCGTCGTCTCCCGCCTTCTCGACCGTAGCGGTCTTGCTGGACGCGGAGTCAGCACCAGGCTCCGCTGCTTTACTGTCGACCTTCGCAGCGGCCGGGGCATCACTGGCGGCGGTCGAGTCGTCATCGGCCATGACGGGAGCCATCAGGGAGTTGCCGATCAAGGTAGCGGCAATCAGGCCAAGAACGCTGCACGCGGTCGCGGGCAGATGCTTCACAAACGTAGACTCACGCAACGGCATCGAAAAAACTCCAAGAAGGGTACATCTTTTTCGGTTCTACGTACGGCAGCGAAATTCGTTCACGCGAATCTCTCTCCTACTACGACGTGGGGGCACTGGAGGGCTGGTTCTGCTGGCCGGCAGCGGCCACGGCGACCTGTTGAAGATGGATCATCAATTTTTTGTGATCGCGAACAACTCGCAAGAACTCGTCTTCGCTGACCGGTTTTTGAATGTAATCGCAAACCCCCAATTCATCACAGCGCTGCCGGTAGGTGTCATCTTCGAGAGCCGTCAGCACCACGGTGGCGATCCTCGCTGAATCAGGGTGGATCTCCAGCATTTCTTCCAGCACGTCGAGTCCCGTGCCATCGGGCAGAATCATGTCCAAAAGCAGCAGATCCAGACGAGGGGCTCGAGCAAAAATGCCCGTGCGTTTCATGAACAATATCGCTTCGTGCACTGTTCGAACCAGCGTCAGACGGTGGTGGACTCCACTGCGTCGCAACGCATGAATGGTGATGCGCGCGTCAACCAAGCCATCTTCGACCAACAGGATTTCCATTGGTTTGGTACGTGAATCACCCAACATGTTAAAAACCTCCTTCAGGTTTTTACGTGCATTCAATCAGTCATGTGTGCTGCCGGTACGGGCACGTGAGTCGTGCAACCGAATCAGTTCGGCTTCCAATCTTTCGTGCGCCGTCAGGTCGGCGGAAAATCGTTCAGCGGATTGAACGAGCGTCCGCAAACCATGGGCTTCGCAACCTCGATATTGTAGTTCTTCGGCTAATTCGACCAAGTCGATCAGTTGTAAGTACAGCTTGCGATGCTGATCCGTCACATTACGCACCATCTGCTGCCGCTCCTGCTCGGCCTCATTTTGCTCGGCGATCGACTGCTGCGCTGCTGTGCTAAGAGCGGTGGCTGAATTAGCGGAAATCAATCCATAAGATTCCTCCAACGCAAACTGCAGGGCGATTAGGTCGCGCAGCCCATCCAGGCAGTCAATAAACTCGCGAAGCGATGTTTGCGGTTTATCCAAATCAAGGGATTCAGGCTCACACAGCGTGCGCAAGCGGTGGACCTCGTGCCACAGATGGGGATTACTGTCCTTAATCTCCTGCAAAAACGCTGCGTTGACGAACCAATGGATCGTTTGGTTGTGGTCAATTTGCGAATCGTGACCCCCAGCCGCTTGAGTCGGCGAGGAACCGGTGAAGACGGTAGCCATGGCGGCGGACCTCCTTTGCCAATCATCCGAGAGAAAGAAGAGACCTTGAAACTAAAGCGGAGCGAGACGGTCGTCAAGCAAATTCCTGGAGTGGCAATGGAAATCTGCAGAAAGTGCCTGATCGGGGGGGACTGGGCCCGGATGAATACTGCAGCTTCTGCAAATAAAAAATACTATGCAAGTGCACTCGATACCCTCACCGGGTTTTAACCCGATTCTCACCCCGTCGCCCTTCCCACTGGGGCGATAGGCGAACAGAATACGTGTCGCTCGGCAATCCGAGCCAATGCACTGAAATAGCTCATCGGCTAGCATTTGGCTCGGGCAAACAATCACACTTTTTCGCTGACCTTGGTTTCTGCCACTCGCGGTTCTCTGCCACTCTGGGAGCCCTGTCGCGGTCAGAGCCCTGTCGCTCTGGTCGCAGAGTGGCTACCCAGCATGGTTGGCTCTCCCGCCTTACTTCCCTCCTGACTGCTATGCCAATCCCTTCGCGATATTCTGCTTTCTCGACTCACGCTCGCGCCCTCTGCGGAGCGGCGCTGCTGATGACTCTACCCGCCACTGCAGTTGCAGAGGATCAACCGAGCACGGTGGATCGCGTGCTCGATGTGATCAAAGACACGATTGAACCCGCCGCTGACGAGTCCCCGTCATTAGAAATCGTCGACAGAATGCGGCAGATGCAGTCCCAGGCAATCAAAGAGCAAACCGCCACTTGGGGACGCTGGGGGAATCGGCCGAACAAGTTCAGCAGTTGGACCAATCACAGCAACCGTTTGGTGCCGCTCTACACCTTCGGAATGACACTCTCGCCGTTGCGCGAACGAGGCAGTTTTTATTCAAATGCAGACCGGATGGAACAGCACTTCGGTGCTGTCCCCGCCGGAACGCTCAACCCAAATGCTACCTATCACGATCAAATTGATGTCTACGAGTTGCAGCAGATGGCGTTCGAAGAGGGTAAAAAGCACATCATCTTGATGGTCTTCGACGGTACCGATTGGCCGACGACCCGCGCTGCGGCGACGTACCACAACCGCGCCGACCACTATGACAGCGGTCGGGGCCGTGGATTGTCATTTCAGGACTATCGCGGTGTGGAGACCGACTTCGCGTTTGTCGGCACAACGCCACGCTTGGAGGGCGGCAAAATCGACGTGAACGCCCAAACCGTCGACGGCGGTGAGAATCCGGTCTCGGGCGGTTTCGATCCCACGTTCGCAGGCCCCATGCCCTGGCAAGAACGATCTCTGAGCGGATACCCGATCGGCAAAGATCGTCAGCAGCCCCACACCGTGACGGATTCGGCAGCGTCGGCAACCAGCCTGATGGCAGGCATCAAAACTTATAACGCAGCGATCAATGTCGCCGTCGATGGCTCACAGTGCGTGCCAATCGGGCGTCAACTGCAGCAACAGGGATTTCGCGTCGGCGTGGTGACGAGCGTTCCCGTTAGTCATGCGACCCCCGCCTCGGCCTACGCCAACAACGTGCATCGCGGGGACTACCAAGACATCGGGCGTGATCTCGTCGGCCGACCGTCAATTTCACATCGTCAGGAACCGTTGCCGGGCGTCGATGTGCTCATCGGTGGCGGCTGGGGCGAAGGGGTCGGCAAGGACGGCACCCAGGGTGAGGATTTCCTTGAAGGCAATAAATATTTGCATGAGTCCGACCTTCGTGCGGTTGCGTTGAAACCAGGTGAGACGGATCCTCACCGTCGTAAATACGTCGTTGCCGAGCGAACGCCTGGCCAGGATGGTCATCGGGTACTCGCGGCAGCAGCGGAACGCGCCATTGCCAGTGGCGACCGCTTGCTGGGGTATTTTGGAACGCGCGGAGGACATCTGCCGTTTCAAACGGCCGACGGCAATTTCAATCCGACCTTCGACGTCAAAGGTACCGAGCGTTACACCGGAGAAGATCTAGCTGAAAACCCCACGCTCGCCGACATGACGGAAGTGGCACTGAAGGTACTCTCAGCACCCGTGCCCCCGAACGATGACGAACAGACGATTCCGCCGTTTTGGTTGCTCGTTGAAGCGGGAGACGTCGATTGGGCGAACCACGCCAATAACCTCGACAACAGCATTGGAGCGGTGCTCAGTGGTGCTGCTGCCTTCAGCAAAATCACACAGTGGGCCGAGGAACACGATGCCTGGGATGATACCGTCGTCTTAGTCACCAGCGATCACGGGCATTTTCTCGTGCTCGAAGATCTCCAGGCAATCGCGGATGCCGCTCGCAGTGAGTGATTCCTTTGATTTGTAGGCCTTTTGCTTGATAAGCCATGCAACATCTTGAATTGAAAACAGACGGAACGATCGCATGGTTGGTGATGGGACGCGCCGACAAGCACGCTGCCTTGAACCCACGATTGATGTTGGATATTAGCGATGGACTCGATGAGGTCCATCAGGATCGACGCATCCGCGCGGTCGTGCTCTGCTCCGAGGGCTCGAGTTTCTGCAGTGGGGTCGATCTTTCTGTGCTGCAAGCAATTCGTGAGTTGCCGGAGCAGGAACAGCTACAGCAGTGGTTCGAATACTGGCGGCAGCTCGCGGAGGTCTGCGAGATGCTGCTGCGATTTCCCAAGCCAATCATTGCGGCAGTCGATGGTCCGGCCATTGGAGCAGGATTCGCCCTCACACTCGCTTGCGATTTGATCGTGGCCTCGGAGCGGGCGAGTTTTTCCGCTGGGGCAGTCCAACGCGGCCTGGTCGGCGGGATCACCGCAGCACTGCTCTCATTTCGGCTCGGCACGGCACTGGCAGCACGCATGAGTTTAACCGGACGCCCATTGACAGCGATCCAAGCCGAGCAGGCTGGACTGTTGTGTCAGCAGCCGGTGTCGGCCGACGAAATCGACGAAGTTGCCATCCACTGGGCCAATCAGACTGCTCGCGGTTTTCCGCAAGCCGTTCAGGCGACCAAGCGGTTGATTAATGAGAGCATCGGTGAGACCATGCTCTCTCAACTCGCTGCCGCCGCTGCCGATTCTGCGACAGCATGCACCACCGAAGCCGCGGGTGAAGGCATTGATGCATTCCTGAAAAAATCTAGAAACGAATGATCCAAATCGGAAAATCCTGGCGGCGGTGTGCCGTGATCGCGGGAGTCTGGGGCGTAACCCTATGCGGCGTAGCTTCGCTGAGTGGCTGCAAACCAACGAGCGAAGGCGAAGTCGCCGTGTACTGCCGTCTCGACGAAGAATATGCCTATCCGATCTTGGATGCCTTCGAGCGTTCGGTCGACTATGAAACCAGTGTGGTGGCCGACTTCGATTATGCTCCGACCCGATCCCCATCGCAAAACTCTGCAGATCAAAACTCAGTAGTGTCGGCGGATACAAACAGCGGTCCCAGGGACGGGTTATTCCAACTGATTTTGGCAGAGCGCAAATCGCCGCAATGCGATGTCTTCTGGGATAATGAAATATTGCAGACAATCAGGCTGCAGAAGCTTGGTCTGCTACAGCCACACGACTGGTCGGTTCCCGCCGATTGGCCGACTGACTTGATCGCTGCCGATGGTACTTGGTGTGGGTTTGCTGCCAACGCTCGGGTATTGTTGGTGAACACGGATCTGCTCAACGATCCCACGGAGTATCCTCAGAGCGTGTTGGAACTGGGTGAGTCGAAGTGGAAAGATCGAGCAGCGATGTCGTCCCCGTTGTCGGGTTCCAACGCGACACATTGGGCTGTGCTACGCCAACATCTCGGAAGTGCGTCCACGCTCGATCAACTCGAGACCATCGCCCGCAACGCTTTGATTTTACCGAGCAACCAGCAGGTCGCGCGAGCCGTCTCGGCGGGCCAAGTTGCCTGGGGGCTGACCGACTCCAGCCACGTAATGATCGAACAGGAACTGGGATATCCCGTAGCCGTCGTGTTCCCTGACCAGCAGCCCTCGCAGCTAGGCACACTCCGCATCCCCAACACGCTCGCCATCCTCAAGGGAACGCCCGATCCTGTCGCCGCGAGCCAGTTTGTGAACTACTTGATGACGCCCGAAATGGAAGATCGCTTGGCAATGGGACCGACCAGTCAAATGCCGATCAGCAAGCAGAGCAAGTTTCCTCCCGCGGTGCTGCCCGATCACGCCGTGCGTTGGATGCGAGTGAATTTCGAGGAAGCCGCCGAAGGTTGGGATGAGTGGGTAGCGGACGTGAACGCGATTTTCTCGCCAGTGAACTGAGTAGATTTGAGCCGCTTTTCGCGACTTAATTTCGAACGGTAAGCGAATCCGCGTTGGCCGTAGATGCGGGCGATTTCGTCGACCTAGGCTGCCATGGAAATTAGCGGTCTGTCCCCAGCCTGCGCAGCGTGAGAGTACAATGAGTGCTCGTGTTGCCTACCTTTTTTCCCACCTTCAACACCCGCCTCATGATGCCTATCCAACAACGTAACAGTCTTTCACGTCGTAACTTTCTCCAATCTTCTGGCGCTGCAACCGCTGCTGCTCTCTCAGCAGGAGTGTGGAGCAGTCGCTCGATCGCTGCATCAAATTCCGCGAACGAAAAGCTGAATATTGCCTGCATCGGTACCGCCAACCGCGCCCTGGCGGATATCGATGGCGTGACGAGCGAGTCCATCGTCGCTCTGTGTGATGTCGATAGCCGCTACCTCGGCGTGCAGTCCAAGCGGTTCCCAGATGCCAAAACCTACGTGGACTATCGCGAGATGCTCGAGAGCAACAAAGGGTATGTCGATGCGGTGGTGATCGGCCTGACCGATCATCATCACGCTCCCGCGACGATCCGTGCGATCGAAAATCAAATGCACGTGTACTGCGAAAAACCGCTGACACACACCGTGGAGGAAGCCCGGATTGTTACCGAGGCTGCACGGGCTGCTGGAGTGGCGACCCAAATGGGAACGCAGATCCACGCCACGGACAACTATCGCCGGGTCGTCGAGGTGATCCGCAGCGGCGCCATCGGTGATGTCAACGAGGTTCATGTTTGGGTCGGCAAGGGCTGGGGCGCTGAAGGCTTACCGGCTGGCAGCGACACGCCCCCCGAATACTTGGATTGGGATCTATGGCTCGGCCCCGCTCCGCAGCGACCGTTCCTAGACGGCCAGTATCACCCCGCCCAGTGGCGCCGCTGGTGGGCGTTTGGACAGGGGACATTGGGCGACATGGCGTGCCATTACATGGATCTGCCCTTTTGGGCATTGGGGCTGACATCTCCGACCCGCGTCGCAGCGGCAGGCCCACCGGTCGATGCCGAAGCCTGCCCGCTGGGGCTCAAGGTGAACTATGATTTCCCCGCAGTCGACGGTCGCGGTCCGGTGAAGTTGACATGGTACGACGGAAATTTAACACCGCGAACCGTCAGCGATATCAAAGTCCCCGGCTCTGGGGTGATGTTTGTCGGTAGCGAAGGCAAGATGTTCGCCGACTACGGAGGGTACAAACTTTACCCTGAAGAGAAATACGCGTCCTTCACCCCGCCCCCCAAATCGATTCCAACTTCGATTGGTCATCATGCTGAATGGATCCGCGCCTGTAAATCGGGTGAGCCTACGACCTGCAATTTTGACTACGCAGGGCCATTGACTGAAGCGGTACTGCTTGGAAACGTCGCGTTCCGTTCAGGTCGACCGATCCAGTGGGATGCGAAAAACCTGCGTGTGACGGGCAACGAACAGGCGACCGCGTTGCTCAGCAAAGAGTATCGTGCGGGCTGGGAAGTCCGTGCGCTCGAATCCGTCGGGTGAGCTTGATCGCGACTCCAAAGGCACGCGGTTCCATCGTAGCTTGACCTTTACAGCAGCTCGATCCGGCGAATTTAACGTTGGATCTCTCGCTCAGGAGGGTAGTTTGACGACTTTCCTCCCCGAGCGTGGGGTGATGTTAATTCCACCGAGCTGACTTTCTCCCTTGTGGTGGCTGCCCAGGCATTGGTAGGTACGAACGGCTTTGCCATTCCGCCCCTGTATTTCGGAGGGAACGGATGGCTGGGCGAAGTTACTTTCCGCTTACAAGGAACCGCTCGGCGATGTCCGATCTTGTTGCCACAGCTTCAGCACTGCACCGTACATGGTTTATGACAGCCATGTTCTGTCTCGTCAGCTCGACTGCGGTTGGGCAGATGGGCGGCGGAATGGGCGGAGGCATGGGTGGAGGCGGCGGTGCACCCGCACCGGCCGGTCCCACCAAAGCAAAATGGGCCGAGCATATCCATGCTCAAGCCGGGATGACATTCCGTCGCGAAACCGGCGATTCCATCGTCGGAGCCGTTCGCATCATCGGTAATCGCAACGTTGCCACCGAGACCATCTATAAACAATTGCAGACTCGCAAAGGGCGCTTCTTCGACAGTGAAACCGTGCTTACAGACGTTCGGCATCTCAATGACATGGGATCCTTTGATCACGTTTCATACGATGTCAAACCCGTCGGCCCGGACACGCCGCTCGATGAATCCGAAGAGCCACTGCAAGCCCCGGGGGCTCCCCAAACGCCGAGCGTGATCGTGACGTTTCGCGTGCACGAGCGACCGATGGTGACCAAGGTCATCTTTCATGGCAATCACGGCTTGGACGACCGCGCACTCAACGGCCGAGTGGGTGTTTCAGTTGGAGATCCCCTGAGCGAATTCTCGGTCGAATCGGGCCGCCGGCGGCTGATCGATTACTACCTGGAAGAGGGATTCAATCAAGCGTCGATCGAGGCTGGAATTGCCCAAGTACAAGGCAACAGCCCCGGCTCCCTCAATATGGATGGTCTGCCCCCAGGCACCGTGGTCTTCCGCATCAATGAAGGTCCACTCGAACGTATTGCTGACATCCAGATCGAAGGCAGCACGATTGTCAGTGAGGCGAGACTTAAAAAAATCATTCAGAGTCGCGGCCCCATGCTGGGCTTTTTAACCTACATCGGTAACCAAGCGGATTTAAAAAAGATTGACGGCGACGTGGATCAACTCTCGTCCTACTACCACACACTTGGATACTTGACCGCGACGGTCGGCCGCCGGTTTGACTACGACGAAACTGGAAAGTGGATGACGCTGGTATTCGTCGTCAATGAAGGGCCACGCTTCACGATTGGTGACATTCAAATCGTTGGCAATCAATACATCACCGAAGAGTCCTTGCGGTCTCGTCTGGCGTTGCACGCGGGAGACATGTTTGACGGCACGGTATTACGCCGCGATGTTGGTGAGCTCGTCTACGGTTACGGGGAACTTGGGTTCATTTACGCAGAAGTCAAACCGAAGACCATCATGCGCGACGAGAACGGTGTCGCAGATATTGTGTATGAAATCACAGAGGGTGATCGCTGGAAGATCGGGCGTATTCTTGTCAACATTGATGGGGAGCCCCACCTGATGCGTGAAACCACCATGCTGAACCTGGTCGATATGCGTGAGGGTGATTTTATCGACCGGCGGATGTTGGAGATGAGCCGTCGCCGGATCGAACGAAGCCAATTGCTTGAAACGAACCCAGCGGTCGCAGAAGCACCAGATATTAAAGTTGTGCCGCGAGAGGATTTGCTGCGATGATCCACGACATGACCTCCTTCACTAAGACAAACATCGTGAAACGCACTGCCATCTGCTTTGCCGTGGGACTCGGGTTAGCGAGCGAACTCCTCTCGCCCGCTACGATCCTTGCTCAACAGCCGTACTCGCCTCCCTCTGCGTATTCCGTACCCTCGTCGACGCCACCCGCAACGGCGACCTACGGTGGACAACCCTATAGCGGCCAACAATACGGCGCTCAACCATATAATGGGCAACCCACCAACGCTCAGCCCTACCCAAATCAAACCTATGGCGGGAATGGCTATAGCAACCCCAGCACGTCGACACCTCCCAGCCTTAGTGGACCAGGATACGCACCCCAAACCTATTCAGGAGCACCGACAACGCAGCCTCCTATGAATACCAATGCCTATGGCAGCAATACGTACACGCCACCGCCGGCATTGCCTCCCGAGTTCACATCGCCGCCGTCATCTTTCGGGCCGGTCGCTCCTTATCCTCCGCTCGTGACGGGTCCCGAGGTTCGCGAAGCAGATCTGATTATTCAAGGGTACCCGGCGCGCACCGGTCGCGTGATGTTTGGAGGTGCCGTCAACAGTAGTGCGGGCGTCACTGGGCAAATCACCGTGGACGAACGCAACTTTGACATCTCGCGGTGGCCAACTTCCTTTCAAGATCTATTCAGTGGCACGGCTTTCCGAGGAGCGGGGCAGACGTTCCGACTCGAAGCGGTCCCCGGCAGTCAGTACCAGCGATACACCGTTCAATTCGCCGATCCCAATCTGCTCGGGTATCTCCCTATCAGTATGTCGGTGAGCGGATTCTACTACGACCGACGATTTGATGATTGGGACGAAGGGCGTTTAGGCGGCAAACTATCCTTTGGCTACCGCGTCACGCCTGACCTCTCGATCTCGGCGGGCCTCTCCGGTCAGAACGTTAATATTTCAAACGCCAGTGACCCTACCTTGCCACAATTGGCCGAGGTCCTCGGTGACAATGCCATGTACAGCGGTTTGTTCTCGCTCATTCACGATACTCGCAATAGCCCATTGCTACCTAGCGAGGGACACTACATCAGCGCGAGCTATGAGCAAGCCTTCGGGGACTTTGACTACGGTAAATTCGAAGGAGAATATCGCAAGTATTGGAAGGTGCGGGAACGAGCTGACGGGTCAGGCCAGCAAATTGTGAAATTCATCACGCAGGTTGGTTTCAGTGGCAGCGACACGCCGATCTTCGATAACTTTTTTGCGGGTGGTTACGCCACCCTTCGCGGTTTCCGATTCCGTGGAGCCTCGCCCGCCGTCCCGAGCGCCAATGGTCTGGTGCAAGTGGGGGGGCGATTCCAATGGCTTAACTCCCTTGAGTATATGTTCCCACTGACTGCTGACGATGCCTTTCGGGCGGTGACGTTTGTAGACTTTGGTACGGTGGAAACCGACATTGCCATCCATGAAGATAACTTCCGTGTGGCACCTGGCGTGGGACTCCGAGTCGCGATCCCCATGTTGGGACCAGCACCTTTGGCATTCGATTTTGCATTCCCAGTCATGAGCGCAGAATACGACGACGAACAGGTGTTTAGCTTCTACATGAGCGCGGCACGTTAAGAACCTTCCTAAAAAGGGGCTGAATTCTTTCGACAGCGTGGCTACAATGCAAATTCCTTGGTGAATTTCATTCTTCTCGACTGGTTCGGATACGCTCATGTTGGTTTCTCAGTGCCCGCGTTGTCATGAATCTGTATGCGTGCCCGATACGCTTCTAACCGGTAGTAACCATTCTCACGATGCAGTCGCACTGGCCCAGTGCCCATGGTGCTTGGAAACACTCGACGGCAGCGAACTACGAGCAGTCCTGCCCCCTCCACTGATTTTGGTGGGCGAGCAATCCGTACTCAGTTCGAGCGCGAGCCCCGACGAGCAGTGGGCATCGGGTAGTCAAAATCTGGCGGATGTGAATCTGGGAAGCGGTACCCTCGCTAGTAGTTCTGCAAGCCGCTTTCAAGGATCCCAAAGCGCACTGGTGGATCACGCTCCGGAGAATCCTTCTCACCAAAGCAATGCTTCCGGACTCGATTCCTTGGCGGTAGACCACAGTCACGTCGAACAAGATCCGGCGGTCGAATTTCAGCAGTCGAATGTTCATCACACAGAAACGGCCGCCGCGTCGCCGGTGAACCCACCACAGCGGGTTATCAAAATCAGCGTGCCAGGCAAATCCGGAACGGACAAGTCGGCGGCAATGATGGATATTGATTCCTCTCACAGCCGACGCCGCAGCAGAAAAAGCTCGCCCCTAAAAACCATGCTGGGTGTCGCCCTTGGCGGGCTGCTGGCGTTACCGATTGTCGGCATAATTCTGCATTTTGCGACTGGGCAGTACGTGCCCTACATCAGCGACATTCTGCCTGGCGGTGGGAGTGCCCGCACCCAGAACCGTGCCAGCGCACCGATGCCCATCGACTACTCCCAACCCCAGCTCGCTGAGGACTCCAGCCCGACTCCTCTCGAGGGAAAATCCATCGGTGACGATCTCCCCGATCCTGACTTGTTCGGCGAGCCCCGCGACCCCGCCGACGCGGCACTCCAAGCAATCGCGGATGAGACAACCAACGCGAACACCGGAGCGAACACAGACGGCAGCGACCAACTGAGCTCCGACACGATCAATAACACCGCTACTCTGACCGACAACTCGACGGCACCACCCGGGTCGGAATTAATTTTCCAAGAAGACATTTCTGCGGACGACGCCATGCCCAACGCAATCGCACCCAACGAGGGGCAAGTTGAGAGCGACCCACGAACAGGCGTCCTGCCACCAGACACTGCGGCTTCAGCGGATCCGATTCCAGACCCCGCTATGCCAGACAATTTGTTCGATAACACTTTGCCCGATGACGATATTTTCGGCGATGGTGCGCCCACCGAGAATACACTCGGTGACAATCTGCCCAGTGACAATCTGCCCAGCGACAATCTGCCCAGTGACGATCTGCCCAGTGACGATCTGCCCAGCGAGGATTCGCCCAGCGACAACGTAGCTGGGGATGATGTCTCTGGTGACGACATGCTTGGCGGCGCTGACCCCGAGGGCGATGTGCTGGATGCCTTTGATCCTGGTTTGATTTTGCCAGACGACATTGACGGAAACACCCCACCCGACTTCACCGATCCCCGCGATGCAACCGAAGCGAGCAGCGACAGCTTGGACGCGTCTGCGGTCTCGCCCGAGTTGACTATCAGCGACGCCACCGATGACTTATTTGGTGGCACCTCCGAAATTTCCTTTCCAACACCCGCTGCCCCTGAAACCGCTGCCGATCAGCCACCAACGTTGAACGTCGACGCCGAGATCGCCGCCCTAACGCGTACGTTGGATGAAATTCAAAACATGGCTGCCGACGCTCCCCAACGCGGTGAACGTGTTGAGAAACTCTACGAGTCTCTATCGATACTCGCGGGCGAGGTAGACAGCAATTCGGTGGCGAAGCTGAACCCACTCCTCAATAAAATTTCCGCCAACACCACTCTGGTTATCGCATTTGCCAAAGCCACCCCAGGCTGGGTCAGTCGTTCCGAGAGCGATCGTGGAGGAGACGGTGCGGTCGTCGTCGGGAAAATGTCTGGCGACGCTGCCAATGCGACGTTCACTCTCCTGAACAAGCAAGAACTCCCCGTCAAACTGCCCCCATCGATCGCAGCAGCCCCCGAGGGCTTCCAAGTTGGACTGGGGCGGATCAACGGGAGCGGTGCGGATGCTTCGCTCACACTCGATCTGCTCAGCGAAATTAAGAAGTAAGAGGTTTCCTCCTGTTTTTGCCAACACGGGCGTCTGAAACCTGTGGGAATGCAGAAACTATGCTTGCATGGCTGGTCTTCGATTTCGTATGACGATTTCAAAGGCCAGCTGTTGAATGACCAATTTCTTGACAACATCCATTCTGTTCCAAACAACCGCATCCGTCCTCATGGGATGGGGATGCTTGATTGTGTTGTTTTGGGTTCCCTCCGCCGCACAGGCTCAACTGCCCAGCGGATTGACGAAGTCGCGATGGGCAATGGACGATCCCGAGTATGCGGAGAAATATGCCCACGGGGCAGCGAAGACGGATATTGCGGGTAAGTTAAAACAAGCCAACGATGCCCGCTTTGTCGATCACCATTCCGGCTACTATCTATCCGCTGGTTTAACGGCGATTGGCAAGTCGAATAATCCACTCGGCAGTATTGAAGCGGGGTACACGGGCTATGGTGCCTCCTTCATGACTAGCCGCGCGGGCCTGATCGCCGCAGCTAACGACGAAGACTACTTTCTTGGTGGAGAGATCGGGATGCGGTTTCAAACTCCTAGTCGGCTGGCACCCTTTGTCGGGACTGGATTATTCACGGGGATATCCAGCGGCAGTGAACCCGCTACCGACGATGGTATCGACAATGACGACGACGGCCGAATCGACGAGCGCCATGAGGAGCGAGAGACTTTCGACGGCGCGTTATCGGCAATCTATCCTGAGGTGGGTATTCATTTCTGGTGGACGCCGCGCACCCGACTGACAGGTTTCGGGCGATACTTGATTACCACTGACGGGCGGGCGAACGACGCATGGTACTACGGTTTCTCAATCGCGATTCTGTCCAAGGAACATTAGCGGTCAAAATGGTTCCCGCCTGCATCCCGTGGGTAGA
The DNA here is from genome assembly GCF_007860105.1 of Allorhodopirellula heiligendammensis. Classification (NCBI taxonomy): domain Bacteria; kingdom Pseudomonadati; phylum Planctomycetota; class Planctomycetia; order Pirellulales; family Pirellulaceae; genus Allorhodopirellula; species Allorhodopirellula heiligendammensis. The sequence goes on from NZ_SJPU01000002.1 coordinate 308,932, forward strand.
CAGTCGAGCCACCCTCCCTCGCACTGCCGTGAACGGTGCCTATGATGCAGTCGGACAGGAAACCGTAGCCCTGGCACGCCATCTGCACTGCACTATGCGAAACTGAACTTGATCGACCAATACGCTCACGCTGATCGCTCACTTGTTCGCTCCCTCAACCACTTGTTCGCTCCCCCAACGCCACCCCAAAGTGCGGATTGACTCATGAAATCAACACGATCTAACGCAAATCGTGAACGCGGTGACTCGGAGGTCGGCAGCGCCGGTTTCACCAAATTCGTCTACGCGGTCTTCATTATCAACGTTCTTGCGGTGCTGTTGCTGCTGTTTGGGCTGCTCGCTGGATGGTTTGGAATCAGTGGCGACCGCATGACCGATGGGACTTATCGAGTGGGCCTAGTATTTGATGCGCAGGAGGTTGGCGACGATATCGGCGAAACGATGAATGCCGCGAGCAATCTGACCGAGACCGCGAAAACAGCCACGGGTTTAGAAACCTACGATGGCATTATCCAGCGAGTCGACGCAGCCTCGGCCCAGATCGTGCTGACCAGCGAAGGCACAGACTACGAAGTGCGATTTACCGATGCGACTGAGTTTGATGACGATGAGATCAACGACCTCAGCGATTTCAAAGTCGGCGATACCGTGCGGCTGACCGTTCAAGAGAAGAAAGACCAGTTGTTCGCCGTGAAGGTGAAGGAAGTGGCCACCGAGGTTGCGAAGTAAAAGCTGTGAATCGAGTATTTCATTCCCCCTCAGAGAGGTCCTGAACGTGCAGGTACTAGCGTCCAAATGTCCCTACTGCGGACATTCCGTCGAAACCACCGTCGACCACCTTGAAGAGCGAATTGTCTGTCCGTCGTGTCACAAGCCGTTCGAGATGGAGGTCCCCCGCGTCAGCGTCACCTCAGTTCGAGAAGTCGATGGCGATCGCGAGACAATCTCGCGTGATTTCGCATCGGAGCAGGGAGAGCAGACGCTGCTGAAAGCTCACCCGGTCATATTTAGGCGTCGACCACTGGGGACATTGGCGATCGTCGCTCTGTGGGTGGCCGCGGGATACCTTTTCATGCAGTCTCGCGGCGGCGAGCAGGCGGGCGCCATGGGGTGGGTGTCGCTCGCGATGATCGTCTGCTCTCTATTCGTGATTGCCTATTGGTACGTCCTCAGTGTGGCGACAACCCTGACGATCACCGATAGCCGAACCATTTTCAGGCAGGGGATCATCAGCCGCGATACCTCCGAAGTCCAACATGACGACGTCCGAAATATCCAGGTCGAGCAGAATTTTGCGCAGCGATTAGTCGGGGTCGGCGACGTTGGAATATCGAGTTCCGGGCAGGACGATCTGGAAATCGTCGCAGTGGCCATGCCCGACCCAGCGGGAATTGTCGATCTGATCCGCGAAAATCAGGACTAAATCTGCGATGCTTTGGTCGTCGAGATTCGCTATAGTTCACAGAATCTCCGCCATAGACCTATTTGCCCACCTTACCAAGGACTCGGTATTGCCATGTTTCGCCCAATTTCATTTGCTATCGTTGTCTTTGCGGCGACGAGATTTTTCTGCACGGCCACGCTATCGGCACAGCAGCCACCGCCGTCGTTGATTCCTCAACAGGCTCTCATGAGCGGCCCGACGTCTACCGAGGCCGGCGTCGTCAATGAAGCAGCTGTCGTTCTGCAGGAGCTGACCGCCGACACGACCGCAACGGGAATCCCCAAACATTTATTGGCCTCTGCCGAGGCGATCGCGATCGTGCCTCACTTCATTCGAGGGGCGTTTGTCGTAGGCTTTAGCGGCGGCCACGGCGTATTGGTGCAGCGTGATGCAAATCGCCAGTGGCGAGCCCCCGAATTCATCAACATGTTTGGCGGAAGTTTTGGCTGGCAGGCAGGCGTGCAAGCGACCGATCTCGTATTGGTATTTCGCTCTGCCCGCAGTTTGCAAAACATTCAGCGAGGCAAAATCACGCTCGGCGTCGATGCCTCTGCCGCCGCTGGGCCCGTCGGGCGTACCGCTGGAGCCGCGACTGATGGGTCACTGCAAGCGGAAATCCTGACCTACTCGCGTGCCAGAGGTCTATTTGCGGGCGTATCTCTGGGCGGTAGCAGTCTGCAGTTGGATATACCTTCGACACAGCAATATTATCAGATCACGCCGACAAATCCTGGCGTCGTGCCACCATCGGCAATCGCTTTGGTCAACGAACTGACGAGGCTCTCAAACACGCCCTCGCCCGAGGCGATTGAATCGCTGCGCCCGGCTGAGCCCACCAATCCAACATATTTAAACAGCCCCGAAGCTCAAGCTGCCCTCGACCTGCAATCACGTACGATCAGTGAGATTGCAGCGTCGATCGCGGCTCTCCAGCAGAAGGTGGACGCTCAGTGGCAGGAATATTTGGTGCTCCCAGCATCATGGCAGGTGCCTGCCTCGGTCACGCCCGACGAGATTCAGGCGGTGGTGGTTCGTTACGAACGTGTTGCATCCAACCCTCAGTTTGCCGCCTTGAGTAGCCAGCCTGAATTTGTGGAAACACTTCGTCTACTCCGTCAACTCGCCGCCGAGACCGCTGCGAAGCGGCAGCTTTCATTACCTCCTCCACCGACCTCGTTCTGAGCACGGTGGTGCCGTTTGACGTGATGACTGATGGTGCCGCGGTAATATCGACGTGGCGCGGTTCGCGAGTAATGTAACTTAGAACATCGTCGATAGGGCTTCGTTGAATTGGCCGCGTGTCAGCACGGTCGGAATGCCGTGGGTTCGCGCGGCGCGAATCCGATCAACCTGGACGTGAGGCGCATAGGCGATCACGTTTGCATCAGGGTAGTGGGATTGGCAGAGCGGCATCAGTTCCTCAACAACTTTCGACCGAGTTGATAGATCGACGATGACATGACTAACGGGATGCGACAGATCCAGTGGCAGGTTTCCGGACAGCCGAAAGGCAAGCCCTGCGGCTGTCGCGGCAGCCTGGACGCGTGAGGCAAAGATGAGGTCGCCCGACAGGAACACAACCGTGTTGGGAGGGGCCGAGGCCGAATCAGTACTGGAGGCGGTCGAGTTCGGGAGCGTCATGGGGAGTCTGGCCTCGTATGGAGAGAAGAAAGCTCGGTAGGGTTGTCAGTGATCATTTCGACTGAGGATCCTGATTGCGCGCGCGCTCATGACGAATCGCTTCGCTGACACGCCTCAGGATCGCGCGTTCCTCGTCGCTCAACGCATCGCGTCCGTAACTGTGCAGTCGTTGCAAAATATCGTCGACTCGAGCGGCGTCACTGGCCTCCTCACGCTCACGCTGAGCCGCCTCCAAGAGTTTGCGGGTACGCGCGCGTTGGTGACGTCGGGCCTGCCATTGGCGCAGCATAGGTCGAATGCCAACTCGCCCATGGAGCACCCCGGTTTCGCCATTGGCAACGAGGATTAATTGTGATGCCAACAGATCGTCACCTCGCGCAGAAATAAACAGCCACAACGCTAGCAGAATGACACCACACAGCGCCGGCCAAGCACGGCCCCCTGCCTGCGTACTGATTCCACTGAGCTCGATCGCGAGGACGCCACTGACGAGAATCGCCAACGCCATGGCGACCAGCCACCACTGAACGCGTCTGACTACGTCAATCGCCTTCCGCCGGTCGCTCGTCGCGAGCTCAGGAGGACGAGTGAACAACCCGATCACAGCCGACCAACCGACTCGTCCTAGCGATTGTGGGAGCGGAAGCAATTGCCAGAAACCCTGCAGACAAAAGATCCAACTGGCGGCGACCCAGGGGCGGTCGACTGCGGCAATTGTCGCCGTGGACCCGCTCAGCACGGGATCGGTATCTGTTTGTGGATTTTGCAATAGATCACCCAGCAAGCATCCCAAGCACGCGATGCCGATCGACAACAGCATCAGTGACCAGAGCGCAAGGACACGACTGGCGCCACCAAATACCTCCAACAGTTTAGGTCGTGGACCGAGCAATCGCATGTTGGGAATAGCCATCCAGACACCGCCAATGGTGAGGATGACGCTGTGCATGCCAGAGTCATCGTCGTCGCACGATTCTGATATCTCAGCGTGCTGTTTTACCGGCACCGGGATCGTAAATAGCGTTTGCGTCACCACTGCTTGAATGGTGAGTCCGAATAACCAAACACCTGCCAGGTACCCCCACGCGGGCGAGTCCGCGTGCGCGGTATCGCCGATCATTGACGGCACAACACTTAATAATGCTGCCGCCAAGAACCCCAATGGGACGGACAACGCCATCGACCAGTGGAGTGTCCCGATTGAGCAGACCCACCATCGCACGCTGCGACCAAAACTGGTCGCAGCGAGAGAGCTAGACAACGGATCGCGACGCATGATTCGTCCGCCCGGAGCCGGCGATGGGGGATTCACAGGATGCTACAGAATTTCTAGCAATTCAACTTCGAAGATCAGTACTTCGTTCGGACCAATCTTAGGCTGCGAACCGCGTTCGCCATATCCCATTTCTGGCGGGATGTAGAGCATCCACTTGGAACCCACCTTCATTTTCTGAAGTGCCAACTGCCATCCCTGAATGACGCCGTTGACGGGGAACTCAGCGGGTTCGCCTCGCTGGACACTGCTATCGAAAACTTCCCCGTTGGTCAGCTTCCCTGTGTAGTGAACGCGGACGACATCGCTCGGTGTGGGTGAACCACCTTCGCCTTCGGTGAGCACTTTGTATTGGATGCCCTTGTCAAGTTCCTGCACGCCTTCGGCTTTCGCGTTCTTTGCCATCCAATCCTTGCTGCTAACGAGGTTCTTCGCAGCAGCCTCTCGCATCTCTGCGTTCTTGGCGGCCTGACGCTTTTGCAACATGGCCTGGATCTTGCCTTGGGCCTCAGCGAGCTGTTCATCAGTCAGGGCAGGATCTTTACCCGACAGCGCATCGCCTAAGCCCTGCTGAAGTCCCGGGTTCGTGAAGTCGGTGGACTGGAAACCTTGTTGGGACAGCGATTGTCCCACGGAGAAACCGAGAAAGTATCCGACGGGGTCGTTGACGGGCGATGCGGCGTCTTGTCCGTGTAACGGCGTCGTCATGGCAATGGTTGTTAGTAGAGAAAGAGATAGGAGCGTCTGTCGCATAATTCAGGCGTCTTTGCGGTAGGAAGGAGGTAGGGCGAGGAAAATCTCAATCGTATTTTCCGGCGGGGCGGCAATCACCTGCCCGCGAGCCGCCCGGTAGAGGGTGGGCGTGGCGCGGCGGCTGATTCCAGAAGCTATAGAATACCACGACCGGAGACGCGTAGCTACCATCACCAGAGAGTGGGCGTGAGCGCAGCAGCGAACCTCGCCAGCCAATCATCAAACACCCGCACAGAGCCTCATGCCGCCTCGCTTTGACGAGCCCCCCTACGTTGACGAGCTCCCCCGACTGGCGTGAGGTCGCACTCCACGGCGAACACTCACCCAATCGTCTCGAGCTGGCAATCCTCCAGCTTCACGCTCACGCCCTGCTCCATAAAGCGGACTGCGACCAGCAAGCGGGTCTCGTTCTCGCGGCGAATTACTGTCCCCTCGTAACCCTGAAAGACACCGTTTCGCACTCTCACCATCGTCCCGGGCTGCAATCGACTCTCCACCGTCAGCGGAATGCCGAGCTCGATCAATGCTCGAATCTGCCTCAAATCATCGAGCAGTTGCTCGACCTCGTGAATCTCGGCCGCCTTGAGAACACAGCCCGTGCAGATCGCCGCATGCCGCTCCTCCTCGCCACCCCGCAAAAAGACGTACGTCGAAAACAATGGCAAGTAGGAGGTGCGTATCCGACCGGCCGGTGAGCGAGTCCGATTGAGAATCATCGGACCATAATGCCCAACCTCTGCCTCGCGGAGCCGACGCATCACCATTTTCTCTTGACGCGTGCGCGTGTAGAGCAGCCACCAAGGTGACTGCAAGGACTCCGGCTGGTCCAACAGATCGTCTGGAAAGCAATCTGGCTCGGGAGGTAGAATCGGCATTTTTGAACAGCTGCTAGCTTCTAGCTCTAGAAGGAGAACTTGAGGGTGATCGCGAAGATCCTACCGCCAGCCATGTAGACAGCCAACCAGGTAAGTTTCCAAGGCGAATTCCCATTCCAAGTGATTACTCGCGTTCAGGATAATCCAGCAGGCTGATCGGCTCGTCCGCTGTGGCGATCTCCCACAGCCGTCGATATGCGCCACTAACGCGGTCAGTTTGCGCAGCGACGAAACTTGCGTCGAGACCGCGTTTGTCAAATGCATCACCCACTTCAACGGGATCAAATCGCTCATCGACAATATACTGAGCCAGTACCGGGTTGCAGCGAAGATGCCGCTCGGGAGCGAGGTGTAGTTGTTCGGCATCGAGCTGGTCCAGGACATACCGCAAATACAGGTCGCTTTCGACAATCGACGATACCTCGGCACCGCACACTTCGCAAAGATATCCCTGATCACATTTCGCCATCACAACTCTTTCGCATTTCGTTCCCTGCCCGCTTGGATTTCCTGACCACTATAACCGCTCAGACATTGAGGAGATTGCCTCCCAACCGCCATCATGCAACCGCTCTTTTTTTGACTCGGGAGGATCATAGAGTAGTTTTCAACAGCGATACTGTCGGTGCGAAATCATAGGGGGATGGAAATGAATAAATTGATGGAAGGTGTCATCGATTTCCTGAAGGAGGAGGATGGGCCCACGGCAGTAGAATATGCCGTCATGCTTGCCCTCATCGCCGCTACCTGCTTGGCCGTCTTGCAAGGCGTGGACACCAGTACGGTGAGTGAAGTGAACGAGACCACGACAGGGTTGGGGAGTTGACGATGGTCGCTCTTCTACAAGGCATCGCAGATAACTGGGCGATTTGGCTGGTTACCGTCACTCTGATCACGGCGGCGGTGATCGACGGATTGACGATGAAAGTTCCCAACTGGCTGACATTCCCCTTCATCGTCAGCGGCTGGCTGTCGTGCGCCTATCACGACGGACTGGGAGGCTTCGGTAGCAGTCTGCTGGCCACTTTGGTCAGCATGATGTTGCTGCTGCCGCTGCGAAACGTCGGCGGAATGGGCGCCGGAGACGTTAAACTCCTCGCGGGAATCGGCGCCTGGTGTGGGCTGATCGTGACGCTGAAAGCTTTTGTAGCCACCGCGATCGTGGGTGGCATCATGGCAGCAAGCATGATTTGGCTGAGCGGAAATTGGATCCGGCACTACGCCCAAACGCTCGTAATCCTTCATGAGTGGAAAACCGTGCGTCAGCCAACCCAACTTGCTGCGTTGGCCAGACAGCGCAAATCCACAATGCTCCTACTTCCTTACGGTATCCCAATGGCCGTCGGCACGATCCTGTACTTTGGCTACGCCGACATGCTCTTGTGAAGATAGAAGGTTTAGGGGGTTTCTTTCACGAGCCGTGCACCGGATCGAGCTGACTGGGGCGGTATTCCGATGATGACAGAGAGACAACCGCTGGGTTGCGTCCGCGCGTGGACGACAGCAGCACCGGTTCACTTCGGTTACCCCGAGTAAATTCTGTCATGAGCAATAAGACCGTTCCGCTCCTCATCGCTAGTGTGGGCGGCGTCCTTGCCGCAATCGGCTTAACCCGCAGTATCCAAGCACCCTCCGGGGATCGTGCTAACGTGGCCAGCGTCGAGATCTTCGTATCGGTCAGAACGATCGATGTTTCGGAGGCGATCACGCCGGACAAACTGCGTCTGGAAACATGGCCGGTCGATCGGATTCCGAAAGGGGCCAGTGGTAATCTCGCCGATTTTGAGGGCAAATTTGCGCGACAGCGATTCTACGATGGCGAACCGATGATGCCTGTCAAATTGATCGACGAGGTCGCTGATGCCACACCCACAATCCCGCATGGCTATCGGGTCGTCGCCGTTGAATCCAATACCCGGCGAGGCGTCGGCAGCCCCATCCGCCGAGGCGATTTAGTGGACGTCGTCGCGTATTTTTCTCAGAGTGATCGGTTTGCTGAGCCAACTGCCAAGACCGTATTAGCAGGTGTTCGGGTTTTTGCGGTCGATGAGTTAAATCACTCTGGCACCGACCTAGTTAGTATCGATGCCCGAGCGGCATCCTCAATCTCGCTGCTGATCCACCGGAAAGATACGCCGGCGTGGACCTGCGCCAATGAGCTCGGCTCCATTCGACTGACGCTCGCGAGTCCTGCCGAATCCGATACTCACACCGATGATGCGGCGCCGAGCCCAGCAGCTTCCGAATTCTTAGCGTGGTTGTCCGACCAACAACCACCGCACGCCGTTGCAGGATCGGAGCTACTACAAACCGCCGCGACTTCGTCGGTACCAACCCTTGTTTCGGTGCCTCCCCCAAGCGCACTTGCCCCACCCGCCGAAGACTCGACACCCATTGCCATACCGACACCCATCGCAATCGCCACCAAAGAAGCCAAGCAAGGTTTCAAGATGCTCAAATTGTCTGGTGGAGTGCAGACTGAGTACTGGATTGAAGAGGGTACCGAGGTCCCTGTAATGGTGGACCAATCCAGTCTCGATGATCTCCAGCAAACCACCAGCCCCTTTTCAGACCTGTTCTGAGCAGAGCAACCTGCTTGGCAAGATTTCACAAGGGACGGGAAGCACTGTTTAACGGAAGGCACTGTCTAGCGGGAAGCACTGTCTAGCGGGAAGCATCGTTTAACGGCGGTCACTACCGCCATGGCACGACGATGATCGCTGAGCTCTCTGAGCTGCACGCGTACTCAAGGCGCGCCTTCTGCAATCTGCTCGGAGAGCTGAATCACCTCAGCGGGCTAAATATCATTCCGGCGATGCCATGTTCAGAGTAAGCAGGAAACTCAACGGGTCGGCGACGATGGCTACTCGATCCAAACGGCAAGGATGCCAACCATGCGAGCGAACCTCAACACACCGAACATTCCTAAGTTAGTCACGTTCAGCGTGATGATTGTCTGGGGACTGTTCGACGCGTCTGCGACGGTGGCCCAATCGGTGTCGATGCTGGCCTCGGTCCCTGCTACCCATTCCATTGCTGCGGCTAGGGAGCACATGGAATTGACCGTCAAATCCAGCCGCATTCTGTCGTTGAACACACGCATCCCGCGTTTCCAGGTGCACGATGAGGACGTGCTCGACGCCACTCCAGTAAGCGTTCAACGCATTCAAATTTCAGCAAAGAAACCGGGCACCACGCAGATTAACGTTTGGGATACGTCAGAGCGACTCTACACCATCGACGTGAACGTCGTCGCCGACACTCGCCCGATCGATGAGCTGCTGAACTCGCACTTGCCGCTCGCCTCACTGAAGGTAACGCCCGTCAATGCGAGTGCCATTGTGTCTGGGTACGTCACGCGCGTCGACGACGTCGATCGTGCCATCGCGATCGTCGAGCAGTTCTACGAGACGGCCATCAACAACGTTCAAGTCGCGGGCAGCTATCAAGTGCTGCTGCATACAAGAATGATGGAAATCAATCGCACAAAACTGCGGCGACTAGGGTTGAATGCGCCTTGGTGTCATTCGGCATCACCGAGCGGAGAATCCGAGCAATGCTTACGCTACGACGGTCACCTCAAGTCGTTCATTCAGGCCCTCGAGCAGCAGAACCTCGTGAAGGTCCTGGCCTCTCCGACGGTCGTCACAATGGATGGTCGGCATGCACGCTTTGCTGTCGGAGGTCGTGTTCCCACGATGCTCTCGGGTGACACAAGTCAACCGAATGTCGCATACGGCGAGTACGGAACGAGCATCGATTTTTTGCCAACGGTAATCGGCCCAGACCGAGTTCGCCTGAAAGTTCGCTCCGAGATGAGCGAACCTGACCCGCGCCACCCGGCGAACAGCGGCTCCACTGAATTACCGGCCCTGAAAACGCGATACGTGGACACGACGCTCGAGTTGCACACTGAAGAAACCGTATTGTTGGCGAGCTTACTCCAGTCACGCGATGTCTCTATCATCAAGCGCACTCCTGTTCTGGGAGCTGTTCCAGGAATCGGTGCGTTGTTTCGCCATGTCCATTGCGAGCACAACGAGATTGAATTACTGATCACGATCACTCCCGAAATCGTACCGCCCACGATGCCGGGGCAACCCTGGTGCATGCCAGTGAACAGTGCCGCGAATGACGAACCTTCATGGGCCCCCCTGGCCGTCTCACCTAGGAACGACGCCATGATTCACCAAGATGAAAACCGCCAGACCGACGACATTTTCTCATTCTCAGACCTGCTGTCGAGTGAACATGAGGCCGATGCGCTCAGTTCACGATGGTAACGTTAGAAAACACGTCGACAACGGGGAGGTAGCCATGTGTCTGCCGCTGCACTGCGGTCGCTTAGGAGTTGGATCGCTTCTAAATTCTTGAGCATCCAGGGTTGCCATTCGCTCGCATGGAGATTGTGGCAGTAACCGGCCAACGCCGCGATCGGCCCACTGTGACTGACCGCAATGACCTTGGTGGCGTGGTCGATTCTCCCAAGGTCGCCGAACCATTGCACTACGCGAGATTGCATCTCCGTCGTAGTCTCACCACCGGGTGGGCGGTAGTTGTCGGGATCATCGACCAACCCATTGAAGTTTTCAGGATCACTGTGGTAGACGCGATCCCATGTTGCTCCCTGCCAATCCCCATAGTCGCGTTCACGCAGTCGATCATCTTCGATTACTCGTGCCGATGGGAAATGAACCGCGATCATTTTCGCCAAAGACGCCGTACGGCTCAGCCCGCTATGAAAAACGAAATCGGCACGCGACTGTTGACCAATCGCCGCTGCAAGGGTTTGCCCTGCGGCCTGTCCTGCGGGACTGAGGGGCACGTCCATGGCCCCATAGCAAATCGACTTCCACTGAGGTTCTACTTCACCATGGCGAATCAAAGTGACATCAAGCACGACTGACGCCCCAGGTAGACGCGATCAAAATTACCAACTGAACCAAGTATGCACTGCAACCCAACAAATCCCCAGTCGTTCCGCCGACTCTCGAAATGATTTTCCGCCGAAACCAGGCGAGCACCACTCCACCGGCGAGTAACCCACACACTGCGGTCAGCGGCGACAGGATGATCCACGCGGCGATACATGGAAAGCCTATGAGAGAAGCGTAGACGAGCGTACGACTCGTTTGAGTCTGCGAAATCTGTCCAGCTTGTGAATCTCGGTCGACGACAGGCTCCGTGGTCACCATCATCGCTACGATGGCAACGCGTCCCAACGCGGCTGCCGCCACGATGCTGGCCCATGCCCAAACCGGTTGGCCTGCGATCAACTCCGCAGTTGTGACGATCCGAATTCCGACACCGATAATGAGCGACAGCGTTCCATAAGTCCCCAGTCGGCTGTCCTTCATGATGGTGAGGACTTGCTCACGCGTCCAACCGCCACCCAGTGCATCCCAGGTGTCGGCAAGGGCATCTTCATGAAACGCGCCGGTCAGCCAGGCCTCGCCGCCAATAGCCAGCAGCGCGGCCACGAGTGGAGATAGCCCATACATGGCACACATTGCAACGCTGGCCGTACACAGTCCCACACAGCCACCAACCAGCGGAAAAAACACGACGGATCGGCGAAGTGCAGCATAAAATACTTCGGCGGAACCGTGCGTTACGCCGGGGACTGGAATGCGTGTCAGGAACTGCACCGCAGTGGCAAACGCAACCCACATGGAAACGGCAGACGCGTTTGCTTCGGTAGGCGATGAACTCACGGCGACTCCAGTTCAGCGAGTGTGGCCATCCCGTTGATCATCGCAGCCGCTAAGTCGACTAATGGTAACGCTGCTAGCGCCCCCGTCCCTTCGCCCAAACGGCATCCCAAGTCCAAAACAGGTGATAACCAGAGTTGCTGCAAAGCGGCTTGATGTCCTGGCTCCGCCGAACGATGGCCTGCGATCATATTCAGCTTCGTCTGCGGGTGTATCGCGTCAGCCAACAATGCTGCGGACGTTGCGATATAACCGTCCAAAATAATGACCAACCCAAGAGCTGCCGCTCGTGCATAAAACCCAGAGAGCGCCACGATCTCCAGTCCGCCGACTTCACAGCCAATTTGCTGGGCATCAAGTGGTTCCAATGCACGCACACGGGCAATCGCATCCTCAACGACCCGTACTTTTTTTGCCAAACCAATATCGTTCAGGCCAGCACCACGTCCGACAGCATCCTGGACGTCAACACCTGCCAACAGACTCGCCAAACAACTCGCTGCGGTCGTGTTGCCGATCCCCATCTCACCGCCGATTACCAGTCGGCAGCCGTCATCGTTGGCTGCGTCCGCTCGCGCACTGCCGACCGCCCACGCGTGGTCGAACTCTTCGCCAGTCATGGCCGCAGCGAAACGCAGATTCCCTGTCCCCCGGCGTCCAGCGGCGTCAATGAACTGAACCGCCGATCCTGGAATCCGAGAAGCAGGCAACCGAGCACGCAAGCCCACATCGACGACTTCGTATTCACAATGCAAATGCTCAGCAAACACGCCGCTCGCTGTCCGCCCTGACTGCATCACCCGAGTGACCAAACCTGTCACTTCACTTGGCCACGCCGTCACGCCTTCACTCGTCACGCCATGATCTGCCGCAAAGACGACGACGCGGCGGGGCGAGACAGATGGCGACAACGTGCCTTGAATTGCACACAGCTTGCGAGCGATCGACTCCAGTTCACCCAAACTTCCCGGTGGTTTGCATAAACTGTCGATGCGAGCATTGATATCGTGACTTGATGGAGCCTGCATCATGCTGAATATTCTTGGTTGCATGGGGAAACGTGACGCAACTCCGTTTTAGAGTGGCTAGTGCTTGCTTATCGTACGCGATGCGTATTTCTGAGTGCCTTTAGTTTTAGGGGCCCAAGGCCCATCCGTGCAGATAGCCAATAGCGACTCCTTCGTTGAGACTCTTCTATCCTGTAGCAACTCGCCTGTACTGCAAAAAAGCGCCGAGTACGAACAGAAGCATCATGACCGCGATTGTATTCACGGTCCGCCATGTCATGGACGGCGATTCATCAACGATTTCATCCGGAGATTGTCGCTGGGGGCGTAACTCTTGTCCACGCACAAACTGGGTCGGTTGGTTTGCGGTTACTTCGTTGGCGGCTGCATCAGGCTTGGCCCCGGTCGCAACCTCTCGTTGCGCCGAGACAAACTGGGTCACAGCCTGATGGCGTTGAATTAATTCGCTCGCTTGCGTCGCATCCGCATAGGCCTCTAGCAAAGTCGCACGACTCTCGGCATCGGGTTGCCAATACCCCAAGCGAACTGCGTCGATCATACGTTCGAGTATCTGTGCCAGTGCGGCATGGTTGTCTTGCTGGAACCACTCCCGTGTCCCCAAGTTATATTTATCGTTGACGTACACATCCATCATCGAGTGCCACTGATCCTCACGAACCGTTTCAGGAGCCGTTACCTGCCAACCCCATAAAAATTTGGTGGCTTTGAGAACCTGTAGTGTTCCGCTGTATCCTTCTGCTTGCTGTGCCTTGATCCATTGCGGATGCAAGTAACGAGTCTGCATTTCCTTGGCGATCGCACCGCTGGCTGAATCCACGATCACCTCCGATTCGTCACGCAAATTCTGAACGTAGAGTTCCGGCGGCTTACGCCCCGCTGCCCTTACTGCGAGAGAAAAACCGCCGAGGTAAGCGTAGGGATCGTCGCTCGTCAGAACCCCGTACGTATTCGACGAGCGAGCCATGAATGCAGCATCGACGTTCGCGAGCTGATGGGCGAACAGTTTCGCTGCCGGCACGCCGCCGAGCCCTTCGCCATACGCGTGCCCCATCCGCTGCGTGAACAGTTCCGCCATGGCAGTGTCCCCTCCGCCTCGCGTTTGCGACTCCCACACGTCACTGGCATCGGCGGCATTGTTCAGTCCTGTTCCGTATCCGCCGGACTCGTTCGAAAACACCCT